>JAIVGO010000095.1 GCA_020201525.1 Actinomycetota bacterium | reverse complement strand
GCCATGGACCCATCCGACTTTCCCGCTCCGTCAGAAGGCTTCGTTCTGACCCATTTCCTGGTCGTGTCGGACCAGGACCGCTCGCGTGAGTTCTACAAGGATCTGTTTAGCGCGAAGGTTCTCGTCGAGCGTGACCCGGTCATCATGAAGGTCGCTAACTCGTGGATCATTCTCAACGCCGGCGGGGGACCGACGGACGACAAGCCCACCGTGACGCTTGAGACACCGACTGATCCGAACCGTACGAGCGCATTTCTGAACGTGCGCGTCGCCGACATCGAAAAGATTTACAAGGAGTGGAGCGCAAAAGGCGCTGAGTTCCTCACCGAGCCGAAGGACCACGGCCGCGAAATTCGCGCATACGTGCGCGACCCCGACGGGCACTTGATCGAGGTCGGCCAGTCGACCGGAATTCTCAGATAAGCGCTTCGGCGGAAGCGGTGAGCGGGGCCTAGACCCGTCGGCGGAAGTGTTTGCTGAGCGTATCCATCTGCTGCTGGTATGAGCTGCCGATTCCCTGCCCGTACAGCACAAGAGGCGGCTCGACCATACGCTCGAACGTCAAGCGGCACACGCGCTGGCCGTGCTCGATCATGAACGGCACGTCGTGCGCGCGCACCTCCAGGGCGGCGCGGGACCCGGAGAAAGATGCGTCCGGCGAATATCCGAACCCCGGGTCGAAGAAACCCGCATAGTGCGTGCGAAGCTCGCCGCTCGTCGGATCGTACGCGGTCATCTCGGCGGCGAGGCCCGGAGGAATGCGAACGCTCTCCTCCGACAGCAACAGATAGAAGTGCTCCGGCGCCAAAACGATGCGGTCGCCTTCTTCCTTGCGCACCGGCTCCCAGTACACGTCAGGATCCGCATTCCCGACGGACGCCATCTCCAGCACCGGCGCGTAGTCGCGGGCCCGGTAGCCGACCCGCCCCGAAGCGTCTCCACGCAAGTCGAGGCCGAGGAACAGGCCGCGGTCGACGACCAAGTCGGACACGGGCACGCCGTCGCGGAAGAGCAGCGGTTCGGACTCGTGCCGAGAACGAATCTCCTCATCGGTCAAAGACGCATTTCCAAGCGATAGCCGCAGCTGATTCAGCGCAAGAAACTGCGCGACGCGCACCGTGAAGGAGAGCGGCACCACCTCGAGCCAGAGTCGACCCGTGTATCCCGCTTCGATCTCGTCGAAGCGTCCACCGTGGTCGCTGATGACGCGCGTGAACACATCGAGCCGCCCGGTCGACGACTTTGGGTTCGCTTTGCCGCGCACGTCCTGCGGCAAGTTCAGGTGCTCGAGCAACGGAATGAGATACGGCCGCTTCGTCTCCAAAACCGCGCCCTCGCGGCGCAAGTCGATCTCGTCGATGACGAACTCCTTGAGCTTCTCTTCCACGGGCCGGTTGTCCGGCAGAAAGGAAGACCTGATGCGATACGCGGTTTCGCCCAGACGGAGATCGATCGACGCCGGCTGAATGTTCGAGGGAGGCACGTGCAGGTTGTCGCCGACTTCGATGATGCGCTCCTCAACGGCACGAGCGAGATGCTGCGACGGCAGAACGCCGCGCGCATCCGGCGGCAACCCGAGAACCTCGCGCCCCGAAGTATTCACAGAAGATTTTCCCACTCTCGAAAACCGATCGGCGCCGATTATAGAGCGTAGGGTTGGAGGCGTGGACGCTCCGCTACCCGCGCAGGAAAACGGCCCAGGCCTCTGGCTCGTGAGCTGGCATCGTTCCGGCAACACGACGTACGGAAACCGCGGCGACATCACCGTGCGCTTCGAAAGATCGACCGACGCCGAGCCGTATAAGCGCGAGTGGCGCGAAGGCGGGTTCAAATACGAAGCGCAGTGGTACGGGCGGATCGCCGAAGAATTGGCGGACGGCGGCGTCAAGAACGAAGCCGGCGACGTATTCACCCCCGACCTATTTCAATGGCACCGCCGCTCGCAGACGAGCCACCCGCCCGGCATCGCGCCTCCGGCGGCAGGCCCGACGAGCACCCCCGACTAACGAACGAGCCTGCGGCGAATCGCGTACGCGCCGGCGAGCAACACCGCGCCCATCACCGATGCAAACTGTTCGTCGACGCCGGTCGATGGCAATGAGTGACGCGCGCCCTTCACCTGTGTGGGCTTCGCGTGGAACACCGGCATATTCGTTCCGCGGATGTCGTAGTTGAACGGCGCCGTAGCGTCCACTTGGTTGAACAACGCGTTGGGCACATTCGCGAGTGTTCCTGCCGCCGTAGCGCTGAATGCCGTGACCGAGAACAGCCGCGTGCCGACTTTGTGATCACCGATCATCGAATACGGGACGTGCAACGTGATGGCATTACCCTCGACGCTTCCTTCGATCGGCGTTGAGCTGTCGTAGTACGTGATGTACCGAACGTGCTTCGGCTCGCCGGCGAAGAAGCGCGGCGCGCCTCCCAAAATCGACTCGGCGCCGGCGTAGTAGATGTGACCGTTGCCTGGGTTGCCCCGGTCGTACGTCGTGAAACGAACAAACCACAGTCCGGTCGTTCCGCCGGCGGTGGGGGAGACGAGCAGCGACGACGCGTCGGCCACCTTGATGTGAATGTCGATGCCGTCAACACCGGTTTGAACATCGGTGCCGACGATGTCGAGGTTCGCTCCCGCATCGGATGTAAGCGTCACGCCGTTGAAAGCGGCGTCTCCACTCCGGTCGGTCACGGCGCCCGTCTGCAATGAATCCAGCAAGCCGGCAAAAACCGGCGCACGCGTTCCGATCGTGCCGCCGAGCAACGAGGGGCCGCCGATCTGGCGCACGATCACAGTCGGGCCGCTGTTCGCAATGATGCCGGTCGGGCCGGTCGAGTAGTAGCCCGACGTGTCGTCGACGAACGAAAAGATCAGCGCGCCGCTCGAGTCGTGCGAAACCATGAGAAAGTCCCCGAGGCTGCGATCGCCCTGTGTCACCGAGCAGGTGGTTCCTCGCGTACAGATCGGACCGTGCTTGATGGGGTGTTCCGTGATGGTCTGCACGTTCCACGTTGGGTCCGCCGACAATGCGTCGAGGCTGTATGCAACCTGAACGTCGAACTCGGCATCTTGCAGATCGTCGAAGAGGTACCCGTGCGGGTCCGCGTCGTTCAAGCTCGCGAGAACACCGTTCACGCCGTCACCTGTCGGCGGGTCGCCGTGCTCGATGTCGGCGTGATACCACGCAACCGCCGCGCGCCCCGGCGCGCCTGCGGTGATCCACGAGAACGCGTTCGAGCCCCCGGCGCTGACCTTGACCGGCTCACTCCAGTGATCTCCGTCGTGCGACGTCGCAACGTACGTTGTGTACGGTCCGCTTTGGACGAGCGTCGGAGCGCCATCGACCGTCTCGACCTTCTTCGTCCGTGAGCTGAACGCGACATAGAAGTTGCCGGCGGTGTCTTGCGCGATCGTCGGGAACTGAACCGCGTCGCAAATCTCTGTCTTGCCGAGGTTCTCGGTCGTGGCGTCGAATTGCGGACACGCCTTTGCATTGAGCTCCACGTCCGTCCAGGTGGCCGTAATCGCCGGGAAATCGCCACTCATCTTCCCGCGCGAGACGACCACGCGCTCGGAACCGTTTACCGTGCGGCCGGTGTGCGCGATGAGAATGTCCCCGTTCTTCGCAATGACTTGATTGCCGGGAAGGCCTTCGTTGTTCGTGACGCAATTGATCGCGCCGCCGCCGAGGCACGCCGGTCCCGGGTTCGCGTTCACGACCGGAACGAAGTTGACGCCGTCGGTGCTGACGATCTCGACGAGCTGGTTTCCGATCTTCGGATCGGCAGGGTCGGTCATGTCGAGGCCGGATGCAACTGCGTCGTACTCCTCGTAAATGCGGAACTTCGGGTCGCCGAGCGAGCCTTGAATCGCATACCACATGCGATCGACCGGCGTGTTAGGCGCGCCGGCGCAGCTCGACAGGAACGTTGCGCCGTGGTCGGTGCTGACGCTGTTCGTCAAGTTTGTGAGATTCTGGAGATCACTGAGATAGAGGTTGCCCTTGGCATCCACCTGCAGCTCGGTGTCTCCGCCGCCTTGCAGACAGGTCGTCGTGCGGCCGGCCACGTTGCCGGGGACGAGCTGGAACGTGTCGCCGTGGTCGACCGAACGCCAGACCCACGACGTCGTGGTGGAGCTGCCGTTCGGGACGCTCGTATAGATACGGTCTTCTCCGTCGACGGCGATGTCCGGCTCGAAACCGGAGCGCTGCTGGTCGACGACCACGGCGTGCGAGAAGCGCATCGGCGCCGTGCCCGCATTCGCCGGGCCGGCTATGAAAAGAGTGGTCACGGCCACGGCGGCAACCGCGCAGGCCGAAAGAATCGATCGCATTCCTGAATCCTCTCGCTCAGTTCCGGGGTCTCATTCTATTCGCCCTTGCCGGGCAGAAATCCTCCAGACCGGCCGAGGCAGGGATCGAGCAGGGCGGGCGCGTATTCCTACGGTGACGTCTTCGCCGGGGAGAGCTCACATGAAGCGCATCCTGATCGCCGCCGTCCTGCCGCTCGCGCTTCTCGCGCCGGGGACCGGGCGCGCAGCCGACTACTCGAGCGACCCGTTCACCGTCTCGCACAACCAGTACGCGTTCGGCCAAGCGCCCGTGTTCATGCCCGACGGCAGAGTCGTGTTTGCGAAGGACTTCGGCCAAGGACAAGGGCAGCAGATCTACATCTCCGACGACGTGGGCGGCGCCAATACAACGTGCCTCACGTGCACATCCCAAGCGCCGGCCGCGCCGAACGGCGTCCCCGCGGTCGAGCCGCAAGGCGACTGGATCCTCTTTCACTCGTGGGCGAACCGCGTGTTCCGCATCGGCTCGCCGGGATTCGGCGGCCTCGGATCCGCGCTGTACGTCATGAAGCCGGATGGAACCAGCGTGACGCAGCTGACCGGACTCGACGCCGCGCACGGCTCCGGGGAGGGCGAAGACGATTACCACGCGTACTGGTCTCCCGACGGTAAACACCTCGTGTGGGCCCACCTCAATTGGAACTTCGTCACGAACGACGGCCGGGGGCATTGGGACGTGCGCGTCGCGCGGTTCGTCGACGACGGCGTAAACCCGCCTCGTCTCGAGGACACGACGGTCGTGCGTCCGGCAAACGGCCACTACTACGAGACGCAGTGGTGGGCACCGGACGGCAGCGGTTTCCTCTACACGGAGTCGTTCGGGACGGCGATGAACCTCGAGCTTTTCTATTGCAAGCTCACATTCGACGCGAACGGCGTTCCCGGCCCGTGCGATGTGACGCGGTTGACGAACGGCTCGGCGTGGGACGAGCAAGCGCTGTTCACGCCGGACATGAAGAGCGTCATCTTCATGTCGACGCGCGACCATCCGGGCTTCTTCAACACGTTCACCGTGCTGTCGGAAGCGGCGGGTCTCTCGACCGAAGAGGATTACTTGCTCATCCTCCCGCTGTTTGAGGCCGGGTTCCTACAGCCGTTCGCGCAAGAGGCGACCGACCTGTACGAGATGAACCTCGAAACCAAAGCCGTTCGGCGACTGACGCACAACGGTGACGACGGATGGATCATCCCGGAGTTCGCCTGGGACCCGGCCAATGCGTTCTTGCTATGGACCGAGGCGCGATTCCCCGACGGGCTGCGCATCCCACTTCCGCTCGACGCTGCAAAGGACCTCGCGGAGCTCGCCGAGTACGTGCAACATGCGGAGCCGCCACCTGCACCGACGCCGGGGTACATCGAGACGCTGCCCATCATGCGCCGCACCGAGATCGGCAGGTTCGGTCCTGACATGGTTGGCCCGCTTTCAAAACACCCAAAATGAAACAAGCGGTATAACCAGTCATTTTCGGCGGATGGCCAGATATCAGACCTCGCGCTAGGGTTGCCGTCCCGCGACGTGCGGAAGCGATTGAGGAGAGGCACATGGACTTGAGGCCGTTTTACTTCAACGCGCTCGAGAATACGGGACGCATCGTTGCCGGCGTGCAGGCAGAACAGCTTGCCGCCGATACGCCGTGTGAGGGATGGAGCTTGCGCGAGCTGATCAACCATTTGATCGGGGGCGTGTACCTGTTTGAGCGCGCGCTCGCAGGCGAGAAGAACGACCCGCACCAGACGCCGCCGGACTTGGCCGGCGACGATCCCGGCGTGGCTTTCGAGAACGCTCGCAAGCTGGCCGTCGAGGGATGGAGCGCGGACGGCGCACTCGAGAGGCAGGTCCACGTTTTCGGCGAGATGCCGGCTACCGGCGCGCTCCGCATTGCGCTGATGGAAGCCGTCGTGCACGGATGGGATGTCGCGAAGGCAACCGGTCAGGACTACGGGATCGAACCCATGCTTGCGACGGCGATGCTCGACGGTCTGAAGAAGGTGTACGGCGACGCGCCGCGCGGCGACGACGGCTTCTTCGCGCCGGAGGTCGAAGTGCCCGAGAACGCGTCACCGGAAGACAAGCTCGTCGCGTTCCTCGGCCGCCGGCCGTAGCGCAGAAAATCGCGGAATACGAGGGCCGCCGCCGGCGTTGCCACGTTTTGCGTTTTTGCAAAAGGATGGAGGCCCCAGATGCCCGCTGTTACTCGAGACACGCTGACGCTGCCGCGCATTCCTGTCGAACCGGATGCCGTTGATCGCCCCGTTCGCTCGCTCACGATCGCGCCGAGCGGGTTCGAAGGCGAAGGCTTTCCCGTGCGCCGAGCATTCGCCGGCGTGACGCTCGCGGATCTGGATCCGTTCGTGCACATGGACCAGATGGGCGAGGTCGAATACGCGCCCGGCGAGCCGAAGGGCACGCCGTGGCACCCGCACCGCGGTTTCGAAACCGTCACGTACATGATCGACGGCACGTTTCAGCACCAAGATTCGCACGGCGGCGGCGGCGTCATTACCGATGGCGCGACACAGTGGATGACCGCCGGCGCGGGAATCCTGCACATTGAGACGCCGCCGGAGCAGCTTGTTATCAGCGGGGGCCTCTTTCACGGTATTCAGCTGTGGGTGAACTTGCCGTCGCGCGATAAGTTCGTGCCGCCGCGATACCAGTCGCTCGAAGGCGAGCAGGTAAGCCTGCTGTCGTCGTCCGACGGCGGTTCGCTCGTCCGCGTGATCGCCGGCGACGTTGCCGGATACAAAGGTCCGGGCTCGACGCACACGCCGATCGCGGTCGTACACGCAACGCTGTCACCGGGCGCGCAGCTCGTGCTGCCGTGGGCGAGGGATTTCAACGCGCTCGTGTATGTGCTCGCCGGCGAAGGAGCCGTCGGTACCGAAATGCGCCCGGCGCAGTACGGACAGCTCGCGGTGTTCGGACCGGGCGACCAAATCACGGTGCGCGCCGGCGAATCGCAAGAGTCGCGCTCGCCGAACATGGAAGTGCTCATCCTCGGCGGGCAGCCGATCGGAGAACCGGTCGCCGCGTACGGCCCCTTCGTGATGACCACGCGAGACGAGCTCGTCAAGGCGTTCGAGGATTACCAGTCGGGCCGTCTCGGCACGATCCCCGCGAACGCACTGATGCCGTACTCGGGCTAATCCAGCGCAGTTCAGGGATCAAAGGCACCGGCGCGAGCGTCGGCTACGGTTTGAGCCGATGAAACAGGGCACGGTCGAGCTGGAGATCGAGCGCATCGTGGCCGGCGGGCTCGGCCTGGCGCGCACGCCGGGCGGCGTCGTCCTGGTGCGCGGCGCGCTCCCGGGCGAGCGCGTGAGCGCGCGCCCCGCGGTGAAATCGGGCGTGCTCCGCGCACATGCAATCGAGATCTTGGATCCGCATCCTCACCGAGTCGACATCGCGCTGCCGCCCGGCGCCGACCTCCCGTTGGAATACGACGAGCAGCTGCCGGTCAAGCAATCGCTCGTCGAAGAAGCCCTCGCGCGCATCGGCAAGGTTGACGCGAAAATCGAGCAGATTCACCCGTCGCCGCGATCGCTCGCGTATCGCACGGCCGCGCAATACGCAGCGGCACCGGGCGGCGGACTGGCTGCGCGCGCGCAGGATTCGGACCGCCTCGTGCGTCTCGTGAGCGATCCGCTCGTCGCGGAGCCGATCGCGCAAGCGTTCGCGATCTGCGCGGAACGCAGCTTGCACGGCATCGAGGAAGTCGTCTTGCGCGCGAGCCTGCACGCCAAAGGCGTGCTCGCCGGGTTGATCGGCGAGCGAAAGGCGAACACCGATCGCATCGCTCGCGCGCTCGAAGACGGAGGAGTGGCCGGCGTGATCTGGGCCGAGCCCGATCCGATCGGACGTTTTCGCGGCCGCACGCGGTTGCTGAACGGCGCCGAGCGGTTGATCGAAGACTTCGGCGTGCACGCAACGGTGGCCGTCCAGAGCTTCTCACAAGTGAATCCGCTCGCAGCGCGTGGGCTCTACCGCGAAGCGGCCGAGCTGGCAGGAACAGGGGAGCGCGCGATCGACCTATACGCAGGCGCCGGCGTCTTGGGGTTGCACCTCGCGGGTTCTTTCAAGGAGGTGATCGCCGTCGAAATCAACGCCGACGCGGTCCGGCGCGGGGAGGCGGATGCCCGCCGTCTCGGCGCCGGCACGCTGACGTTTCACCGGGGCGATGCGCGGTCGGCGAGACACTTCTTGCCGGCCGACGTCCTCGTCGTCGACCCGCCTCGCGCAGGGCTGACGAAAGAAGTCGCGGGCCTCATCAGCGAGAACTCGCCCGCACGGATCGTCTATGTGTCGTGCGACCCGACGACGTGGGCGCGGGACGTCCGCCGGCTGTGCCAAACGGGGTACGGCTTAACGTTCGCGCGACCGTACGACTTCTATCCGTTCACACATCACGTCGAGGTGCTTTCGCTTCTCGAACGTCAGTAGGTCGCCTGCGCCTTTTCCTTGCGCGCGGCCATCGCGCCGCCGAGCTCCTGCAGCTCCGCGCGGTCGAAGATCTGTCGCGCCTTGTCGAACATCTCGTTTTCTTCTTCTTTGATGTGGTGCTCGATGTTCTCCTTGATGACGGTGAACTTAGCGCTCCAGGATTCGTCGTCGAATGGAACGCTTTCGAGCTCGCCGAGAAGCATGTCGACTGCGCGGTGCTCCTCGTAGCCTTCCATCACGATCTCTTTGGCCTTCTTGTGCTCGCGCAGTGCCGGGTAGAAGATCTCCTCCTCGACGCGCTCGTGAACATTGAGAGCTTCTTTCATCGTCGTGAAGAGCTCCTCGCGCGTCTTGAGCCCTCGTTCGGTCGTCGAGTCGATATCGCTCATGATTTTCTTCATCTTGTCGTGATCTTCCTGAAGCAACGTAAGCGCGCTTTGCGGCATGATCCCCTCCTGTCAGGACGTAACGAATGCTTTGTACCCCGACGCGGGATCAACCGAACATCTATCGTCCGTCGAGAGCGGAAACGACGTCTTTGTATTGCTCAACGTTGTCGGTAAAGCAGATGTAGGAGGAGCCGAAACGCTCGCGCCGCTCAAGCAGCGTGTCGATCATCTGCTGCGTGTCGCCGACCAAGTAGTGCGGCGAAGCGAAAACATCCTCGCGCGTCATCCCCTCTGCGCCGAAGCGTCCCTGTATGCCGGCCAGAATCTGGTCGGCGCCGGCGTCGCGGTCTCGCGTCAGCACCGCCGGCATCGAGTAGTAGTTCATGAGCTCGATCTCGCCGAAGCGGGAGCCCGCGGCTTCGCGGATCCACTCGATGCGCTCGGCGACGCCGTCCGCCGTCAGGCTGCGCACCTCGACGCCGCCCGGCCGCAGGTGCGCGGCGAAGCTGATGATGTTCGCTTCGCGCGCCGCGAAGCGCAGCAGTTGCTTTCCGCCTCCTCCCACCATGACCGGCGGGTGCGGTTGCTGCAGGGGGCGCGGAAGTCCCGTCATGTTCGTGATCGTGTAATGCGATCCCTTGAACGAGAACGATTCCCCGGACCACAGCCCTTTGAGAATCGCGACCGACTCCGCCAGCTTCGCGACGCGCACGGCTGCCGGCTCGAACGGAATGCCTGCGGCGACGTATTCGGGCTCGTGCCAGCCGGCACCGATTCCGACCTCGAACCGTCCGTCGCTCACGACGTCGAGCGTCGCGGAATCCTTCGCGAGCAGCGCCGGATACCGGAAGTCGTTGTCGAAGACCATCGTCCCGACGCGCAGCGTCGATGTAGCTGCGCACGCGGCCGCGAGCGCCGGCACCGGTGAGAACGTTGTGACGAAATGGTCGGGAATGAGCAGCGTCGCGTACCCGAGGTCCTCGATGCGCTTGGCACGATCGCGCCAGGCACGCCCGGACGGGTCGCTTTCGTCTGCGTCGATCGCGGCACCGAACCGAAACGGACGTGGCATAACGAGAGGCTAACACGGCGATGAAGCCGTAGCCTGTCCACGTCATGATCACTATCACCAGTCTTCGCAAAGGGTTCGGCGCGCGGCAGCTGTTTCGCGGCGCCGATCTGCGCATCGGCGCGCGGGACCGGCTCGCACTCGTCGGACCGAACGGCTCCGGAAAGACGACGCTGTTCGAGATGATCATCGGGCTGCAGGAGCCAGACGACGGTTCGATCACGGTGACGCGCGGCGCGCGCTTCGGATACCTGCCACAGGCAACCGACGAACTGCGCGGCCGTTCGATCATCGCCGAGGTGCGGAGCGCGGCGCCGGCGATGGCCGAGGTCGGGCACCGGCTCGACGTGTTGACGAATGAGCTCGCGGAAGTCACCGACCCGGCTGAGCGCGACACGCTCATCCGCGAGCACGCCAATCTGCAAGAGCGGTTCGAAACCCTGGGCGGCTATTCCGTCGAGGCCGAAGCGCGCGAGATTTGCGCCGGGCTCGGCTTCGACGACGCCGACCTCGACAAGCCGACCGAATCGCTCAGCGGCGGATGGATGATGCGAGTGGCGCTCGCGAAAATCCTGGTGTCGGCGCCCGATGCGTTGCTTCTGGATGAGCCGACGAACCACTTGGACCTCGAATCCGTCCGTTGGTTGGAAGCGTTTCTCAAGCAGTTCGAAGGTGCCGTGCTGCTGATCTCGCACGACCGCGACTTCATGAACGGGTTCGCGAATCGCGTGGTCGAAGTCGACGACGGGCTGCTCGCCGCCTACGCCGGCAACTACGAGGCATTCGTCGCGCAGCGCGAGATGCGCGCGCTCCAGGCGGAAGCCGCGGCGGCGAACTTGAAACGGCGCACCGATCAGCTCCAGCTGTTCATCAACCGCTTCCGGTACAAGAAGACGAAGGCGAGCCAAGTCCAGAGCAAGATCAAGCTTGTCGAAAGGCTGGGAACCGTCGATGTCCCGGAAACTCGGCGCCGGGCGATGAACGTCGCGTTTCCGCCGGCGCCCCGTTCCGGCCGTGTTGTCATCGAGCTCGAGAACGTGGGCTTCTCATACGGAGACAAGCGCGTGTACACGAGCTTGGATTTCGCGATCGAGCGCGGGCAGAAGGTCGCGCTCGTTGGGCCGAACGGTGCCGGGAAGTCGACGCTGCTGAAGCTGCTCGCGGGCGCTTTGCAACCGCAGGACGGCGATCGCCGGCTCGGCCACAACGTGAGCGTCGGCTACTTCGCTCAGCACCAAATCGAAGCACTCGATCCGCAGAAGCGCGTGATCGAGGAGCTGGAGTCGGCGGTCGCCGCCGGCGTGTTCGTGAAGTCACGCGATTTGCTTGGGCGCTTCCTGTTTTCCGGCGACGACATCAACAAGCGCGTGTCGGTTCTGTCCGGCGGCGAGCGGTCGCGCCTCGCGATGGCAAAAATTCTCGTGTCGAAGAAGAACTTCCTGTGTCTCGACGAGCCGACGAACCATTTGGATATCTGGAGCCGCGATGCGCTGGAGGATGCCCTGGAGGACTACGACGGCGCGCTCGTTCTGATCACGCACGACCGGCACCTCATCCGGTCGATCGCCGATGTCATTGCGGAAGTGCGTGACGGCGTTGTGCGGGCGTTCCCCGGTACGTACGACGACTACCTCGAGAAGATCGGCGAGGAAGTTCTGGTGACGGCACCGGCGGCGCGCACGACGACGACGACCGCGGCGAAAGAGCGACGTCGGGCGAGCGCCGCTGAACGACAAGCGACCACGCGCCACCGTAACGCCCTTCGCCGCGTCGAGGCCGAGCTCGAGACGGTGCACGACCAAATGCGCGCGATGGAGGAGCGCATGGCCGACCCCGGGTTCTACACGAGCGAGGGAGACGTGCCGGGATTTATGCGCGCGTACAGCGATGCCAAAGAGCGGATCGGCCGGCTCGAAGCCGAGTGGGATGCGCTCACCGAGCGCGGATAGTTTCGCTTTATCACGTCCGACTGAAACGCGACGCCTGCTGCGTGCCGGAGTTGTCCGGTGGGGTCGGATCGCCCCCGTTTGCACTCCTTCACATGCTTGTAGGTGGCTCGTACACTCGAAGGCAGATCGAGCCGGGAGGGCTTCGGTCGCACGCAGGAGACGCGCATCCACGATGCGCGGAGGGAGGAACACGATGGGGCGCAAGCCGAAGCGCGCGCAGAAGGATGATGCGCGTCGATTGGACTCTGGCGAGACCGTGAATTGGGACGCTGCGATGAAGTCACTACTTGCGTCTCTTCCCGGCATGGTTCCGGATCCGACGACCGCGGATACTCCGCGGCTCATCATCCGCCTGCCGTAACAACACGCCGGCCCGGGGCGGACCGGCATCGAGACCGAGCGACCCTTCTTCGGAGGGGTCGCTTCGTTTTGCTCGTTCCCGCGCGGGAATGCACACCTCGGGCGGACCGTTGAACACGACAGAGGCCGAAAGAGGAGACGTTGATGGAAGTCAAAGAGCTCGGTCACTTGGTCCTGTACGTTCGCGATCTCGAGCGGTCGCGGCACTTTTATCGCGACGTGCTGGGATGGAACGAGATCGGCGAGCTCGGCGGCGGTGCCGCCGTGTTCGGCACCGGCCGAACCCACCACGAGCTGCTGCTGATCGAGGTCGGCCCCGAGGCCGCGCCGATCCCCGCCGGACGGCGTGTCGGGCTGTATCACTTCGGCTTGAAGATTGGCACAACCGACGATGAGCTGCGTGATGCGTTGCGCCGGTTGGCCGACGCCGGCGTGGAGGTCGTCGGTACGGCGGATCACGCCGTCACGCACAGCCTGTACATCACCGATCCCGACGGCAACGAGATCGAGCTCTACATCGACGTACAGCCGGAGCTCTGGCGCGAGGATCCGACGGCGATGATCGCACCGGTCCGGCCGCTGCGCATCTGAGGCCCCGCGCGAAGGACATATACCCAGTCCGTTTTGGCTACCGCGATGGCCAAAAACGGACTGGGTCGCTCGGCTCAAGACTTCTAGCCCGCCTCGGCGAGAGGTCGGCCGACACCGTCTTCAACGCCAGGGGAGTTAGAAATCCGCTGCTTGCTGGGCCCAAAAAAAAACTAGTAAAACCGCTTGACTGGTTAGCGACACCGGTATAAGGTTATGGGCGGTTAGACGATCCCGGTGAGGAGGTGCAGGATGAACTGGATTCTCGCGGAAGACAGGGCACGGGAGCATATGGATGCCCTGCGCAGGGCTGCCGCCGACGACCGACGCGTCCGGCTCGCGACCCAGGACCGGATCCATCCGGTCCGGCGCGCCGTCGGCGTCCGGCTTGTGCGCGCCGGGCTCCGTGTGGCGGCCGGCGTCCGCGCAGCTCGATCGGCACACGACATTGTCGGCGCTGCGATCTGCGGAGATGTTCCGCTCGCAGGAGGCACGCGGTGAGTGAACCCGCACCGGGCCCTCTTCGGCTCGTGCAGGAATTCGTCAACACGCACGACGTCGATGATGGGCGCGAGGATTTGCAGACGCCTGCGGATTTGAAGGCGTGGCTTCTCGAGCGCGAGCTGATCGAGGACGAGCAAGTGCACGCTGCGGACGTCGTCTATGCGCGCGAGACGCGCGAGGCGCTGCGTTCGATGCTCCTCGCGAACGGCGGCGCTACGGCCGATGAGACGGCCGTCGAAACCGTGAACCGCGCCGCAACGCGCGCGCAGCTGACGTTGAAGTTCGACGTCGACGGGGGATCGGGATTGAAGCCGGTCGCGCGTGGCGTCGACGGTGCGATCGGTGCGATCCTCGCCGTCGCCTTCGCGGCGATGGCGGAAGGATCGTGGACACGCTTGAAAGTGTGTCCGGAAGAGACGTGCCGGGTTGCGTTCTACGATCAGTCCAAGAACCGGTCGCGGCGATGGTGCTCGATGGAGGTCTGCGGCAACAGAACGAAAGTTCGCGCGTACCGACAGCGCCATCTCGAGCCGACCTAGGCCAGTGTGGCGAGCCGGACGACGGCTCGCCCTTTGGGTCAGGACCCTGGGGTGAGGGGATTGTGCGTCGGAAGCGATGGAAACCTGCTGAAATCGCGGTCGGCGGTCCACAGTTCTCGAACGCCGTGCAGAAGGCACAGAGCGGCTACGCGCGCGTCGTGGATCCGCGGTCCGTCGATCTTGCCCCTGTCGGCAAGGCCTCGAAGCTTGAGCCAATACGAACCCGTTTCCGACAAGAGCACGAGCGACGGTGACCCGAGCCACGCGTCGACCTGTCCCAGGGCGCCGGCGATAGAGGTCGGATGGTCGTAGACCTGTGGGTGAGTGACGATGGCGAAGAACTCATGGATGCACGGCCACGGGATTGCCCACGCGGCGACTCCCTCGGCCAGGCCCTTGAGCGCGGCGGCTGCGTTCTCGTGAAAGACGGCGTCCCGGCGGTAGGCACGGTCGTGGCAACGTAAAGGATGGATCGAAACCTTTACTACAGAAACCTGGGAGCCGTGGAAAGAAGACCGAATGGGACACGATCGCACTCGATCGGCAAAAACCAAGGTCGGCGCACCGTTCCAAGCGGAGGGCGCTCGATCCCGAAACACACGTGTGAACGCGAGGTGTTCCGGATGTCGCGAGCGGGCGCCGGCTCGTCACCGGCGCCCGGCTCACGGGGGTCCTAGGATCCTGTTGCGTGCAGCGGAGGCTCGCCTCTGCGGAACGCCTCGGCGCTAGCCGCACTTTCGTCTACCGCGTGCGTGATGCGAAGACCGAACCGGCGTTGCGCCTTGCCCGGCAAGTCTTGCTTCAGCCACCGCGACATCCCCGCCGGCAGCGTCGACAGGATGATCTCGTGGTACTCGCCCTTGAGCACCGCATCCTCGATCGCGTCGAGCGGGCGGGCATCACCAACTATCCCGTCGATGCGCGCACCGGCACCCCGCAAACGCTTCAACGCTTCTTCCATGCGCCAGACGGCGAGGGCTTCGGCTTCGGTGTGCGTCCATGTCAGCCCAAGGTTGGGCGGTGTCGCCGGGACGAGGAGCGTGAACTCGACGTCGCCTTCGGCCATTCGGTGGCGTACCAGCTCGACGAGATGATCGCCCGCCGCCGTTTGATTGGCGACGATGAGAACCTTCTTTGCCGGCATGGCTGCTCCTTTCTTACGCGTCGGCCGGCGGTCTCGCAGCGAGGTCGCCGGCAATCTGCAGGAACTGCTCGCGCGTCACCTCTCCGCGCACGTACCGCATGCGGGCCTCGTGCAACGCCGTATCCACGCTGCTGCGCGACGCTACCGGGGCCGCCGTCGCGAACGCCGGCTTCCGCGCGGTGTTGACGATCCACACGACGAGCGCGACGGTCGCCGCCAATAGCGCCATCATCAGCACGATGTGAAACACGTCGGCTCCCCAGCCGCCGTGGTGCGTCGGCATGGGGAAGTCTCTCGGACCAAATCGCTGTGGCATGTAACTGCCTCCTCGCGGCTGCCCACTGCAGCCTCTACGCGTATGAAACGCCGCGAACCTCTGACGGGGCTGGGAAGAGCCTGGGAGTTGGTTGTGAGTGGTGTTACTGCTCGGCGGCGGCGGGGTCGTCGGCCGCAAGCGGGAGAAGCACGGTGAAGCGCGCACCGGCGCCGGGGGAGGAATCCAGCCGAACCGCCCCGCCGTGCGCCTTCGCGACGGCGGCCACGATTGCCAAGCCGAGGCCGACCCCGCCGTTGTGCCGCGAACGCGCCTCATCGACGCGGAAGAAACGATCGAAGACATGCTCCGCTTCGTCGCCGTCGAGGCCGGGTCCCTCGTCGGCGACTTCCAAGACTGCGTTGGAGTCGTCGGTCGCCACCGCGACGCGGACGGGTGTCTCGAGCGGTGTGTGGGATAGCGCGTTCGACAGCAAATTGGCGGCGATCATGCGCAGTCGCGCTTCGTCGCCTTCTACGATGATCGCGCGGCCGTTCGCTTCGAAAGAGATCGGGCGGGCCGGCTGCACGGCCCGCGCGTCTTCGACGGCGTCGCGCGCGAGCGTCGTGATGTCGACGGGTGTCCTTTCGAGCTGCGGGCCTTGGTCGAGTCGCGCGAGCAGCAGCAGCTCGTCGACGAGCGTTCCCATGCGCGCGGATTCTTCTTCGATGCGCCGCATCGATTTCTCCAAGTCTTCCGGTCGCCGGTCGGCACCGTGCCGGAAAAGCTCTGCATAGCCACGAATCGAAGTCAGCGGCGTGCGCAGCTCATGAGACGCATCAGCGACGAAACGGCGGAGTCGATCTTCCGATGTGCGTCGCTCGGCGAAGGCCGCTTCGATGCGCTCGAGCATGACGTTGAGCGCTCGCCCGAGACGACCGACCTCGGTGTGTTCGTCGGTGATGTCGACGCGACGCGAAAGGTTGCCTTGGGCGATATCGTCGGCCGCGACCTCCATCTCGGTCAGCGGCCGCAGCCCCAGACGGACGAGCCACAACGCGATACCGGCAACACCTGCAAGCACCAGCGCCGTCACGATTGACTCCACGAGTACGAGCTTGCGCAACGTCGCATCGACGTCGCCGAGCGTTTGCGCGACGACGAGCGTGCCGCCGTCGGAAAGGGCCGTCGCGATCACGCGATACCGAAACGGACCGGCGGATCCGGCCGAAAAAATCCGCTCCGGAGTGGCGTTCCCGGTCGATCCCGGCAGTGCGCCGGGGAGTTGCGGCATATCCACGTCGCCGAAGCCGAACGATCGAGATGCAACGACGCGACCCGACGAGTCGAGGAGCTCCACGACCGTGACCGGGGGAGATTCCTGCGACGGCCGCCGTCCGAAGTCCAGACCACCGAACTGTTCGGGGCCGGTGAGCAACCGCGCCGCGACGCCTCGCGATCCGCGAAGCTGTTCGTCGACGCGCCCGAGGAGCTGCGACCGAAGCAACGCGAACGTGGCGAAGTCGGCGATGAGCAATCCCAGCGCTACCAGAGTCACCGTCGCCAGCAACAGCCGGCTCCGGAGCGAAAAGCTCGTCATGATTTCGGAAGCCGCAAGCTATAGCCGACGCCGCGGACGGTCTGAATGAGGGGGGGATCGAAGCGATCGATCTTCTTCCGCAGGTAGCTGATGTACGTTTCGACGACGTTCGCCTCGCCGCCGAAGTCGTAGTGCCAGACATGGTCGAGAATCTGCGCCTTCGACACCACGCGGCGCGCGTTGAGGATCAAGTACCGCATCAACGTGAACTCGGTGGGAGTGAGCTCGATCGACTGGCCGGCGCGCATTACCTCGTGCGTCTCCTCGTCGAGCGTCACATCTTCGAACTCGAGCGTGCTTGTCGTGTCCTCGGTGCGCGCGCGCCGCAGCACCGCGCGAACGCGCGCGACGAGCTCGTCGAGGCTGAACGGTTTCGTGACGTAATCGTCGGCACCCATCGTGAGCCCGCGCACCTTGTCTTCCGTCGCGTCTTTCGCCGTGAGGAAGACGACAGGCGTCCGGTGCTTGTCGGTGCTGAGGCGCTTCTGCACCTCGAAGCCATCGAGGTCGGGGAGCATGATGTCGAGAACGACGAGATGCGGGCGAAACACGTTCGCTTGCTTCAGCGCCTGCCGCCCATTTGACGCAGTTTCGACGTTGAATCCTTCGTAGCGGAGCACAGTCGCGACGAGATCGGTGATGTTCGGCTCGTCGTCGACGACCAGCACTCGCGTCGTCTCACCGCCGGTCATGTCGGGCTGCGCCGCCATCGTCCACCTCCCGCCCCAATTATCGGCCCGGATCCTGTGAAAGGGCTGGGAGGTGTCTGAGCGGGCGCTGTGTGTCTCCCGGGAAATGCCTGGTCACAGGCGCGCCCACCGGCTGCGGCTACCGGTGGGCGCGTACCTCCATCACCCGGTCGCGCGGGCGCTGAGCGTCGCCGTTGCCGTGTGCGAGCTCCCGCCCCGCGCGTACGTGATGCGCACGGCGTCTCCCGGCCGGTGCGTGCTGAGCGCAGCGATGAGGTCGTCCATCGAGGTGATCTTCGTGCTGTTGATCCGTGTCACGATGTCTCCTGCGCGCAGGCCGGCTTTGCTTGCCGGCCCACCGGCCACGACTTCCTGAATCAGCGCGCCGCCGCCGCTCGGGATGTTTTCACCCGAGATGCCGAGGAACGGGCGCTCGGCGTGGCCGGTCGCGATGATTTGCTCGGCGTCGCGTCTCGCGATGTCGATCGGAATCGCAAAACCGACGCCGACGTTGCCGTTTCCGCCGCCGAGGATCGCCGTATTGATGCCGACGACCTCGCCGCGCGCATCGGCCAGCACGCCGCCGGAATTGCCGGGGTTGATCGGAGCGTCCGTTTGAATCGCGTCGGTGAGATGTTCTCCTTGACCGAGATCGATGTTGCGATGCAAGGCGCTGATCACCCCGGCCGTCACGGTCCCTTGCAAACCGAACGGCGAGCCGATCGCGACCGCCATGTCGCCGACGCTGAGATCGCCGGTCGATCCGAGCGTGGCCGCCGGCAGCCCGGTCTTGTCGACTTTGACGACGGCGATGTCGTCCGCAGGCGACGCGGTGCCGACGAGCTTGGCCGCGAGCTTCTCGCCGGTCGATAGTGTCACCGAGATCGATTGCTCGCCGTCGACGACGTGGTTGTTCGTCATGATGTATCCATCGCTCGTGAAGATCACGCCGGAGCCCGTGCCGGATGAGGCAGCGCCGAACGGTGACGACGGCCCCGTGACATCAATGCGGACGATGCTCGGGATGACTTTCTGTGCGACGGCGGCGACACCGGTTGCGCCGCCGGTGTTTTGCGCCGCAGCGGCGACGCGTTCGACGCTGAGGCCGCTGCTGCGGTTGCGCGACACGGCGAGGCCGGCCGACGCGCCTGCGCCGGCGCCGAGCAGCGCCGAGGTGAGCGCGATCGCAACGAATTTCTTTCCTGTGCCTTTGCCGGCCGGCGCCGGCGGCGGCTCGGCGACCGCGATTTCGGTCGGCGCCGGAAACTCTTCCGTGTGGGTCGTCATTGATTCCATGTCGGGTCTCCATTTCCGTTCAGCATCCGGCCGTCTAGCATCCTGATGCGGCGCTCCGTCATGCGCGCCACTTCTTCGGCGTGCGTCACGATGATGACCGTCACGCCCCGTTCCGTGGACAGCTTTCGCAGCACCGACACGACCTCGCGTGCTGTTTCGCTGTCGAGGTTGCCGGTCGGCTCGTCTGCGAGGATCACCCGTGGTCCGTTCGCCAGCGCTCGCGCGATTGCCACGCGCTGCTGCTCGCCGCCGGACAATCGCGTCGGCAAGTGATCGCGCCGTTCGCTGAGACCGACCACTTCGAGTAGCTCGTCGACGCGTGCACGGCGCTCCTTCTTGCTGTGCGCCACCGTCACCAGTGCGGCTTCCACGTTTTCGGCGGCGGTGAGGGTCGGTATCAAGTTGAAGCTTTGGAACACGAAGCCGAGGTCGCGCGCGCGCAGCTCGGTGAGCTCTTTGTCGTCGATCTCCGTTAGCTCGGTCTCCCCGAATCGCACCGTGCCCGACGTCGCTTTGTCGAGCGCGCCCAGCACTTGCAGCAGCGTCGTTTTCCCGGATCCGCTTGGCCCTTCGATCGAGATGAGCTCTCCCGGATAGATCTCGAGATTCACGTCCGAAATCGCACGCACTTCGCCGCCGCCGGTGCGAAACACGCGCGTCACGTCTTGCAACTCGTACAGTTTCTGGATCGACGGGTTTTCCATCGGCGGTATCTCCTCGTTCGTCAGTGTCGTCACGGCTCTCCTTTATCCGAGGTTACGTAGTGCTTCGGCCGGCGAAAGCCGTGCCGCGCGCCAGCCTCCGACGGTGCCGGCGAGCAAGCCGCCGACGACAGCGAAGGCAACGCCGATCGCGAGCGTCGTCATGTGTACCGGCGCCTTCAGCGCGATCGTCGACGTGTGCGCCGCGGCTTGCGTTTGCCCGAATAGGCCGGACAGCGTGGAGCTGGCGAAGCCGGGCACGCCGTTCGACGATGCCGATAGCGACGGGGAGAACGCACCGACGGCAAACGCGGCGGCGAGGCCGAGAACGATGCCGGCGGCGCCGCCGAGCAGCCCGATGCCGATCGTCTCTGTGAGGATCTGCTTCACGACGCGTCCCTTCGACCAGCCGATGGCGCGGAGCGTGCCGATCTCGCGGACGCGCTTCGCGACCGAGCTGAGCGTCAGCAGCATCGCGATCGCAAACGCGGCGATCAGCACGATGACGCCGAGCGCGCCGCCGAGCCGGCTCGCGACTTTCTTCGCGTCTGCGAGGGATCCCGTCACTTGGTCGGCGAGCGACTTCGTCGTGACGACCTCGGCGCCGGGCAGCAGCTTCTTGATCTCTTTCGCGACCGCGTCCACCGACGCGGAGTCCTTTGCCTTCACGAGCACCTGCGTCACGCGGCCGGTCTTGCCGGCGAGCTTCTGCAGCGACGTCAGCGGGAAGTACAGGTCCGCCGTGTTGCCGGTGAGCGTCGGATTGACGAGGCCGGCGACGGTATAAGTCGTGCCGTTGATCGCTACCGTCGACCCGACTTTCAGTGAGTTCTTGTTCGCATACGCGACGTTGGCGAGAACCTCGTTTGGGTTCGTCGAGCGCAGCCAATGCCCCGAAGTAAGCTGAGTTTGCGTGACGAGACCGACGGTCGGGCTCGCGGGGTCGATGCCGGCCGCGGTGTAGCTCTTGTTCGTGATGTCGGTCGACGGCGGGTTCACGACTTGGCGAATCGTTTCCATCGGCGTGATGAAGCTTGCGCGAAACTCCTGGAAGCGCTTGGGCAGACACTTTTCCGCTGCGCCGGGACCGAAAAAGAAGGTGCCGCCACGACGGGGCTCCGCACCTGGGCTCGGCGCCGGCTCGGTCTGCGTCGTGCCGCCGCTCTTCTGTGCGCATGCTGCGAATGCGGCGCGTTCTTCGGCCGTCATCGGGTCGGGCCGCACGGTCTGTGTGACGGTCTTTCCGCCGGTGGTGATCTCAGCGACGATCTGCGGCACGGTCCCGGTTTGATGCTGTGCAAGCTGCGTCAGGCCGCCGGTCACTTTCGTAACGCCGGGAATGTCTGCGATCTGGTCGACGGCCTCTTGCGGGAAGCTCAGCAACGTCGCCGACAGAAAGAAGTCGTGCGTGAATTTCGCCCCGGGCTTGCCGAGCTTCGACAAATCGGTGACGACGTTATTGTTCTCGTTCAGCAGCGCCGTAGTGTCCGCCTGATTGGCGGCGTTCGCGCGGCCGGCGCCCGGCGGGCCGGCGAAGAATCCACCGCCGCCGGGGCCGAATGATTGCTGGGGCTGATCTGCGGCGGGGGTCGGCGTCGGTGTCGCGGTCGGCGCCGTCGTCGATCCCGCGACGCGTGTCACGAGTATGTCGGTGCCGACCGAGCCGAGCGGCGCGAGGACTTGCGCCTGGGCTTCGTCGAGCCCCTCGGAAACCCCGATGATCCCGATGACGAGACCGACGCCGGCGGCAAGGCCCAGCGCCGTAAGAATCGTGCGTCCGAGCCGGCGACGAAGCTCCTTCGCCATGTACGTGAACGAGAACACGGTGACCTCCTGTGGCGGATGGTTCTCGCCAAGAAAAGCACCTTGGGCTGATAGCAGCCTGTGCCGATCCTTGGAGTTTCCTGAGAGAAGTCCCGATGTTTGACCGGCCCGCACCGGGGCAAACCAAGACAAAGAGGAATCGCGGCGGCGGCGGCGAATTCCTCGGCCTCGGCGATCCACGGAGGTCACATGCGTCGCTTGGCTCTTGTCGCGCTGCTACCGCTGCTTTTCCTGCTCCCGGGTACGGGACACGCAACATCCGGCTGGGCTGCTCGACCGGCCGACGCGCCGGGTGTCTACACGCAGCGGGATGTGCGCATCAAGATGCGCGACGACGTCCGGCTTTCGGCCAACGTCTTGTTCCCCGCCGGCGCCGATGGTGTCGCCCTGACCGGCCGGTTCCCCGTTTTGCTGACGCAAACGCCCTACAACAAGAACGGCTTGAGCTTCGCCAGCAACTACCTCGTGCAGCGCAGCTACATCCAAGTCATCGTCGAAGTACGCGGGACGGGGTCTTCGGAAGGTCACTGGAAGTCGTTCGACGATGCGGAGCAGCTCGATGCGATGGACATCCTCGACTGGATCGAAGCGCAGCCCTGGTACGACGCCTCCAAGGGCATCGGTTTGCACGGCACGTCCTACGGGGCGATCAACCAGTTCATGACTGCGGAGCGTCTGGTCGAGCGCGGCGGCAGCAATCCCGTGAAAGCGATGTTCCCGATCGTGCCGATGGCCGACGCATACCGCGACATCACCGGCTCCGGGGGACAGGTGAATACGAGCTTCATTCCGTCTTGGCTCGGTCTCGTCACGGGACTCGGCCTGTTGCCGCCGACCTACTACGACGACCCGACGAACGAAGGGCAGATGTACGCCGACCACGCGCAAGGCGCGACGGATTTCCAAGCGAACACGGTCCTGAAAGCGACCAGCGGCGATCCCGACTGGGCATTCGACAGCCCGGAATACCGCACGCGCTCGCCGATCGAAAAGATCGGTCTCGTGAATGTTCCGACGTTCATCATCGGAGGATGGTTCGACCTCTTCCAGCGCGGCGAGCCGTTGCTATTCCAGAACCTTCAAGCGAACGGGGCACCGGTCAAGCTGCTCATGGGGCCCTGGTATCACACGACGCCGTCGATCAATCCAGGATTGCCGACGGCCGGGATGCCGTACACGCTCGATCAGCTCGAGTTGCGATGGATGGACCGCTACGTTCGCGGAATCGCCGATCCGAATCTCGACACCGACATTCAGCCGGTGACGTACTGGACGCTCGGCGAGAATGGTTACGGTACCGCGCAGTCGTGGCCGATCGGCACGAATGTGGAGCAGCTCTTCTTGCACGGTCCCGCGAGCGCGTTGCCCGGCGGATTGAGCGGCACGTCCCCGGCGGTGGAGCAGCCAGACACGCTGATGTGGTCTCCGGCATCCGGCGCGTGCACGCGGTCCACCGTGCAATGGACGGCAGGCAGCGGACAGTACTCGCCGTGCGAAACCGACAATGAGTTCAACGACGCGACCGGGCTCAATTATCAGATCGCGAATCCCGCCTTTCGCGTCGGCGGTCCGATGGCCGCGCATCTTTACGTTTCGACGACGGTGAAAGACGCATTCCTGACTGCACGCGTCGAGGATGTCGACGCGAACGGCCGTGCGTCGCAGATCAGCGCGGGGTGGAACGTTCTGTCGTTGCGCGCGATCGACGATGCGAAAAGCGTCAAGGTCGGGGGCCTATACACGCAGCCGTATCATCCGTTCACTCTTGCGTCACAAGAGACCCTGACGCCAGGAACGATTTACGACGTCTGGATCGAGATCTTCCCGAGCGCGGCAATGTTCGCGCCGGGCCATTCAATGCGACTGTCGATTCAATCGGCCGACGCGCCGCACTTGACGGCGCCGCTACCGCAAGAGCAAAACCTCGCCGGGGGCACGATCACGCTGTATCACGACGCCGATCATCCGTCGTCGTTGGTGATGACGACGCTGTAAAAATTAGCCGACGTAGCCTTCGACGGTTTCGGCGTCGCGCACTTTCGCTTCATCGGGGTCGAGCCCGGCCGAGCGGCGTGCGCGCCGCTGGTGGAGCAGATCCCAGCACTGGTCGAGCGTGACCTCGATCTTTTTGATGCGGTCGTTTTCTTCGTCGCTCGCCTCGCCGCGGGATTTCTTGGAGAACAGAGTGTGCTCCTCGTTGGCGAGGTTGTTGATCGTCTCGATGATCTTGTTGTCATCCATGAGCGCCTCCTCCGTCGCCGGGCTCCTGCAACCTAAACACGTTTCACCGGCCGGTGTCTAGCGCAGCGCGGCGAGCGTCTCGTCTATTTGGTTGAGGTGGAAGCGGTCGTGTCCGGCCATCATGAGGAAGAGCTGCTCGTACGTTTCGGGCCCACGCTCCGAATGGAGCCCGGCGCGCTGCTTTTCTTCATCCGGCGTGCGCTGCCACAGTGCGATGTTCGCGCGGCGCAACGCCTCGAGCAGCGCGAGGATCTCATCCGGGTTCGCGTCGTTCGCTTGGAGACGGTCCACCCAGCGGTCCTGGTCGTATCCGAGTAGCTGTGGCTCGTCGTGGGCGATCGTCCACCGGTACCGCCCGGCACACACGAGCTCGGCATCGGCGATGTGCGCGATGAGCTCGAGGACGGACCACTCCTTCGGTTCGGGGCGCACCCGTAAGGCGTCGCCGGCATCCTTGACGATCGTGCGCAAGCGTTCGGGCGTCTCCGATTGAACGGCAACGGGATCGTCGTTTCCGAGGAGTGCAAGGAGTGCGTCGCGATACGCAATCCCCTCGGCTACCGGGTCGGGGCTCAGCATGGACCCTCCTTCGTCGGCGGTAGGCCGAACCCTACCGAGGCTGGGACGGCTGCACCCCGCAATTTTGGCCAGCCATGCAGTGAGCGCGTACGCTCGGCCGGGATGACGCCCGGAGAAAACAAGGATCGCACGTTTGCCGACGTGGCGGCCGGCTTGGACATGCCGCTCCAAGAGGCGATGCTGACGCAGCGCGCGGTTCGCCGCGTGCTGCCGGACCCGGTCGATGACGACATCGTGTTGCGTTGCATCGAGCTTGCGCTCAAAGCGCCGACGGGTTCCAACGGCCAGAACTGGGAGTTCGTCGTCGTCAAGGACCGGGCGGTGAAGGAGAAGCTCGGTTCGCAATACGCGCGCGCGTGGAAGCTGTACGGCGGTCTCGGAAGGGCGTACGCCACGCGAAAGCGCCCCGAGATGGAAAAAGTCTTGCGTGCGGTCGAATGGCAAGTCGAAAACTTCGCCGACATTCCGGTGCTCGTCGTGTGCTGCTTGCGCGGCAACAAGCTTCCCCTCGTGCCGTTGCCGCCCATTGCAGAGTCGAGTTACTACGGCTCGATCTATCCGAGCGTGCAGAACTTGTTGCTCGCTGCGCGCGGCATGGGTCTCGGCGCGAGCCTCATCACGTTGCCGCTGTGGAGCACGACGGCGGCGCGGTCGATCTTGCACCTCCCGCTTTCGGTCAATCCGTGTTGCATCGTGCCGCTCGGCTGGCCGCGCGGCCGGTACGGATCGACGACGCGCAAACCGGTACGCGATGTCACGCACCTCGATCGCTACGGGAATCGAGCCTGGCGCGAGTAAGGCAATGCCGTACAGCTTCTCGTGGCATCTCGCTCACATCGGGGCGATCAACGACATGTACCACGAGCCGTGCTCGGCGCGGCGCGGAGCGATTACGAGGAGCAAGAGATCCCGTATACGGCGCCCGGTGCAATCGCATGGTGGGAGGACGCGCTCAACTGCTACGTCTCGGTCCAGTGGGCGTGACGCAAAACGTCCGCGCGCTTACGTAACCGTAAGCGTCGCCGCCATGTCGTCCTTCGCGGGCTTGTCTTTGTCGCTCGTGTGGTACGTGCAATACAGGATGTAGGTTCCCGGGCGGGCGGGAATCGTGATGAGCTTCTCGCTGCCGAGCGAGAGGTCTTCGTCGATCCCAAGAGCGTCGACCGTAAATGTGTGGGCGAAGGGGTCCTTGTTTTGAACGAGTAGCTTTGCGCCTCCGGAGACGGAATACGTCGTCGGCGCGAATTCGAAGCTTTTCATCTTGACCGTGGCGACGGCGTCCGAGGCATCCCCGACGGATGAGCGGCCGGCAATGGTAAGGATGCCCGAGAGCAATACGGCAGTGGTGAGGATGGTGAATGCGACGCGGATTCCTTTTCGCTCTCCACCGTCCGGCGTCGTGACGAGATGATTTCGCCTCGTTGCAACGACGGCGGCGATGCAGCAGACGAGTGCCAGGATTGCTCCTGGAAGGACCAGTACGCCGGGAAGAAAGTCGAAGATGCTCGAAACGCGAAACAGCCCGAAGGAAATCCAGAACAGCGAGCCGCCGGCGAGAAAGGCGAGAATGGCGCCGACGACTTTCGCCCACGTTCCGAATCGCCAGACCAAGAGCGCTCCGACGAGAAAGACTGCGGTATACACCCCGAAGAATGGTCCGTCGTCGGACAAGCTGCCGAATGCCAATCCGGCGAGCAGGATCAGGAGTAGCCCGCTTGCGGAAAACAAAAAGCCGAGCGTCGCCAGTGTGACCCAGCGAGCGCGTCCCTCCGTCGTCGTCGGTTGCGACGCCGTCATCCCATTACCCCCCGTTATCGATCGTTGTCCGGAAATGCTAATCGCCGGCGCGCATCGACCGTGACAGGCTCGCACCACTCTTTATGACAGGCCCGCACCTGTACGTTTGTTTACAGGGCGTTGAGGTCGTCGAGGTAGGCCCAGAAGCTCGTGGCCGTCACGCCGTAATCGTAGAGGCTCCCGCCGTAGGCGCGTCCGGCTTTCTCGGCTTGCACGTACTTGGAGACTTCGCTCGCCGTTACTTGATGCCCCACGCCGCCGATGTCGTGAACCGGTAAGCCCGTGTAACTGCGCGACCGCTGGATGTTCGTGAGTGTGTATTGGTAGGGGCAGTACGCAGTGTCCCCGCCCGAACAACGTGAGTCGCGGTTCGACCAATAGCCCATCGGCATGACGGCGTTCGCATACTTGCCGACCGACGCCCACGGAAAACCGTCCCATCCGGCCGTCCACAAATCCATGTCGAGCGGTGCAAACGTAATGGCGCCGACGGGGTAGACGAGACCCACGCGTCCCCGCACGCCGGCAAGCTGCGAGGTGATCCCGTTGAAGAATTCGGTCTTGCTCGAAGTCTTTGCCCGGTACTCGATATCGATTGCGAGCCCGTCGAAGCGGTGGCCCGTCGGGCTGACGTACGACGCTATGACCGCAGTCTTCGCGATGTCGCCGCTGAGATACTCGCTGTAGGCCGGCAAGTACCAGCCGACGACGCGTAACCCGGCCGCGTGTGCGTGCGTGAGCCACTGTGCGACTTGAGTCGGGTTGCTGAATGCGGCTGTGTTGTAGCGTCCGGTCTGGAGGAAGATCGTCCGGACGCCGCGCGCCTTCATGTCGGCGACGCGCGACTGAATGGTGGACTCCGCCGTGGAGGATGTGTAGTCGTACAGGTCGACCCACGTTGCGAGCTTTCGAAATGCGGCGGTGTCGGCCCGCAGGACCCACCGGTCCACCGCAATCGAATTGGCTTTCGACGCGCGGTTTCGCTTCCCCATCACGATCAGCGAAAGGGTGTGGACGGTGTCTGACATGCCGATGATCGTGCGTCGGACCCCGTAGTGAGTCGATGCAGAATAGTTGTCGACCGTCTTGATCAAGCGGCCGTCGATGTACATGTTTACGAGGCCTTCACTCGGGCCGGTGATGGTGAACCAGTCGATTCCCGCGCCGCGGAACGGAAATTGCACGCGGCTCCCAGGGGTCGACGTGCGGGTGATCGCTCCACCCGACGCCCCGCCGGCCGAGACCGGCCGCCACTGGTACACCGGTTCTTGCAACGGGCCTGAGCCGAGTCGCATCGCGTCGATCGCGACCCACTGTCCGGTTGCCGCCGTCGAGCCTTTCTCGCCGCGAACGACCACGACCAGAACGTGCGCGCCGCCGGACAAACCGGTGAAGAGGCGGCGGTACTGCATCACGATCGTCGAGTGGTAGTTATTGACCACGCGGGACACGCCGTCGATGACGACGGCCGCGCGGCCTTCAGCGGGCCCGAGCCGTGTGTACCACGTAACTTGGGTCCCCGAGAAGCGAAAGACGGCTCTCGTTCCTGCGTCGCGTTCGGTTCGGTAGCTGCCGCCGAGCGCCGCGGAATCATTGACACGGCGCCACAGATAGGTCGCGCCTGCGCTTGTCTCTTGTTCGTTGACCGACGCCCGAAACGACCGGAGGGTCGCGGCTGCGGCGTTGCCTTGCATATCGACGACCGGGGTCACGCCATCCGGATTCACGATCACCGTGTACGACTGTCCGGCAATCAACGGTGCGACAGTTTTGATCGTAACGCTGCGAACCGGCCCCGAAGTACACCCCACCGCGGCGCTCGATCCGTTCCAACACCGGATCGACGCGGATACCGGCGTGGCATCGTCCATGAACCGAATGCGCGTGTTGTCCGACGATACGCCGAGAACGTCTTTGTCGAAGACGACTTTCTGCGTTGCAGACAGCGCGCCCGAAATGCTGATCGTCGCGACGGGCGGCGTTCCGAGGGCCGACGACGCCGTTGCCGTTCCGAGCGAAGCGAGCATCAAGCAAATGGCAAGCAGCAGACGCGCACGCCCGATAGAAAAGACACCGCCCAATTTCATGTGTGCGAGCAGCCTACCGTTGCATGCCGTCGTCTGCCTAGGGCGAAAGCATGATTTCTATCAGAGAGGTAACCGCCAGATCGTGCTCTCGTTGTAGTTGGCAACCCACAAGGACCTGAAACCCACGGCCACGACGGCCGGACCGTTTCCGACGGTGATCTTGTCGACGATCGCGTTTGTCTCGGGGTCGATCTTCACGACGGCGAATCGGCGGAACTCGCCGACCCATACGGCGCCCGGAGAGAACGCGATGCGGTCGGGAAAGGCCCCGGCCTCTACGGGTATTGCCTTGTTGGGACCCGCGCCGGATATTCGGGTGATTGCGTTGCCGTTCGGTCCGCTTCCGGTCCATACCGCTCCCGAGCCGAGCGCGATCGAATGCGCGCCGTCTTTCACGTCGATCGACGTCATGATGTTGCCGGTCTCCGGATCGAGTTGTGTGAGCTTGTTCTTTCCCGGCCCGATCGCCCAGAGCCCTTCATCCCCGGCAACGACGTCTTCCGTGCCCTCAACTGCGATTGTCCGCACGAGCGCATACGTGGCGGGGGCGATTTGATAGATCGCGCCGGCGGTGGAGCTGGCAACCCACACGAAGCCGAGGCCCGCCGACACGTTGTCGGGCCGGCTCTTCAGCGCGACGGTTTTCACGACGCGATTGCTCTTCGGATCAACGACGCTCAGCGACGTCTCGCCGGAGTTTGCGATCCAGAGACGGTTGAAGCCGGTGGCGATCGACGCCGGCGACGTTCCGACCGTGACTTGCGCGACGATCTTGTTGGATACAGGGTCGATTCGGGCGACTTTGCCGGCCTCGGTTTGCGTCACCCAGGCGGCGTCGTCGGTGATCGCAATGAAGTTCGCACCGAGTTCCGTGGTGATCTTGACGACGCGTGCCGGTGGGTGCGCAGACGGTTCGGAAGCGGCGACAGCCGAGGAGCTCGTCTTGCCGGCCGTCGTTTCGCTGGAGCCCGAGCATGCAAGGGCAGACGTGGCCAGCACGAGGGCCGTCGCTGCAACGCGGAAACGCATTCGGCCACTGTACGTGGCTCTGCGCGAGTATCGCTTGGGCCCGAGGGCAGGGAAATTCGCACGTTTCTGATTCGTCCCATTGCCGCACGATAGGCGCTTGCGTATGGTGACGTCTGGCCGGTGATCTTCCGGCCGCTACTCGCAGGCCGCTTCAGGGGTTGCCGGCCGGCGAGCGGCTCCGCCCTACGCCCTTGGGGGTGCGCTCGTGCATCAGCTCTCTGCTTTTCGCCTCCGATCTCCATTGCGCTTTGGGATTGCGGCTATTCTCGCGCTCGGCTTGCTGCTGGCTCTCCCGCCGTCGGCGGCGCCGGCGAAACCGAAAACCGATTCCGGCCCGGCCGTGCATCACGACACCTCGCCCGCGCTGCGCGACATCGCGCCGGCGACGGATGACGGGAAGAAGGAAAAGAAGGAGAAGGAAAAAGGCCACCTTCCTCTTGTCGCCAGTCACGGAACGGACACCGCGGTGCAGTCCAGCCAGGGAACTGCGTCGGCACCGGCTACGAGCACGAACTTCGATGGAGTCGGCGAGCCCAACGTCAGCGTAAACGTCGCGCCGCCGGACACCGACGGGGATGTCGGGCCGAATCACTACGTCCAGATCGTGAACCTATCCTTCGCCGTTTTCAGCAAGACGGGCAGCTTCATATACGGTCCGGCTCTCACGAAGACGCTTTGGAGCGGATTCGGCGGCGGGTGTCAGAGCAACAACGACGGCGATGGAACCGTGAAGTACGACAAGTCGGCGGATCGCTGGATCATCACGCAGTTCTCCGTTTCGACGACGCCGTATTTGGAGTGTGTCGCGGTCTCGACCACCGGCGACCCGACGGGAACGTACTACCGGTACGCATTCAGCTATTCGAATTTCCCCGACTATCCGAAGCTCGGCGTGTGGTCCGACGCTTACTACATCACCTTCAACTTGTTTAACTCGAGCGGCACGTCGTTCCTCGGGAGCGAGATCTGCGCGTACGACCGCTCGAAGATGCTCATCGGTGCCGTGGCGACGCAGCAATGCAAGACGACCTCGTCGACCTACGGCGGTCTTCTTCCGTCGGACATCGACGGCTCGACGGCACCGCCCGCCGGCTCGCCGAACTACATCCTGAACGTAACCGCAAACACGCTGAACCTGTGGAAGTTCCACGTTGATTGGGCGACTCCGGCAAACACGACGTTCGCCGGCCCGAGCGCCATCGGCGTCGCGGGTTTCAGCGAAGCGTGCGGCGGCGGTGCGTGCATTCCACAGAGCGGCGCCTTCAGCGGGTCGCTGGACTCGCTCGGCGACCGCCTCATGTACCGCTTGGCATATCGCAACTTCGGCGACCATGAATCACTCGTCGTCAATCACAGTGTGACGGCCGGCAGCTCCGTCGGCGTTCGCTGGTATGAGCTGCGGAGCCCGGGATCCGCGCCGAGCGTGTACCAGCAAGGGACGTACGCGCCGGATTCGAGCTATCGCTGGATGGGAAGCGCGGCGATGGACCACAGCGGAAACGTCGGGCTCGGCTACAGCGTTTCCAGCAGCAGCATGCACCCGGGCATTCGTTACACGGGGCACGTGACCACCGATCCTCTCGGGGTGATGGGTCAAGGCGAAGGCACGCTGATCAACGGCGGTGGGTCCCAAGACTTCACACTCGACCGTTGGGGCGACTACGCCTCGATGAGCGTCGATCCCACCGACGATTGTACGTTCTGGTTCACGAGCGAGTATTTGAAGTCCGACGGCTCGTTCAACTGGAGCACGCGGATCGGATCGTTCAAGTTTGCGTCGTGTTCGACGCAGACGACGCCGGACTTCTCGCTGACGGCCTCGCCGTCCTCCCAAACCGTGACCCAGGGCGGATCGACTTCGTACAACGTGTCGGTGAATCCGCAGAACGGATTCAACGGCTCCGTCGCTCTGTCGGTGTCCGGGTTGCCGGCGAACGCATCCGGTTCGTTCAGCCCGAACCCTGCGACGTCGGCTTCTACGCTGTCGGTGGCCACGAGTGCGAGCACGCCGGCGGGAACATACCCGCTGACGATTACCGGGACGAGCGGATCGCTGACGCATTCGACCTCGGTGTCGCTGATCGTCAATGCGACTGCGCAGCCCGACTTCACCCTGTCGGCGTCGCCCGGCAGTCAAACGGTCGTTGCCGGAAGCTCGACGACGTACGTCATCACGGTCAACGGCACGAATGGTTTCGCCGGATCGGTCACGCTGTCCCTGACGGGCTTGCCGGCCGGGACAAGCTATTCGTTCGGACCGAATCCAACGTCGGCATCCTCGACGCTGACGATCACGACCACGTCGGGGTCCAAGCCCTCGACGTCGACATTGACGATCGCGGGCACGAGCGGATCGTTGACGAGGACGACGACCGTTTCGCTGCGTATCAAGAAGCGGTAAAGGACAAAAAACAAGAAAACCAAGGAGGTGGGCGGGCGGCCGCTCACCTCCTTGGTTTCCCGATGGCCTCGTGAACATGAGGCGGCCGGTTCGCCGCCGCACAATGACTAGCCGCGCGAGCTTTCACCCGTTACATTGTCATTGGGGATTGGGAGAGACCTTGACCGACACAGCGTTGCCCGTGCCGGCGTCGTCGCGGCGCCCCTTCATCATTGCGGCGATCGCTGCCCTCGTTCTCGCCGCCGTCGATGTTTCGTGGATCCATTGGCAATTCGGCGGGGAGCGCGCCACCCAGTGGTGGAGCGATCTCGTCGCGATCCCGGTACCCCTTTCGACCGCAGTCGCCTGCTGGTTCGTGGCCCGCCGGACGCAAGGTCGTGCGCGCCGCGCCTGGACCCTGTTGGGAGCGGCGGCGCTGTCGTGGGCGCTCGGCGAAGCCATTTGGTCGTTCTACGAGCTCGGCTTGGATCGCGAGGTGCCGTTCCCTTCGCTCGCCGATCTCGGGTATCTCGGCCTCATACCGCTCGCCGTAGCGGGGCTGCTTGCTTTTCCTTCCGTGCCCCGTCGCATCACGTCGCAAGCGCGCACATTGTTCGACGGCTTGATCATCGTCGGATCACTTCTGTTCGTGAGCTGGGGGACGGTGCTCGGACCCACCTATCGCGAAGGAGCCGGCAGCGGGCTGGAAAAGATCATTGGCGTGGCGTACCCGATCGGGGACGTTGCCTTGCTGTCGATCGTGCTGTTCATCGCGGCTCGCGCCGCGCGCGGTCATCGGAGCGCGCTCGGATTCATCGGCGCCGGTCTCGTCCTGCTGGCGTTCGCCGATAGCGGCTTCATTTATCAGAACCTGCATGAGACGTATGCATCGGGGAGCTTGATCGACCCTCTGTGGGAGATCGGATTCCTTCTCATGATGCTCGGCGCCGTTCTCGCGCTTGGACGGCCGGCTGAGATTACGGAGGACGACCATCGTCCGGGCCGTCTCGGTGCACTCTTGCCGTATGGCGCTGTGGCACTGGTCATCATCTTGGCCGCGGCGTGGTCTCGGGCGACGCCTCTCGAACCGTTCTTGTTTTGGAACATGCTTGTCGTTGTTGTGTTCGTCGTCGCCCGGCAGCTTTTCACTCTCCTCGACAACCTTGCACTGACGCGGAACCTTGAGGATCGCGTGCGAGACCTCGCCCGCACGAACGCGGCGCTCATCGAAGGCGTGAGCGACTACGCGATCTTCGCCCTCTCCACCGACGGCAGAGTGCGCACGTGGAACGCCGGCGCGCAGCACATCAAAGGATGGCGCGCGGAGGAAGTCGTCGGCCGGCACTTTTCCTGCTTCTACACGCCGGAAGACGTTGCGGTCGGCCGCCCTCGAGCCAATCTCGAACTTGCCGTCAAGCAAGGGCGTTCCGAGCAAGAAGGATGGCGGTTGCGCAAAGACGGATCACGCTTCTTTGCCAACGTCGTCATGACGCCGCTTATCGACGACGACGGAACGTTGCGAGGATTCTCCAACGTTACGCGAGACATCACCGAGCGCGTCCGAGCGCAGCAAGAACGTGAAGAGCTGCAAATGCAGCTCAACCACTCGCGCCGGCTGGAGAGCCTCGGGCACTTGGCGGGAGGCGTCGCGCATGACTTCAACAACATTCTCGGGATCATTCTGGGCTTTGCGGGCCTGACGAAGGGAGACATGGACCGCCATCTTTCCGCCCTACCGGACGATGCTCGCGCATCACTTGTCCGAAATCTCGATCAAATTGAGCGAGCCGCGGACCGCGCGGCCACGCTGACCAAGCAACTCCTGACTTTCAGCCGCCGTGAAGCGGTGACGCCGCGCATCGTCGATTTGAACGCGATTATCCGCGACATCGAGGAGCTTCTGCGCCGCAGCGTACGCGAGACGATCGAGTTGCGGTTTTCGCTCGCGCCGGACTTGGCCCTCATCAAAGCCGACCCTGCGCAAATCGAGCAGGTGCTGACGAACCTCGCCGTAAATGCGCGCGATGCAATGCCGGAGGGCGGCTCTCTCACGATCGAAACATCGAACGACACGCTCGACGAGTTCGACGCGCGTATGAATCCCGGCGTAAACCCCGGAAAGCACGTGCGGCTCCGCGTCAGCGATACCGGAATCGGGATGGAGGACAACGTGGCCGCGCACGCCTTCGAGCCGTTCTTCACGACGAAGCCGAAAGGTCTCGGGACCGGGCTCGGCCTCGCAACGGTGTACGGGATCGTGCGTCAGTCCGGCGGGACGATAACCGTTCGGTCTGTGCCGGGTCGCGGCACGACGTTCACGATCCACATTCCCGCCAGTGAGCATGCGTCGCCGTCCGGCGTCGAATCTCCCGCTCCGCGGGAGCAGTTCGCCCGAAGCGGCGAGACGGTTCTCGTCGTAGAGGACAACGCGTCGATGCTCGAGCTCGTCTCGCTCACGCTGTCGGACAAGGGTTACCGGGTTTTGGCGGCCGCGAATGGCTCCGAGGCCATCTCCATCGCCGAGCAATCGGATCCGCCCATCGACTTGCTCCTGACCGACGTTGTGATGCCGCAGATGTCGGGTCCCGAGCTGATCTCGTATCTCCACCGCGCGCGGCCCGACTTGCCGGCAATTTGCATGTCCGGCTACGCCGAGTCGATTTCCGATCCCGGCGACGCGGGGGAAGGCGTGCGCTTTATCGGAAAGCCGTTCACGCCCGAGCAGCTGCTCGCACTCGTTCGCGAGACATTGCAGGCGCGCATGACGCAGCGCTGAGCCTCAGCGGGTCGCGGCCACCAGCCTGCTGGTCGCGAGGTCGCCGATCCTGCGAATGTCGTCCGGTGTGTGAACCGACTTCCCGCGGGTCAGCAGGCGCCGGAGCGCACGAGACGAGACGATCCTCACACCATCGACGGAGTGCCTCTTCGCGCTCGCTCCTTCGATGCAAAGCACCGGGACGACATCCAGCGAGATCGCTCGGGCGACAATCTCTGCTTGGCGCCGGGCCCGCGAGACCGCGTCGGTGCGGCGCCACCCATCGATCCACAGATCTCCCTGTTCCAAGCGAACGTTTTGACGCGCTGTCCGAACCGACACGAGAAAGACACCGGTCGTCCCGGCAATCACGTGCTCGATCGTTTTCTTCGATGCCGGCAGCACGATCTCTTCGAGGATGACGAAGGTCGGCGGGAGGCGCCGGAGTGCGCGCGCGGTCTCACCGTCGCGCCGGACAACGTGATGCGTCACCGGCCGCGCCGCGCGGCGGCCGACAAGAGTCGTCAGCGCCACGCCTGCAACGAGGCCGGCCCAAACCCCGACACCGTGACGAAGCGCTTCAGCGGCGCCGAGCGTACCGGCGGTGCCGGCTGCGATCACGCTCAGATAAAGGGACGCGGTCTTGATCTGGGCAGCACGAAAAGAACGAAGTCCATTCGTACCGCCGCCGGCGGTGTCTTCCCAGACTTTCATGTCCCTCAACCCGCTGTTAGCTCGCCCAATCAGTGCTCCCAAGAAAACGGTTCCAAGCAAGCTCAGGTCAATAGGGCAAATGACCTAGGGGCTATTGCTGCGGCGCACAGCGCTGAGCGGCGGCTGCCGTCCGGACGGCGTGAGGTGACACGTTGCCTCGCGCAGCAAGCTCGGCCCGTCGAATGAAAACAAGCAGACGGACGAAAGTGCGTCGGTTTCGGCGTCGAAGTCGAGCATCACGAAACCGTACGGCGCCGCCTTGCCGGTCTTGATGCCGTTCGCTCCGCTGGTGCCGGGGGACAACGACACGACACTGCCACGTTCCGCGTACGACTGCCGGTGCAAGTGACCCCACACGTACACGAGCGGCAGCTGATTCGCCTCCGCATCATCGGCGACGCAGTCGCCCATGCGCGGATCATGCACCATCACGATTGCCGGACGGAGCTCGAGAAAGCGCTCGTTCAGCCGGTCACACTTGGCGGGAAGCCCCCGCTGCGCCACCTCGTTGTAGGGGTTGGAGTCGATCGAATACGCATTCGGGTCGGTGTCGCCGAGTACGACGATGTCCTTGATGTGCGCGGTGTCCATTGTTCTGGATTCGAGCAGCCTCACGCCGGGAATGCGCTTGATGCGACCGAGCACCGCGCGATCTTCGTGGTTACCGCCGATCACGATGTGCGGCACGCCCAGCGAAGCGAATCGTGCGAAGAGCTCCGCTTCCGGGGCAGATCCTCGGTCGGTGAAATCCCCGGCATCGATGACGGCATCGACGCCGAATTGATCGGCCATCTCCTTGGCGATGAGAAGCCCGACCGGGTTGTTGTGAATGTCGGAGATGACGAGCACTCGCGTTGTTGCGAGCGGCGTCGCCGACGCCGGCGTTGTGATTTGGGTGTGGATCCGGCTCAATCCGGCGATCACCTTCGTGATGTTGCGCTTCACGCCGGCCAAGTTGCCCTGCGCCTCGCGCAGCAGCGAGATGACGCGCGGTGCGTCCTGGATCGGACCACGGTAGGAAGGATGCTTCAGCGCGTCGGCGTTGAACGTCAGCGCGGTCGCGAGCACGGTGATCGCAACGAGGAGCGACGATATCCCCGCGCCTGCCGCTGCGACCTTGAACCGAACGCGGGACGGATTCTGTGTGAGGAGTGCCGCGGCTGCCGCGCCGGCGAGCAAGACCCACGGAAGCTTCGCCAAAAGGAGCTTGCTTCGCAGTGCGTCGAGGTCTTCCGACGTCGGAAAGTTCCGCACGGTTCGACCGAGGCGGAACGTCGCCTCGATGTTCATCGGAGCGTGATGAGTGTTCCAGCTCAACCGTCCGAATGGGCCGAGCTCCAATTCGAGCTTGCCGCCGGGAATCGACGGAACGAGGTCGACGACGAGGTCGCCGGACTTCACAGGGAACGTCGACGGCGCGACGGCGCGGGACGCGGCGAACAGAACCAGCAGCAACAGACCGAGGCGAATCAGGATGACGCTGCGGTGACCTTCGAGCCGCAGGGCGCGCAACCGCTCCAGCATCGCCGATCAGCCGGCCGGTGCGAGCCGCCGCCGTCCCACGATTGCCGCCAGCGCAATGACGATCAATGCGATTGCGCCTGCCACATCGTCGTGCGACGTCGCCGGCAGCTCTACACCCATCGGTGACACGACGGCCGGCGCGGTGCCGGCGGTCCGCGCGACTGCCGGTGACGACGGAACTGCGGTACGTACGTCCGGAAGCGTGATGGGTCCGGCCGCGAATGGATCGCCGAGCCCGCTCGTCCGGTCGCCGGGCGCAACGATTGCGAGTGCGACGGAAACGGGACGCTCGACGTAGCCGAGCACGTGTTCGCCGGCACCAGCCTCGCGGACGATTTGCTCGTGCCCCGATCGAATGACGATCCGGTCGCTCGGCCGATTGAGGACGGCGCCGCGCGTAACGAACGTCGTCGATCCGCCGCCGTCGAGATTGAGCGCGTCGGTTGCACCGAGCCCGATCATGAAAGACGCCGCTTCACCCAGCGTCATTCCCACACTGTCACCGGATTGTCGGCCGTCGACCGTCACCAAAAAGACGTCGCCGGCGTCGTTCCAGCCGACGATCGTGCGCGGGTGGCGTCCCTTATAGAAGGAACGGTTTTCGTCGCCGAACCACCGGCTTCCGTTGCGGACGAGGATCGGCGTTCCGCCGACGCTTTCGGCAAGCTCCGGCGTTGATTCGATCCGGAGCAGTGCCTCCGCGCTCGTGGCTTGCGTCTGTATCCGGTGCCAGAGGTCGATGAGATCGTATGCGCGCTCGTTGTGGCCGGAGAGAACCGCGCCCCCGGCCGGGATGGACGTGTCGCCCGCATTCTCGCGGATGCCGGTGACGCGGACGAGCGCCGTTCGCCCGAGGCGCAGCGGCCCCGAGGGTTGCACGATGTCGATCGTGAGCTCCACGCCAAAATCGTTCGTCCGTGTGCTCGGCCCGAAGGCAGGTGTGTATAGGACGAGCTTTCCGGTTCCGCGGTCGACGTTTACGCCGTCGAGCGAGAGGCCCTGCAGATCGGTCGAGACGAGTGTCCCTTTCCACGGGAACGCAGTTTCGGCGACGGGAGGTTGGCCCGGCTGGATCAAAAGCTGGTGATGCGAGTTATTCGGCGTGCGGACCAGCTCACCACCGCTCACGAGGCCCCCCACCGGTTGTCCGGCTTCGGCGTAGAAGTCGCCGTTCACGGCCACGACGCACCGGATGCGCAGGCACATCGAGGAGGTTCGCTCGAGCCGCGGACCGTCCTCGGCGATCGCGTCGTTCGAGAGCACCGTGCGCAATTCGAGCTTCGAGCCGTGCGCGAGCAGCGCAATGTTCACCCGCTCGGGCGGCGAAAAGCTCGCCATCTGAACGTGGGTGAGCCCCGGTGCCAACTGTCGCTGGGTGGTGATCGTGTAGCCGTCGGGTACCGAAACGGAAGGCGCGGCGAATGCGTTGTGTGTTCCCGATAGCAGAGCAAGGGAGAAGAAGAACGCAAAGAAAGTCTTTCTCAACCCGATTGTCCTTCGATAGATAACAGTTCGCCCGATGCGCGTGTACTCGCCGACACGCACAAGCCAGTGTACTCATCGACACGCAGAAGCAAAGAGATAAATTCGAACGATCGAGCGGCGCTTGTCTCCTTCTTGTCGTAGTTGTGGGCTTTCGTATATCTGTGCGGACGTACACGAGCCGGAACCGTTACACTTTCGGCGCTGACGCGACCAAGGAGAGCACCGTATGTTCTACAGTTGGCTCGTTTTCGCCCACCTCGTCGGCGTTTTCGGCTTTTTGATTGCGCACGGGGTTTCCGTCTCCGTCGGCTTGAAGCTGCGGAAGGAGCGCGACCGCGACCGGATCACCGCGCTGCTCCAGCTGTCCGGTGCGACCGTGATTTGGCTCTATGTGTCGCTCGGGGTTCTGACGGCCGCGGGTCTGTGGGCTGCGATCGGACCGCAACCCAAATGGTGGTCCTTCAAGAAGTGGCCGAAGGTCTCCCTGGGCGTGCTGCTGTTCGCAAGTGTCGCGATGATCGCGATGGCACGCCCGTACTACCGCCGCTTGAAGGAAAAGATGCAGATGCGCGCGTCGGGCGTTCCGATGGCGAGCGAGGAAGAGCTGGCAGATATCTTGCAATCGCCGATACCCGTCGTGCTTGCCGTGATCGGTTTCGGATCGCTCGGTGTGATCCTCTGGATGATGGTGCTGAAGCCGTTCTAGACGTCGGCTTTGTCCAGCGGCTTCGTCGCCGGGCCGTTGTGCATGTCACCGTCGCTGGTGAATCGCGACCCGTGGCACGGGCAATCCCACGTCTTGTCGAATGCGTTCCACCCGACCGTGCATCCCATGTGTGTGCACCGTGGCGACAACGTGACGAGGGATCCGTCGTCCTTTCGGTACGCCGCCACCTGCTTGTCGTCGACGGTAATGATCGCGCCTTCACCTTTGCCGAGCTCGGCGGCAAACACCGTTGTCGTACGCACGATCAGCACGTCGCACGGCGAGTATTGAGAGATCGCCAGGGGAACGGACCCCAGCAACAGCCGCTTTGCCCCCGTCATTCCCTTGTTGCCGACGACGATCAGATCGGCCCGGTCCTTTTCCGCGACCTCGAGGATCGCTTCGGCGGGATTGCCCTGGACCGGATGGAGCTCGGCCTCGATCGGGGCGCCGCTCACCAAATTCTTCGCGGTGTCTTCCAATAGGAGCTGGCCGGTTTTGGGGTGTCCCGCGTGGACCAGGGAGACCTTGGCTCCCAGACTCGCCGCGATCGCGAGGCCCTTACGCGCGGCGCGGTCGGCCGTCTTAGATCCGTCCGTCGCGATCAGCACTCTTTCGTAGCCTTCGGCTGATTGTTCCGACGTCGTGCGCATAATGAGGACGTCGCATCCGGCGTGCTGTGACACTTGATCGGGGACACCACCGAGAAAAACGCGCTTGCCTTTGCTTTGCCCTTTGTCCCCGACGACGATCAAGTCCACATTTTTTTCGTCGGCGAAATCGATGAGGACTTCCGATGGGTGTCCGCCGCGAAACTCGCTCGTAACCTTGACGCCCAAAGTGCTCGCCGATTTCACTGCAGGCTCCAAGATGGACTCGTCCGACCCGGCGTGGACGATGAGAAGCTCGGCGGAAAGTGCGGCCGCGAGACCGGCCGCAAGGTCGACCGCTTTCGATGCGCTTTCCGAGCCGTCGGTACCGACGAGAATCCGTTTGTAGCTCACGGTGATGGAGGCTACCAAACACTCCTTGGCGCCGCGCGTCGAAGCAAGAAAAGCAGAAGCGCCCGGGGAAAGCCGGGCGCTTCAGGTACGGGCCGGTTCGGGTGAAACGTTTGTCAGCCGGGCAGCGGTGTCGGTGGAATCGACGGGACGTCCACCGGCGGTGGCGATGCATCCGGCGACGGCACCGCCGGTACGACGCTCGGGTCCGGTGAAGGAACGTCGACCGGTGGCAGCGTCGGCACACCGACGTCCGGCGTCGGCAGCACGGGTGGCTCGATTCCTCCGGGAACCGACGGGGACGGCGTGTCGTTGACGTCGGGGACGATGTCGCCCGGATTCGGCGGTGGATCCGTGGTGATGGTCGAATCGGGAATCGCGATGATCGTCATTGAATCCGAGGACGTGTTGCCGGCCATGTCGGTGGCGAACGCCGTCAAGATGTGCTGACCGGGTTTCCAGTTGAAGTTGTATTTGACCGGGTATCCCCGCGCGATCTCTTTTCCATCCAGAATCCAACGGACGAGACGCACGCCCGAGGTTGCGTCGGTTGCGCGCACATCGAGCGTTTGGTTGCCTTGAACGATGGCGAGTGGGGCTTCGGTTCCGGTGCTCAAGTCGTGGGCCGGGCTCGTCAGGCGCACGACGGGGTTCGTGTTATCGACGTAGACCGGATAGACGAAGCCCTGCACCGATGTGCCGTCCACCCCGACACGAAGGGCGTACACGCCGTCGGTCCACTTCGTGGTGTCCCACCAGAAGCCGCCACCCTGAATCCACAAGTTTTGTGCGACGACCTTCCACGACGAGCCTGTCGTCGCACTGATCGTCACGTGGGATGTGCTCTTGACTATGTCACCGGCCTGATAGGCCCAGGACACAGGCGTGCTGCCGCGGACGGCTCCGCGCACGCGCGGCGTCGCGAACGAAACCGTGCCCGCTCCGGTCGCACTCAGCGCAGGAATTGCAACGGCAAGTATCAGGACGGCTGCAGCCGCCACGGTGATTCGGCGTCCCCGGGTTAGTCGCATCCCACTGCTCCTTCGGCATTGCTTGTTGTCTTCAACACAAAACGAGCACAGTCGTCGCCTCGTACCACACAAAACGAAACAGTCCACCGATCCGATACGGAGATTTCTCAGGTCGCGGCATTTGTGCTGCTTTGGGAGGCTCGCCACGCCCGGTTTGCCGGATCACCGTGCCGCGCGGTACCGCCGCAACTCGGGGACGCCGAGCGCGAGGATGACGACGCCGGCGACGCAGATGAGACCGCCGGATACCACCGATACGGCCGGAGAGAAAAGCTGCGCCATGATTCCGGCTTCCATGTCACCGAGCCGAGGGCCGCCGGTCACGACGAGGATGTGGACGGCAGACAGGCGTCCTCGAAGTGCGTCCGGCACATTGGATTGCAAGATCACGCCGCGAAAGACGGCCGAGATCACATCGGCGGCGCCGGCCAGGGCAAGGAGAAACAGCGCCGGCACGAGCTGCCGTCCGGTGAGCCCGAACCCGGCGATGCCGGCTCCCCACACCCCGACGGCGATCAGCACGGCGCGACCCTGGTGCTCAATGCGCGACATCCAGCCGGACGTGAGGACGCCGGCGACGGCACCGACGGAGATCGCCGAAAAAAGCGCACCGACGACCTCGGGACCCTTGTGGAATTGTGTCACTGCAAGGATCGGAAAGAGCGCACGCGGCATTCCGAAGACCATCGCGACAAGATCGACGATGAATGTCGATTGCAGGACACGACGCCCCTGGAGAAAAGAAAAGGCTTCGACGACCGCGTGCCATCCGCTCGGGCGATCGGATTGCTCGTCGCGGCGAGGCGGCTGCGGGCTCATGAGCACGGCTGCGCCGATCGTGAACGCATACGTGACGACGTCGACGAAGTACGCCCACGTAAGCCCCGCCTTGGCGATGACGATTCCGCCGATGGCCGGACCGATCACCATCGCGGCATTCCACATGAGCTGGTTGAGCGAGATCGCCGCCGCCAGTTGCTCGCGCGGCACGAGATTCGGGACGAGTGATGATCGTGTCGGAGACGCGAGCCCGCCGCATGCCGCCGAGGCGGTGACCGCGATGTAGATGAGCGCCAGCGGTGGATGACCGTTCACCGCGCCGTAGAGCAGGATGCCGGAGGTGATAGCGAACAGTATTTGCGTCCAGAGCAACAGGATCCGCCGATCGACGCGGTCGACGAGCGGTCCGCCGCCGATCGTCGCAATCAGCAGCGGAATGAGCTGGACGAGCCCGACGAGGCCGACGGCGACGGGCGAATGCGTGAGCCGGAACACTTGATAGAAGACTGCGACCACGGTGATCTGGTGACCGCTTTCGGAAATGATCTCGCCGAACCACAGCAGCCGGAAGTCGCGGCTGGTGCGAAGCGGCGACAGGTCGATACTCACGGCCCGCACCCTGCGTCCGAAGCGGGCGTGCAGTGAAACCGGGCGCCCTTCGGCAACCTCCTCGTCGATTGGGTCGTCGGCCACGATTGCGGCTCATCCTAATGTCTCTGCCGTCTGTGATAATTCGGCTTTTCGCACCAAGGAGATGCTCATCGGGACCGTCAAGGAAGGCGACGACGCCGTCGGAGGAGCCGACAGGGTGATGCGCGGTCTCGTGCAACGGCACGGGCCGTGCACGCTGCGCAAGGGTCGCGGCGATCACTTCGCCGCGCTCGTGGAATCGATCGTGTACCAGCAGCTCGCCGGGAAGGCCGCAGCGGCAATCCACGCGCGATTCGTCGGGCAGTTCGATGCCGGCTTGACGCCGGAGCACGTCTCGGCGGCTCCCGACGGTGTGTTTACCCGGGCCGGGCTCAGCCGCGCGAAGACGGCGTCGATTCGCGACCTCGCCGCCAAAGTCGCCGACGGCACCGTTCCGCTTCGTGGCATCGGCAGGCTGAAAGATGAAGACGTGATCGAGCGGCTCGTCGCAGTGCGCGGCATCGGCCGCTGGACGGCGGAGATGTTCTTGATGTTTCAGCTCGGCAGGCTGGATGTGTGGCCGGTCGATGATTACGGCGTCCGGAAAGGGTATGCGCGCGCGTACGGTCTCCCGGACCTCCCCAAACCGAAAGAGCTGGCCGCTTTTGGTGAACGTTTTCGTCCGTACCGCTCCGTCGCCGCGTGGTACTGCTGGCGAGCGGTCGAAACGCTCACACCCGCCGTCGCCGCGGTGAAGACGCCGAAGAAGCCCCGCCGGCGCTCTTAATCGCCCGTCGTTGTCTGCGATCGCCGGGCGATTGCGTCTCGTAGACGCTGAACCGGACTGCGATCGAGATCCACTTCCGGGCTTACCGTTTCCTTTGCGACCGCGATCTCAACGGCTAGCCGGTCAAGGTCTTTCTCCGCGAGCAGCTCCGTGACGATGGCGAAGAGCGTGGACTCTTCATCTTCGAAGTGATCGCGCACCTCTTCGATGAGCGTCGTGAGCAAAGTGTTGTCGCCGCCGTTTTCGCTCGTCCCTTCGATTGCTGCGAGAAGCTCGCGGATCGAGCTGGTGCGTTCGAGCGCGGCATCGACTGCGTCCTCGCCGGCAGCACGTGCAATTGCGGGATACAGGATCAGCTCCTCGACGGCAACGTTTCGTCCTACCTCCTCAAGAAGCTCGTCGAGCGCCTCGCGCCGTTCTTCGGGCGTATCGAACTCATTTTCGATCGAATCAATCATGCTCTCGATCTCGCGGTGATCGTTCACCAGCAGAGCGATCGCGTCGTCGTTGATGTGCTTCGTCACGACCTGAGGGCTTCCCACGCTTGCTTCGAGGAAAACCGATTACCAGTCCGGTGGGTGGGGGAAAAAGTTGGGTGAGCGCACCCCCGGAAGGAGACGAGCATGAGTACGCCTCGAGGCCGGGGCGACGGGAGCCGACACGCGCGCGCGGATCCGTCCAGGGCAATGACCGGCGGAGTCTGAGCCTTCCGAAAATTACTTCGTGATCGACCCGATGCCGGACCCTTCGCCCGTCAGCGCGCCGTAATCGGCGACATCCGGCGCAGGCGGCGCGGCGACGTCCACGGAGATTCCGAAGTCATAGAGCTCCATCGTCATCGTCAGCGTTCCGCTGCGCTGCGGAATGCCGCTGCTTTTGGGAAGCCGGACCTTCGAAAAATCAACTGTGTAGGTGAGGCGCCGCATTCTCCCCGCCTTGTCGACCCACACATCCATCGGGATGGCCCGATCGCCGAGGATCGCGGCGGCGTTCGTCAGGGCCGTTTTCTGATCCGCAGTGACTTTGCCGGCCGCTTTCACTAAATCAACCCGCGCCCTGTAGTGCGTCGTCGTCGCGCCACGAACCCGCGCGGTGCCGACGGTCTCGATGCTCGTCGCGCCGCGTAGGAAATTCAAGGCCGCAGTTGGATCGTTGCTTTGCAGCTGTTGCAAGCTACTGATGTCGACCCCGGCTTTCTTGCCGGCGGCTTGAAAATCGAGCTTTAGCCAGGTCTTCCCTTGGAGCTGGTCGGCGAGCGTTGGGATCTTCATGTAGATCACCGTGCCGATGACCCTCGTTTCGATCTTGCCGACACCGGCCGGCAGCCCGAGCGAGGACGCATCGATGCTCATCAACCCGCGACGCGCCGTGAAATCGAACGCGCCGTCTGCGCTGATGTTCCCCGCCGGCATTTGAAGGCCACCGGCCGACACGACAACCGATATGCGTGCCGTCTTCGCAGCGAGTGTTTTCGACGATGCCCCTGTGACGAGCGCGAGAGAGTTTTCCTTTGCGCACGCTGCGGTGGCGAGCGCGGTTACGGCAACGAGAGCTGCGACATATTTCCGCATGATCAGCCGTGTGGACCCGGTCCGAGACCGAGCTGACCGTGCGTGGCGCCCATGCAGCGGTCCATCACGACGACCAAGCCGCCATCCGTCGCGATCGCCTTCGCTTCGTCGGACTCGATTCCGCTTTGGAGCCACAGCACTTTCGCGCCGAGGTCGACCGCGTCCCGCGCAATGCCGGGCGTCTCGTCGGACGGACGAAAGACGTCGACGACGTCCACCGGCTCTTCGATCTCCTTCAACGACATGTAGACGCGCTCGCCGAGGAGCTCGCCGCCTTTCGGGCTCACCGGAATGATGCGAAACCCTTGGCTCTGCAAGTAGCGAGGGATCGTGTGTCCGGGTTTGCTGTCGTCGCCGGACGCGCCGACGACGGCGATAGTTTTCGTATCGGCGTAGATCTGCCGGAGCACATCATCGGGCGGTGAGTCCATGCGGTGCCTCCTCCATTTCAATCGAGCAACCCTTTGAGCAGTGATGAGAGTTGCGCGTCGTGGTCGGCTGTTTCGAAATCGTGCATCGGATGCGGTGCGAGGCTGTGCTCGTCGACACGGCCGCCGCGGCGGACATAGACGGCCGGCCGGATTTCGCCTTCGGCCGTCGTTTCGACGGTGACGGCGACCGAATCGGGGCCGGTCGCATCGACGAAGTGCGCGAGCGGCACAATTCCTTCGTCGGTGATGCCGCGCGTCTCGTTGAAACTGAGAGCGCGGGCAAGGTAGGACTGCTGGTTCCAAAGCTCCGGTGCCTTCGTCACCTCGTCGAGCAGGTATGCCACGACGTTCTTCGGGTCGACGACCGGCCGGTCGATGCGCACGCCGAACCGCTTTTCGGCGAGGTGCATCGCCAGCGTGCGGGCGTTGTACCGGAATCCGTGGACGGCTGCGGAGTTGCTCGGAATACCGAACTTCTTCAGACCAATCGCTCCCTGCGTGATCGAGCCGGCGAAGTAGATTCCGGGAAGCGTGGCGCTTTCCCAAAACGGAGTCTGCGACGGCAACCGACCTTGATAAAACGTCCCGACGCCAAGCGCTGGAAGGTCGAGCAGCGGCGTGCTGAACCCGGTTGCCGCAATGACCTCGTCGACGTCGAGCACGAGATCACCCGGCATCGTCGTGCCTTTCGCGAACACGCGGTACCCGGGGGCGGTACGCTCGACGCGCTCGATTGCGGCATCGAGGACGATGTTGCCGCCGCCGAGAACGTGGTCTTCGTACGGCTGCAAGTACCGCGCCCGCGCCGCCGCGGTCGACTTCGCAAGAACTGAGATTCGTGCCGGCCGCGGCGAACCCAGGACGATCTGGCGCGCCCACGGTAGCAACGCATCGGCGATCTCGAATCCGGAATTGCGCTTGCCCATGACGAATATGCGCTTGCCGGCGTACTCGCGGACGGGCCGCACGTCGACGTAATGCGGGACCTCGTCCAAGCCGGCGATCGAAGGCTTCCACGGTTTGGTCATGCCGACGGCAACGACGACGGCCTGTGCGCGAAATTCCCCGTCGGTGGTTGTGACGACGAATTCCTCACCGTCGCGGCGCGTCGATTCCCATGTGCACCCGTACCGAACGGTGATTCCGCCGCGCTCTGCAAACGTGACGAGGCCCTGTTCCATCTCGGCTCGCGTGGGGAAGTACGACACGCCGTCCATGAGGCCCGGAACGATCGCTCGCTCGTCGTCGGATTCGCCGATCAAGCTGTTCCAGTCGTACCACTCGTAGCCGCGCGTTCCGCGCTCCCGAATCGCATATGGCTTCGTCCATGTGATCAGTCGCTGAAAGAGCGGAAAGCGACGGAACATGCCGCCCGGCCCGTCGTCTTCGGACACGACGGCATGCTCGATCCCGAGCCGGCGCAGCGTGTAGCTCGTTTGCAGCGCGCCGGGGCCGCTGCCGATGACGACGACGGGATACGCGCCGGGTGGAAAAGGCTTCGCGTCTAGCTTCGCCACAGGTTCGAATTCCGCAAGCGCCGTGCTTCGGTTTGCAACATCCGGAACATCGCCGTCGGATGCGAGATCAGGAAGTCTCTGACGTCGGGTCCGGCCAGCACGAGACACCGCAGCGGTCCCAAAGCGACGACGTCCGCCGACGGCGGTTCACCGAGAATGATCGAGATCTCGCCGAAGAAGTCCCCACGCGAGATCTTGTTGATTTCTTGACCATCGATCCGCACGGATGCCTCGCCTTCGAGGATGACGTAGAAGCCGCCACCGGTAAAGCCTTGGCGAAGGATGCGCTGACCTTCGCCGAACGACTCTTCTTCGAACGTGTGGGCGACTTCTTCGAGTTGGGGTTTCGAAAGGTCTCCGAACAACGTCAGTTGTGCCAGTGTGTCCACGATCTCTTCTGTCTGCGGCATGGAACGCTCCCGTCGCGATATCGGCCGAGATTATCACCAGGCGTTGGGCTTTCGGGTCCGAACGCGTGATATAAGAGCAGCCTCATGGCCAAACCCACCGTCGCGGAGCGCTGCGACAAGCTGCGAGAGATTCATCTCCTTGCCGGGCTGCCGCCGCGATCCCTGCAGCGGATCCTCAAGATCGCAAACGAGGTAGAAGTCCCCGCCGGGCAAGTCATGGTGCAGCCGCAGATGGAGGGATCCGGCCTCTTCGTCATCGAAGAGGGGACCGTTGTGGTCGAGCGCTCCGGCGTGAAGATCGAGCTGGGTCCCGGGTCGTTTTTCGGCGAGCTGGCATTGCTGACGCCGAGCGCGGTACGCACGGCCCGCGTTCGCGCCAAGACCGACGTGCGCTGCCTGGCCATCGCCCGTTACGACTTCCGCAAGCTGCTCGAGCAGGACCCGAAATTTGCGCTCTCGATGCTCGAGGCCATCGCCGAACGCCTCGTCGATCTCACCCATTAGCAACGCAAGTCGCTCGATCGCCCGTTTCTTCCGTTTCTGCCACCTTTCGCTTCCTTCTCTCGAAGAGGGCCTTTGCGTGTTTTGGTCGTATAAGCGCCTTAAGGTCCCCACTCGGACGAGGGAGGCACGATGAAGAGGAAGCTGATGGCGCTTGTCGCCGCGGCAACATTCGTCTTGGCAGCAGGATCCGCATTCGCGGAGCACGTCACCACACCGGTGGGAACCGTCGGCAACGACGGCGGCTACGCCGTCGTCCTGGACGGAAACTCCGGGAATCCGGCGGTCTTCGGAGGCTACGTCGGCGTCAATTCCACCGACAGCTGCATCGACGCCAGCGACTCCGGCGGCCCCTACAACGACGACGGCTCGGCGAACGAGGACCACACCCCGGGCTGTTTTTCCGGCTAGCGAAACCAACCCACACCAGGATGCCGCTCCCTCGGGGGCGGCATCCTGCTGTTGGGGCTATGTAACGGGCCTCGTCGCATAGACTGAGCCGGTAGCCCGAAAGGAACCGGGGGATCATGGACCAGTCGGCTCAGGCGCCCAGCGACTTCGTCGGCCGCGAACGTGACCTCGCCGAGCTCTCGTCACGGCTCGACGATGCCTTCGGCGGACGCGGCCGCCTCGTGCTGCTGTCGGGTGAAGCGGGAATAGGGAAGAGCAGGCTCGCCGAGGAATGCGGACGTATCGCGTCGGATCGGGGCGCGCAGGTGCTGTGGGGAGCGTGCTGGGAAGGCGAGGGCGCCCCGGCATTTTGGCCGTGGATTCAAATCATTCGCGCGCTTCTGGCCGATCGCGGCTTCACCCTCGCGCGAGACCTCGGCGTCGCCCTGAGCGACGTCGCGATGATGGTGCCGGACCTTCGCATGCAGATGCCGGTAGTCGCGGCCGAGCCTCCGTCGGATCCGGAGCAAGCGCGTTTCCGGATGTTCGACGCGGTTTCCACCGTCCTTCGGGTCGCCGGCGCGAAACGTCCGCTGATGCTCGTGCTCGACGACCTTCACTGGGCCGACCGCTCGTCGCTCCTTCTCCTTCGGTTTCTATCCGCGGAGTTGCGCACGGCGCATGTCTTCGTGCTCGGCACATATCGCGACGTCGACGTCGGGCCCGCTCACGACCTGACCGGCATGCTTGCGGATCTGACGAGAGAGCGCATCGCACTCACGGGCCTCGATGCGAACGAAGTGACCAAGCTCATGACCGAAACCGCGGGGGCCGTGCCCGAGGAGAAGCTGACGGCAGTCGTTGTCGAACGAACGGCCGGTAATCCGTTTTTCGTCAAGGAAGTTTCCCGGCTTCTCCAGTCCCAGAAGCAGATGGGATCAACCGCCGGGCTCACGGTTCCGCAAGGGGTGAAAGAGGTGCTCGAACGTCGCTTCGCGCGGCTGTCGCAACACGCGAACGAGCTCCTCGGTGTGGCGGCGGTGCTCGGAGGATCCTTCGACGTGGACTTGGTCGCGCGCGTGAGGGACGTCGATCGAGATCGCGCTCTCGAGCTGCTCGATGAGGCGACCCAAGCGCGACTCGTGTCGCCGCTTCCCGATTCGCCGCGCAGGTATCAGTTCGCACACGCCCTGGTGCGGGAAGCGTTGTATGAGGGCCTCGGCACGTCTCATCGCGCCGCGTTGCACCGGCTGGCGGGCGAAGCGATCGAAAAGATGTTCGAGTCGAACCTCGATCCGCACCTTACCGCGCTCGCTCACCACTTCTTCAATGCCGTCGCCGAAGATACCGGCGGGAAAAAAGCCGTGACGTATTCCGTTCGCGCCGGCGCGCGCGCCCTGAAGCTCCTCGCGTACGACGAAGCTGCACAGCATTTCGCGCGCGCCGTCACCGGAATGTCGGCGACGGGTGACGACGATCTGGGTCCGGTCATGCTGAGCCTTGCCGATGCATTGACGAAGGCCGGCGACTTACCACAAGCAAGAAAGACCTATGAGGACGTCGTGGAGCTGGCGGTGCGCCGCAACCGGCCTGAAGAGCTCGCACACGCCGCGCTCGGATTGGGGACGGGCCTGGGCGGTTTCGAGGTCGCGATGTTCGACGACCGGCAGATCGCTTTGCTGGAAGCCGCTCTCGGCGCCTTGCCGGCCGCGGATTCGGCGCTGCGCGCGTGGCTTCTCGCACGACTCTCGGTTGCGACGTCTTTCCGGGCGCCGCTCGACGCTCGTGTTTCCTTGAGCACGCAAGCCGTCGAAATGGCGCGGCGCGTCGGTGACTCGGCTGCGCTCGCGCACGCTTTGGGCAGCTTCTGTGATGCCATGTCGGGCCCCGACTACGTCGAGGCTCGGCTCCAAGCTGCGACGGAGATGATCTCGCTCACCGACTCGCCCACGTCAATCCACGGTGAATGCACCATCGTGTCGTGTCCGATCTGCTTGTGCGACCCGGAGATGCTTCTGTTGGGACGCCGGCACCGCATCGAAGCTCTGCTCGAGCTCGGCGACGTCGGCGCTTTCGACGCCGAAGTGGACCTGTATGAACGCTCGGCGGAAAATCTTCGTCAGCCGCTGTATCAGTGGTATGTCCCGTTGTTCCGCGGCATGCGCGCTTTGATGGCCGGGCACATTGACGAGGCGCGACGCCATGCCACCGACGCAGAAGCCGTCGGCGCGCGCGCACACAGTCACAATGCGCAACTGCTTATCGGCACCTTGCGGCTGTCCATAGCGGCGACGGCAGATCATCCGGAAGACGCGCAGCGCTTGTGGGACGAGATGTTGAGCGAGCTTCCCGATATCGTCAACTGGCCGTCACTAAGTGCTCCTACGACGTGGCTGCGCGCGCTGAGCGGAGATGCCGTGAACGCGCGCGCCGAGCTGCAGCGGCTTGCCGCGAGCGATTTTTCCGAGCTCCCGAAAGATGCCGAATGGTTGTCGTCGATGATCTACCTCGCGGAGGCATGCGCGCTCGTCGGCGAAAGTGGAGACACCGCAGCGTCGTTGTATGCGCAGTTGCGGCCGTACGAAGACCTCATGGCCGTGGACGGGATCGCGGCGGCCTTTTTCGGATCGGCGGCCCGGCACCTCGGCGTGCTTGCGGGCTTGTTGCACCGCTGGGACGATGCTGCGAAGCACTTTGATCACGCGATGAAGCGTCACAGCGACGCCGGTGCCGCGGTTTTGACGGCGCACACAAAGCGTGACCGAGCAACGGTCCTCTTGTCGCGCGGAGACGCGAGCGATGTCGATACTGCCGAGGCGTTGCTCACCGACGCCGTCGAAACGTACCGGTCGCTCGGTCTGACGTGGCACGCGAAAGCCGCGGAAGCGCTCCTTCCGAACGTGCGGAGCGCCGAGCCAAACACGTTCGTGCGCGACGGCGAGTTTTGGACGCTCGGCTACGCCGGTGAGACCGTGCGCCTCAAGGATTCGAAGGGTTTGCGCGACATCGCCCTGCTGCTCGGCTCACCGCACAAGGAGATTCACGCGGGTGACCTCGTTGCGTCATCGGACGGAGCGTTCGGCGCGGTGCGGGCGGGCGTGGACCACGGCGAACTCGAAGCAAGACGGCCCGGAGGGACCGGCCCCGTGCTCGACGAGCAGGCACGAGCGGCATATCGCGCTCGCATTGGCGATTTGCAGGAAGAGATCGACGAAGCCGAAGCCTTCAACGACGCCGGCCGGTCGGCGCGCGCCCGCGAAGAGCTTGACGCATTGACGCACGAGCTTTCATTGGCGTACGGACTCGGCGGACGCGCTCGTGCAACGGGAGACCCCGGCGAACGTGCGCGCAAAGCAGTGACCGAACGCATCCGCGACACGTTGAAGCGGGTCGACTCTGCGCATCCGGCGCTCGCGCGACATCTCCGCTCGGCAATCCGGACCGGAACTTTCTGTAGCTACGCGCCCGAATCTCCGGTCCTCTGGATTCTTTAGTTCTGGCGTCGCCAGGCCCAATCTGGCGCATGCGGGGCAGGGAAGCCGATCGAAAGAAAGGGAGGAAGGTCATGGCAATGTTCATGATCATCAACCGTCACCGGCCGGAGGAGTGCGAAGCGGGGTTCAAGGCATACGAAGAGGTCAAGGACAAGCTGAACCCGGCGATCAAAGGCGCGACGTACTACTGCCCGTGTCCGTTCGGGGAGCACGCGAGCTGGACCCCGGTCGAGGCGTCGAGCGCGGAAGAGGCCTTGGGATACCTGTGGCCCGAAGAGCGTGAGCACTCGCGGGCGATCCAAGTCGAAACGATCCAGATCTAAGGCGGTGTCACGACAAGGCCCCCGCTACGGCGGGGGCTTTGTCTACTGCCAGATTCAGCCTGGCGCACCGTTGCCGTTCCTGGCGCCGTACCGATGTCACCGACGAAGGAGGAGCAGCCATGGCAGAAGAGATGCAGCTGGACGAGGCGAAGATCGAGGAGTTCGCAGGACGCGTCTTCATGGCGGGTCTCGGCGCGACCGAGCTCTTCACGATGTATTTCGGACAGAAGCTCGGTCTGTACGAGGCGTTGCAGGAGAAAGGCGGCATGACCGCGGCGGAGCTGGCGAAGGAAGCATCCATCGACGAGCGGTACACACGTGAGTGGCTCGAGCAGCAAGCGGCCGCCGCGATCCTGACGGTGGACGACCAGTCCGCTCCTGGGGACGCGCGCCGGTATACGTTGCCGGCGGAGCACGCCCTCGCGTTGCTCGATAGCACGTTTCCGGCATTCATCGGCCCCATCCCGCAGATGGTCGCGGTCGTCGGCCGGGTCGTCGATCCCCTCGTCGAAGGGTTTCGGACCGGGAGAGGCGTTCCGTATGCGGAGTACGGTCCGGAGGCCGTCGACGTCCAAGCCGGCTTTTACAAGCCTGGGTATGTGAGCCAGCTCGCGCAGGAGTGGCTGCCGCAAATTCCCGACGTACACGACCGGCTGCAAGCGGATCCACCGGCGAGGATCGCGGACCTCGCCTCCGGCGGCGGATGGCCGACGATCGCAATTGCGAAGGGCTATCCGAAAGTTCAAATCGACGGGTACGACCTCGACGAGTATTCGGTGACACTCGCTCGCAAGAATGCCGCCGAGGAAGGCGTGGCGGACCGGGTCGAGTTCCACGTCGCCGACGCGTCGGATTCCTCGCTGACCGGAACGTACGACGTCGTCACGGTCTTCGAGGCCGTTCACGATCTCGGCCGCCCCGTCGAGTTCCTCCAGACGGTGAAGCGCCTCGTCGCTCCCGGTGGTGCGGTCATCATCGCCGACGAGAAGACGGCCGACAGCTTTACGGCTCCGGCGGATGAGATGGAGCGATTCCTGTACGGCGCCAGCTTGGTGTGGTGCTTGCCGATGGGCCTTGCCGACGCGCCGTCGGCCGGCACGGGAGCGGTGATCCGGGAGCGGACCTTCCGCGACTACGCGACCAAGGCCGGCTTCAAGAGCGTCGAGGTGTTGCCGATCGAGCACCCCGGCCTGCGCTTCTACCGCCTGCACTCATAGAAGCACGCACCGCGAAGGACGGCGCCCGCCTGACGTGGCGCCGTCCTTGCTTTGCGCCACCTGATGTGGGGTAAACCGGACGGATGGGGCAGGAGATGAGCCGCCCCGCGGCGAACAAAGCCGACCACTTGGTTGGAATTGTCCGGAGGCGCGCCGGTTTTCGGGGGAAGCGGGCGCCCTCGGCTCAGGGGAGGAGCACCCATGAAGGCTCGCTTGGCGTGCTTGGCGATAGGCATTCTCATGCTCGCGGCACTTCTGCCGGCTCATGCGGCGGTGACTGTACCCGGCTGCGCGGACGCGTCATCCCAGGGAGGGGAGTGGCGCTCCGCCGGCGGCTCGCTGTCCGGGGACCGCTTCCAGCCCGACGAACACCAGATCAACGCATCGACGGCGGGCAATATCGGCAAGGCGTGGGTGTTCCGCACCGGCAACGCCGAGCGGTCGAACGGAACTCCGATTCTGAACGGAGGCGGCTTCGACAACACCCCAGTCGTCGCCGACGGCTGCGTGTTCCTCGCGACGACGACGGGATGGGTCATGGCGCTGAACGCCGACACCAATCCGGCGACCGGCGCGAGTACCGGCAAGCAGCGCGTCGTGTGGGCGACGCAGCTGCAAGGAGCCGCATTGTCGCTTCGAAGCAACATCATCACCGGATCGCCGACCGTGGAGAACGGCGTCGTGTACGTCGGCGTGACGCGCCCGGGTGCTCCGGCGAAGTACGACGAGCACGGAATCATGACGGCACCGGCGACCGGACCCTACGTCGCCGCGCTCGACGAGAACACCGGCGCCGAGATGTGGGAGTCCGTGGTGGATGCCGGCCAGACAGATTCCGGCATCGGCGCGAGCCCGACCTACTTCAACGGCAAGATCTTCCAAGGCTGGTACGGGTCCGAGGGCACAATCCCGGACCCGGGAACGGCTCTTCCGGCGCGCGGTGGTTACGCGATCCTGGACGCTTCACCGACATGCGATCCCGCCACGTTCACGTTACCGTCGGTGTGCTTTAACGCAGCGCCCGGAGCGACGGGCGGCACTCGACTCGTCCACGAGTACACAATCAGCGACGCGGAAATGGCCGCGGGATACCGAGGCGCGTCGGTCTGGTGCACGGCGGCCTTCGATCCCGACACGAACTACCTGTATGCGTGCGGCGGCAACCCGGCGAACAAGAAGAGCCAGTCGAACGGCGGCGAGCCACGATATGCGAACGCGCTGCTGAAGATCGACGGCAATCCGTCGCGTGCGAGCTGGGGCAAGATCGTCGGTTCCTACAAGGGAAACAACGACCAGTATTTCCCCGGCCTCGATCAGCAGCCGGCGTGCGACAACCTCGGCGACAAGGTGGTCGTGATCTGGAGCGTGCCGTGCTTGCAGCTCGACCTCGACTTCGGCGCATCGCCGAGCCTCTTCAAGGTTCGCGTGGGGAACGGAACCACGTTCGAGACGCGAACCCTCGTCGGCGATCTGCAGAAGTCCGGCGTCTATCACGCGGTAAATGCGGACGACATGTCGAAGGCGTGGACGGCGCTCGTCGGCTCGCCGTGCGCCGCGTGCAATGCATCCTCGCCGGCGGTGGACGCGGCGTTGGGCATTGCGAACCAGGTTTACACGTTCGCGACGCAACCCGGCCAGCTCGTCGGGCTGTCCGCCGATCAAGGACGCTACCGCTGGGTGCTACCGGATCCCGACCCGGACCACTTTGAGTCGGTCACGACGGCGAACGGCGTTGTGTATGCGCTCGACACTCAAGGCAATCTCACGATGGTCAATGCGTCCAATGGCTTGCTGCTCGGGAAGCGAATCCTGTCGCAAGATGTCGGCGCCGCCGCTACCAGCGCATCGAGCCAGGGTCTTGCCGTCGCGCGCAACTCGCTGTACATCGCCCAGTCCGACTCCTTGATCGTGTTGCGGTGATGCCTTGGTGCGTCCGGCGAGAGGGATTCGGAGCACGCTGGGGACTGCGCTTCTGATTCTTGCCGCGCTCGCCGGAACGCCGGCGCGCGCACAAGTGACGTGCGTGCCGGACGCGAAGCCCGGCGGCGAGTGGCCGATGTTCGGCGGGAATCTGTCCGGGTCGCATTCGCAACCCCTCGAATCGACGTTGACGCCAGCGAATGTTCCGCTGCTGGCACCGGCATGGACGTTCTCCGCCAACGATGCGGTTCAAGCGATCAATCCGAACTTCATCGGTCGCAACGAGATAACCGGCTACCCGATCGAGATCGACGGCTGCGTCTTCGTCGCGACGAGCACGGGATTTCAGGAGCCGGGTTGGGTGTTCGCACTCAACGCATACGGCGGCGACGTCGTGTGGTCTCACTTCCTTCCGTTCGGCGTTTATTCGTCGCTCGCTGTTGCCAACGGCTTGGTGTACGCATACGTGTCCCAGGTTGGGAGCCCGTACGTCGTGGCGCTGTCGGAAGCGGACGGCCACGAGGTGTGGACCCACACCGTGGACAACCAGCCGGGCTCGGACGCGGTTGCGAGCCCCATTGTGTTCGATTCCGACGGACCCGGACCGCTCGCCCCGATGGTGTGGGCGGGCGTGTCGGGAACGCTTGCGGAAGGTGACGCGTACGATCGGCTGCAATTTCGGGGGGCGTCTGTGTTGCTCGACGCATCCACGGGCGCGCTGGTCAAGCACCAGTGGTCGATCCCGGACGATCAGTTCGCTACCGGCGATGCCGGCGCAGCGGTCTGGTCGACGATCTCAATCGACGGCCCGAACAAAGTCGGCTACGTGGGCACGGGAAACCCGTTCAATTATCAGCACAAGAGCGACCGCACGAATGCCGTGCTGAAGATCGACCTCGACCGGTCCCATGCAGCCGTCGGGCGAGTGCTTGCCTATTACCGCGGCGACACCGAGCAATACCTTGACGCTGCGTCGGACTTCAACGGAACCTGCGACGCGACGTCTGGAAGTCCGCTTATTTTCTCATTCGGCTTCGATTGCGAGCACCTGGATCTCGACTTCGGCTCGCAGCCCAACATCTTCACCGACCGCGGTGGTCGTCGATTGATCGGCGCCGGTCAGAAGTCCGGCGTGTATCACGTGTTCGATCCGGATCCGGCGCACTACATCGGTCCCGCGGATTCCGAGGGGGCTCGTGAGATGCCGAACGTGTGGAGCACCGTCATGGGTGTCCCGTCGCCGGTTGGCGGCATCGTCGGATCCGCGGCGTACGACGGCACGGCGTTGTACGTGCCGCACTCACTTGTCGGGTATATGACGGCGCTCGATCGCGACGCTGGGGCCATCAAGTGGGCGACGCCGATCGGCGACGGCGTGCATTGGGGGCCACCGGCGACGGTTGCGAACGGCATCGTTTATACGCCCGACCTCAAGGGTTTTCTCGACGCCTACGACGCCGGCACGGGTGCGCCGCTGCTGCACCGGCCGATGGAGCTCGGCGCGAACAGCGGGGCCGATCCCACATTCACGTGGGGCGGCGTGACGGTGGCGCGTAACACGGTGTACGCGACGGTAGGCGTCGGACTCACGTCGATCGGCTCGGGCGACGGACAGCCGTACCCGTCGATGCCAAACGGTTTCGTGATCGCTTTTCGTCCGATGAAGGTTGGGCTTTAACAAACGATCAAGAGAGGGAGAGTACAGCCCATGCGAAAGAAAGTGATGACCATTCTGGGGTGTGTCGCCTTGGCAGCGCTGACATTCGCGCCGGCTCAGGCGGACGATACCTCACCGGGCCCGACGATCGTCGCAGCACCGGACGGACAGACGACCGGTTTCCTGACCCCCGCGATGGTTGCCGTGACCGGCCAGCCGCTCAATTTCGTCAACGCCGACGCTCTGGCGTTGCACAACGTCATTTCGTGCCATACCGCGAGCAACGGAAGTAACGCTTGTGATATTCGCCCGGACGGATCGGCGCCGTGGTGCTATCCGGCATCGAACTTCTACCTTCCGGGTCGTTGCCCGCTGTTCTGGTCGCCTCTCAAAGTCATCGGCAATCCCACGCCGATTTACGGGCTGGACGACGGCTATGCGATAACAGGCCGAACGTATCAGTTCTATTGCGAGCCACATAAGACGGCGATGACGGGAACGCTCGTGCTCCTTCCGAACCCGACTTAGTTAGGCAAGCCTGAAAGATTGAGGCCGCCCCGAAGGGGCGGCCTCACGCACACGACGCCCTCTATTACGCCACGACTTTGAAAGCCCCACGCATCCATGGGTGAATAGAGCAGTAATACGTGTACGTAGTGCCCTCGGTAAATCGTGAGTCGATCGGCATGTCGTACACCGGGAGCGTATCGCTCCCGGCGCAGGCCTCATCGAAGTTGTCGCACGACAAGCCGCCGTCCACCGGGTCGAAGTTGCCGAGCTTCCCTGAGTCGAACAGCCCATCTGGAACGGGATAGTTGGCGACGTACGTGCCGTCGCACGGACTTGGGCAGGAAGTGAACGTATGACGCACCGCGATCCCGAAGTCTTCGTTGACGAGCCGAAGTGACGTACCGAGCTTTACCCGTGGCAGCATATTGAGCGGGGCGCCGAATCCTTGATCTCCCCACACGTACTTGAAGTTGGCGACGTGGATGGTGTCGACGATCGGGCCGTCGCTGTAAACCGTGTGAGGTTCAGGCTCGCACGCAGGGGCATCGCTCCCGTCGTTGTTCTTCACGCCGCACACGTCGTCGAGGTGGTCCCATCCGCCGTCACACGTCCCATCTCCGAGCGGGCACTCGCGAGTGATATGCGTCTCGCGCGGGTTCGACGAGAACGAGAAGCCGTTCGACGACACCAGTTTGGGCTCGAAGTTCTCGACGGCACACTGCGATGACGTGATGCCTTGGGCGCCCACGGTTGGCAATTGCTCCGTGTCGCTGTACAAGCCCGTGTACGACATCGCTTCGTAGTAAGCGTGTGACCGGCCATCGAGTGAATTGAGGGAGGTCGGCGCGGTCGGCGAAGGGTCGAGCGGATCGATCTTGTACAGAGCCGACGGAAGTCCCGCGGTGCCCGTACGCTTCACGTCGTACACGCCGTATTGCCTGATGACGTCTCCGAGGTGGATGGGCGCGCGGAAACCTCCTTGCGTGCCGGCCATCTGGTAGTCCTCGGAATACGGCCACGCCGCCGTCACGTGGTCCACCTTCCTCGAAACAAAGAGCGTGACACCGGGCAGACCATCGTTGTCCAGGTCGGCCTGGCCGCATACGAAGCTGCCGTTCGCGTTCTTCGGCCCGAGATTGACGACGTTGACCCATTTCCCGCCCGGGTGCATGTGGGAGGCCGACGCGATGAGCGTGCCCGCGAAGTCGGTTGTGTAGTCCTGCATCAGGACGCCGTTGGAGGCGCGGGCGCCGTTTGTGAAGCCGGCGATCGCGTCTTGCGTCGTGCCCGTGAGGACGCCGCGCAGAGGGTGGACGTCCTTGCCGGTGTTGGCGAGGATGTCCGGGCGGTTTCCGTAGGTGAATTCAACGTCGAGTGTGATGTAGCCGGAGATTGCTGAAGCGGTCTTGTTGTGGAGCATGAAGATGATCGCGTTCGGGGTGGTGCCGTCCACGAAGATCCCGTACGTCCAGCCCTCAGTGGGGGACTCGCGGTCGTGGAGGCTACCGCCGGTCCGCTCCTCGCCGGTGCCAAAGACCCAAGAGAGAGCGCCGTAGTCGTAATCCTCGTACTGACTGTCGTTTGTGATCCGAAACCAGTGAGCGTGGTGAATGTGCGCCTCGGTTTCGGGGAACTCTTCCCCGGTTCGAATATTGATCAGGTTCGGGAAGACTTTTGTGATGAAGCCCGTCGTGAGCGGGAGATCGACGGTGATCTGGTTCTTGTCGACCCCCGGCGGAACGACGTACGGGCCGAATACGTAGCGCAGAGTTGTTGCCGTCCCCGCCGGCTGCGGGACATATCTATTCGGTGCGCTCGTTAGGTCCGAGACCGGGTCGTTCGCATGCGCCGGGAGCATGGTGAACACGAGCGCAGCCCCCGCCAGGGCGATAAGGAACCGTGGCTTCATTGAGTCCTCCAAGTTAGGACGAACACGGGCAAACGGAAATGTACGCCCATAGTGACCGATCGGTCGTTTTACGTCAATATGTCGCTAAGCGGAGAACCGGCAACTCCGCCTTACGGGAGCGGCCGCCTCCACGAGTCGCCGGGGATGAGGCTCTCGAACCCTTTCATGAACCACGCGACGAGGGTCTCGACGAGTGCTTCTTTTGGGATCGTAGGATCACGCAGGGTCCAGCGCGCCATCTCTTCTGCGACGGCGACGATCGAACGGTTGTATGTGTCGGCAAGCGGCGTGATCGGGACCCCGGCCTCGGTCATGATCTGGCGCGTTCGCTCGCCCATCTTCGCGACCATGAGCTCTTTCGTTCGCTCCGTGCGGCGCGCGATTTCCGGATCGGAGGTACCGGCGTCGCCGAAGATGATGCGGAATCCGTTCGGATTCAGCTCCGCGTAATCGAGAAAGGCGGCGATTCCTTCCCGCAACGCTTCTTCGAGCGGAAGGCGGTTCGTGTGATCGAGCACGCCCATCATGTGTTGCATGAAGACTTCCTCGCCGCGGTCGAGGAGTGCGTAATAGATCTCTTGCTTGCCCCCGGGGAAGCAGTCGTATAGGACGGCTTTGGACACGGCCGCGCGCTCGGCAATGGCCGCCATGGAGGCGTCGGTGAAGCCGCCTTCGGCGAAGATCGCCTGGGCGGCGTCGAGCACGAGCGGCCGGCGCCGCTCCGGTCCCAGGTACTCCGCCCGTTTCGCCATTCGGGGTAGATGGTACCGATCCGCCCGCGTAGCAAGCACCACAAGTGAGAAAAATCACGCGGAAGGGGAGGACTTAGACAATCTGTCACGAAAAATGTTACCGTCTGGTCGGAAATTGCGTCCGGCAGGGGACCGGCGCGTCGGGCCTTGCGAGGAGGTACGTATGCGACGGAAATTGTCCGCGGCGTGTGCGGCGATGTTCATCGCCGGATTCCTAGTCCCAGCCGGTACGACCCTCACCTCGTCGGCCGACCAGCGTTGCACGCCGATCGCGCACGTCCTCGACGCGAACACCATCCCCGGCAACGCGAACCAGGATCCCGACCCCAGCAACCCCGACGAGACATACCACGACAAGGCCGGTCTCAATTGCATCCCGACCTACGAGCTCGACTTCACAGGGGCGCTCGACGGCACCCTTCCGTCGTCCGTTTACACGTCCGGCAGATGCGATCCGGAGAGTGCCTACGACCAGGTCGCCGCCGCGATCCAGGCTGATCCGGATTTTTACGCCGCGTGCAGGCGGCTGAAGTTCACGATGGGACCGATCATCGCGCGGCCCGGGATGAACGACTCGCTCATAAATGTCACGACGTTCGAGCACCCGATGTACGACGGCTACACGCTGCGGTGGAAGCCCGGGTTGCAGTCCGCCGACGGATCGGTTCCGCCGGTGGAGACGCTTCACCTTCACCACGGGACCTGGCTCGGCGGAGTCAACGGTCCGAGCAGTGTTGTTGGACCTTTCTTCGCGACGGGAGAAGAACAAACGATCCTGCAGTTCCCCAAAGGGTACGGCTGGACGATGCAAGGCATGAGCGCGTGGGAGATGCTCTACATGATTCACAATGCGCTCCCGACGACGCAAGCCGTCTACATCACGTACGACATCGATTACATCGCGAAGACCGCCGGGGACAACCTGACATGGAAGGATGCGCTCGGTCATACGCAAACCGGTATACGGGACGTGAAGTCGATCTGGATGGACGCCGGAGCCGGCGGATCACAGCTGACTTGGGACGGTTCCGCCGCCAGCACGAACGTCTACTCGCCCTTCAACCCGCTCTTCAACGCTCAGCGGGGATTGGGCCACGTCGACGACGGAGCGTTCCACGGGCTCACCGGGCCTTCTGATCCGACCAATCCGCTGACGACGGTCTCGATCAGCCAAAACGCTGGTACCGGCAAGCTTGTGTGTACGTTTCCGCGCGAGAACTGTGCGCACTTTGACTCCTCGCAACACGCGGGCGCGCAAGCAACGCTGCAACAGGGGAAGGAGACGCAGAGCATCATCGGTCACGCAACCGACCCCGCGTTCGCGGATTGTCCCGAGCTCGGGTACATCAGTCCCGGCCACCCGAAGCAATGCGCCGTGCTCGTCAACATGGGCGGCCACTTGCATCCCGGCGGCCTCCGCGACGAGGTCGCCGTCAAGCGGGGGAACAAGCTGGTGCCTATTCTCATCTCCGATGCCGTGTACTGGGGCGGCGGGGCCCTGTCCAATCCGCCGGTCGCCGACTACTCCAACCCGGAGCTCGCCGGCGCGCCGCCGAAGTCGTGGGACCTGTCGATGACCGGGCAGCTCGGTGGGAGTGCGGGAACCGGCCGCGCGAAGGATGCGTGGAAGATTCTCGTGCAACCGGGCGACAAGTTGATACTCAACGGCGTGTACGACACCGCCGTCGGCTCCGCATACGACCAAATGTCGATCGTAATGTCGTGGACCCACCCCGGCTACGAGCCGGACGCCATCGATCCTTTCGATCCGAACACGATCGTCGACGCAGGGTGGGAGGAAGGACCGAATCTCACGGCGCGTCCGTCCGGTCTCCCGGACGCCATCGACGTCGGCTGTACGCCCGGCACGGTTCCCGCCGGCGAGCCGAACGCGGGCAAGACGGTGTTGTGCTTGCGTGGGAACGTGACGCACGGCAGCATGCCGTCCCGCCAGAACCACGCCGACTGCGCGATGGCGTCATCGTGCGTATCGTTGACGAGTTTGCGCGTTCCGCTGGCCAGCACGACCATCACGATGCAAGGGTTCAATTACGGCCAAGTAGACCAGAACATCGCGCAGGTGGCCGGTGTCCCGCAGGTCGCCGTAAATACGAAGCTCACGTTCTACAACCCCGACACGAGCGGAATGGTCTGGCACACCATCACCGCGTGCCCGGAGCCGTGTACCGGCCCAACGAGCGCGAACTATCCCTATCCCGCCGCTGAAGGAACGCCGGTCGACTTCGACTCGACGATCTTATGCGTCGGCTTAGGTTGCTCGACTGCGGGCACGTATTCATGGGAGTTCACGCCGACTCAGACCGGCATGTACACGTTCTTCTGCCGAATACATCCGTTCATGCGCGGGGCATTCGAGGTTACATAGCACCGGAAGAATTCGAACATCGGGCAGGAAATGTCCTGCCGTAAGCGAAGAGTCACAGGTGGCTCCGCCGACACCGATGGAGCGCACTGGGGAGGCAAGCGAATGATTCGCTGGAAGAGATCGTGGCCTGATCTGCCGGAGGATCTGCCGGTTGACGTGATGCCGGCTTCGAACGGCGAATTCATTCCCAAGCCAGCGACGGACAAGCAGAAGCAAGTAATGGCACTTCAGAACGAAGCCGTCGAGCACTGGCGTCGCCGCATGGGCATGTCGCGTCGTGAGTTCGTTCGCACTGCGATGGCGTACAGCATCGGCTTCTGGGCGATCAACCAGGTCTACGGGAACCGCTGGGGCCGCTACGCAGGCGCGCACAACACGAATACGACGGCAGCGTGTGATCTCGAATGGACGAGCAACGATCCGATGCTGTCGGTCAATAACTTGCCGGGGGAGTTCATCTTCGACGTGCAAAGCCATCACGTGGAATCCGACGGGATGTGGCGCGTCACGAATCCTGCGTTCGAAGCGTTCTTCGCGGGAATCTGGGCGCAGGCCGGTCCGCTCACCGGCGCGCGGCCGGGCGTGCGTTCCGGTGGGTCAACGACGCCCGGTTCGTCGGACTTCGTCTTGCGGGGTGGCGGCGCCGGCGAGCTCGATCCCATCGAAAACCTTTCGCGATTCCACTATTTGAAGGAGCTCTTCCTCGACTCCGCGACGACGATGACGGTACTTTCGGCCGTTCCGTCGGCGCCGGAGCTCACGCAACCGCTTCCGCTGGCACGTGCGGCGTGGACTGTGCACGAAGTGAACCGCCTCGCCGGGTATCCGCAAGACATCGGCCGCCAAGGGGGCCGCACGGTGCTGCACGCGTTCGTCATGCCGAACCGCGGTTCCGCCGGAACCGTTGCGAGCTTCGGCGGCAAAGAGCCCGTCTTCATGCAAGAAGAGTTCGAGCTCATGGAGACGCGCGCGCAGATGCCGACGGCCGCCGACTACGCGAGTCCGGAGACCGCGCAGCACTTCGGCGACATCATTCGCGGATGGAAGACGTACCCCGCATGGGGCGACGTTCCCTATTCGACCGGCTGGTTCTTCGACGACCCCCTGGTCGGACAAAGCTTCATCAACAAGGTGCGCGACATCCACCAGAAGTATCCGTGGGTGCCGGCCAACATCGCGACGCACAAGGGTTTTGCGTTGCCGGGCTTCGACCAGCGCGCCGCTTCACCGCGCGATATCGGTCCGGCTGCCAGCCGCAACCCCGACGTGAACTTCATCGTCTATCACTCCGGTTACGACGGCGAAACGATGGCGGCGTATCCGGGCGACGACAACGTCAACTCCGCAGACCGTACGGTGAATTCGCTGATCAAGAGCTTGCGCGAGAACAACTGGGACGCGACGCGCTTCCCCGACGGCAACGTGCCGAACGTGTACGCCGAGATCGGCTCCACGTGGCGCAGCGTTATGGGTAACGCGAACGCGGCAGCGCATCTGCTGGCGAAGCTGATCATCTACGTCGGTCCGAAACGCATTTGCTGGGGCACCGACAGCTTGTGGTTCGGCTCACCCCATTCGGAGATCATCGCCCTGCGCGCGATGCAGTTCAGCGACGAGATGAAGGCGCTGTACCCGCAACTTCCTCACGGGATCGACGGGGACATGAACGACCCGACACAACTTCCGTCGGACCCACGCTTCAGCATCCGCAACGCGATCTTCGGTCGCAACGCTGCGGCGGTGTACGGCATCGACGCCGACGCGCACCTCGGCGACCGCAAAGCACAGAACAGTGGCGGCCACGCGATCGCGTGCGACCAAGTGCAACTGCTGCGCGACGAATACGTGCTGAACCAGATGACGCCGAAAGAGACCTTGCCGCTCGCGTCGAACCAAATCATCGGACCGCGCACGAGGCGTGAGCTTTTCACGATGCGGAGAAACCAGCCATGGGGACCGTAATGAAGCGGTTGCTCCTGATGCTCGCGGCGCTGGCCGTCGCGATGCCTTCGGTGGCACACGCCGCTACCGCGACGTACACGGCGCCGTACCAAGCGGGATCCAAGGGTGGCGATGTGTTCAACGCGGTCTACGCCGACGCACCGAGCGGGCGGATACTCGTCGTTCGCGCCAACCCCGCCGGCCTGTCTACGGGTCTTGGGTGCACCGGCCAAGGTGGGTACGCGAACTTCTTTCAGCCGCACACGGCAACAGGGACCGTCCACTCAGTCACGGTGAATTACGACGTCTCACTTGTCGATCCGTACAGCTGGATCCACGTCGGTGTGAAGCAAAACGGCCGTTACATTGACTCGATCGATCACCCAGGGATCACCGCCGGTCCCGGGAATGTTGTTGTGCCGCTGGATCCGACGCCGGATGGCCGCATCGCGGCGCCCGTGACCGGGCTGATCACGATCGAGTTCGGCATCCAGGTGTCATCCGCCTGCCCGAACATCGACGGCGGCGGTGCACAGTTCACGTCGGTCGTCGTTGACGAAAGCTAGCTAGACCGGCAGAGGATCGACCACGAGAACGCCCGTCATCGACGGAGCGTGGACGTAGCAATAAAAGGGATAGCGCCCCGGGGCAAGCGCACTCACGCCGCTCACGTCTGCCGCGAGTCCCATGTTGATCGCGTCTGCGTTGAACAGCGGATAGCCGCGCGTATCTGTGTCCTCGGATGTCACCGCGTGTGCTCCGAGGGGATCCGCGTTCACGAACACCAGCTGTGATCCCTGAAAGACGTGCAGCTCGAGCCCGGGCGTGTCGGTGTCTCCGGGCGCGTAGGTATAGGCGGCGGCGGTCAGAACGGCTGGGACGCCGGTGGCGTGCGCCGAATGACCGGCGGCGGCGAGCAGTGCCGCTGCCATAAGAGACGCTGCGCGAGCTGTCGCCATGGATTGAGTTGTTGGCCGCCGGGGACCGAATCTCCTTCTCGTATGATTACCCCACTCCCGACGAAGGAGCCCGCATGAGCGATGTCGCTTGGACCGGAACGCCCGTTCGTCCCCACCCGGAAGCACGCAACAACGGCGCGGAGGCACTACCGTACGGCTCGCGCCGCGAGGCATTGCCGCTCAAGTGGCCGTTTGCCGATGCCGTGCAAGGCTTTCGCGACAAGGCGCTGGCCAATCCGCAGTACGACCCGGCATCGACGTTCGTGTGGGGACAGATGATGGCTGTCGGGCTCATCGAGATGCTGAAGGCCGTCGAGGAGCGATTCGGTGCCGACGGTCACGACGCGGCGAAAGAAGCGCTGCGCAGGGTCGGGGAGCGGATCACGAAAGAGATGCTCGACGGTGTCGAGGTTCCGCCGGAGCTGAGCGCGCCTGAAGTCGCCAGCTTGTTCGCGTCGTGGATCAACGAAGTCGCATACGCGTCGATCGAAAAGCCGAATGTGTCCGACACCGGCGCCGACTTCGACATTCACTACTGCCCGCACGAAGACGTGTACGGCGCATTCGATTGCCGGGTGCAGCGCTACTTCGTGCAAGGGATGCTCGACGCCGGAAAAGCCGTCTTCGGTGACAACGGCTTCGACGTCGAGTTCAAGACGACGATTCCCAGCGGCTCGCACACGTGTCACTTCGACATCTTCCCGGCCGGCGGCGAGGCGGGCGCGGTGTGGAGCGGCTATTCCGACCGGCTGCGCGACCGCGCGCTGAAAATCGTCGAGGTCACGTCGGAGAACAAATGAACGACACAAAGCTTCTTACGTACGAGGACTTCCTCACCTTCCCGGACGACGGCGTTCGCCGCGAAATTCTGGAAGGGGAGCTTTTCGTGTCACCATCGCCCGTCTTGCGCCACCAGGATGTGGCCGGCCTGATTTACGTTTCGCTCCACAACCACATCAAAGCGAACGGCGGCGGCCGCACCTTCATCGCTCCGCTCGACGTTCTCCTTGGGAAGCACGACATCGTGGAGCCGGATGTCATTTTCGTAGCCGACGACCGACTCGGCATCCTCCACGAGAAGCATCTCATTGGAGCGCCGACACTGCTTGTCGAGGTTGTCTCCGACTCGCGGACGGACCGCGTGCGCAAGCGCAACGTGTACGCGCGTGCAGGCGTGCCGACTTATTGGGTCGCGGATCCGGACTCAGACCGCGTCGAGGTCTACCGGCTTCACGGAATTTCGTATGCGAAGCCGGACATTCTCGAGCCCGGCGAGACGCTCACACTCGACGAGCTTCCCGGCCTGAGAATCGAACTCGCAGAATTATTCCAGCGCTAGCGGGGGGTTAATGGGGCCGCTTCACGCTTCTGGACATCCTGCGAACCCGAGCTGGCACGACGAGGCGGATTCATGCGGCAAAAAAGTGTCTGACAGACTCTCCGCGTCCGCATGAATGACGGGCAATGACCGAGACGGGAATTACTGTGCAACCGACGAGCAACCCATCAAGCCGGGCGCAGGTGACTGGAGGCGCGAGATGACTCAACGCGGGGCTAGCCCTTCGCGGAGACGAGCTTTTTCAGGTCGCGCAATTCAGCCAGTACGGCTCGCAAGTTCAAGTCTTCCTTCATGATCACCGACATGACGCCGTTCGTCTCGAGCACGATGCGGTCGACTTCTTCGAGACTCCGCACGCCTTGATTTCGCGCGGCAGCCATGAGCTCTTCTCTTGTAATCCGCTCGCGTTGCAAGATCCTCTTGTTGAGCTTGCCGTCTGCGAACAGCGTCGATTCCTTTCCAACGAGCAGCCGGTCGGCGGCGGCGAAACGATAGGTAAGACGCGCGACGCCGTAATTGACGACCAAAAGAACCGCACCGCCGATCAAGCCGCCCGTGAGCGTGTTGTCGGGGCCGATGATCGCGTTTTGAACGGCGTTCGCGATCGTGATGAGTACGACGAGGTCGAACGGGTTTAATTGGCCGAGCTCGCGTTTTCCGGCGAGGCGCAGGCCGACGACGAGGAACGAATACACGGCGACGGTGCGCAGGATCTTTTCCGTCGCCGGAATGCAAAGGTGCGTCAAAGTCTCGTGACACATGGCCGGCTCCTTGTCGCAGTTGAGGGAAGCGTACGACGCGACGCGACTATGGAGCGGGAACCGGGTTACGCGCTCGCGAGGGACTTCAATTCGATATCGTCGTCGCGAAGCTTCACGGGATCGACGGGCTTGCGGGCCTTGATGAGCGGCATCGTGCGGCGCAGGTCTTTTCCGCGGTTCAGTGCCACCGCCGCGTCGATAAGTCCGCCGTTCATATAGAAAGCTATGAAGTTCCGCTCTTTGAGGCTCCCGCGGACGACGAGGTCGTCCCAGGTCATGTGGTGGCCGGCGTACTGGATGTTGTCGTCGTACTGATCGGACCAGAACCAGTGAATCTCGTCGTACGCCGCGTCATTGCCGAGCATGCTCTTTGCCGCGGCGGGACCTTGCTTGATCGCATTTTGCCAGTGCTCGACGCGGATGTTGCGCCCGAAGACCGGGTGCGCATGATTGGCAACGTCGCCGGCGGCATAGACATCTTCGACGTTCGTCCGGCACTGCGCATCGACGAGGATTCCATTGTCGACCGCAATCGCCGAGCCTTCGCAGATCTCGACATTTGGCTGCACGCCGACGCCGACGACGGCAAAATCGCACTCGACGACCGCGCCCGCTTTCGTTACCACGCGCTCGACACGTTCGGATCCCTCGAAACGTTCGACGACGTCGCCGAACGTCATCTCGACGCCGTGATCACGATGTAAGCCTTCGAGAACACCACCGATGTCTTCGCCGAGAACGCGCGCAAGCGGCACCTTGAACCCCTCGACCACTTTGATCGCGATACCTCGTGAGCGAAGGGACGCGGCCACCTCGGCGCCGATGAACCCCATCCCGACGACGGCTGCAGTCTTGCCCGGCGCGATTTCCGCGCGAATCGCGGACGCGTCGTCGATCGTGCGCAAATCGTGAACCCCGGGCAAGTCCAATCCCGGGATGGGGAAGCGGCGATTCCGCACGCCGGTCGCAATCAGAAGCTTGTCGTAGGGGACCGATTCACCGTCTTCGAGCGTGACGACCTTGCGGTCGGTGTCGATGCGCGATGCTCGCACACCAAAGACCGTGTCGATACTCTTTTCCTCGTAGTAGTCGCCGGCGTGCAAGAAAGTCTTTTCCACCGGCATTTCGCCGCGCAGATACTCCTTCGATAGCGGAGGACGCTCGTATGGAGGGTGCGCTTCAGCGCCGATCAAGGTGATCGTCCCGTCGAAGCCTTCCTCGCGGAGGGTCGTAGCTGCGGAGCCCCCCGCGAGGTTGGCGCCGACGATCACGAAACGATCGGTCACGCTTTGATCCGGATGGTTCCATCCTCGACTTGGACGGGATACGTCTTCACACCGGCCGGCGGCGGACCTCCGACGACCTCTCCCGTGCGCATGTCGTATTGACCCATGTGACACGGGCATGTCACGGTCACGTCGTCGGCGTCCACGTCGCCGTCGGACAGCGAGCAGCCCATGTGTGTGCACGTGTCGTCGAAGGCGTAGTACGAGCCGCCGGTGTTGGCGATGGCGATCCGGTTCTGTCCGACGAAGACCGATGTCAACTCGTCCTGATCCGGGGGCGTGCCTTCAACCTGCGTGTAATCAGTTGCGCTCTGCTCGCTCAACCGCTTTGTCCTCCTGTTTGGTTTGAGGCTGTTCTACCTCACAACCGCATGCGACGCACATCTGGACTCCTCCTTCCGGTCGCTCGGTTTCTAAAACTAAGCTAGATTATTAATAGATTCACCGGCGAAGTCAAATCGGGGTTTAGGATCATGAGTGATGAAGAAGAAGTCGCTCGATCGTCGTATCGAATCGCTTGCCGTGCTCGTCGACCCGGTGCGGCGCGCGCTCTATTCCGCCGTTGCGAGCCGGGACGGCAGCACAAGCCGCGAGGAGGCGGCGAAGGCCGTAAAGATTTCGCGCGCCCTGGCGGCCTTTCACCTCGACAAGCTCGTCGAGGAGGGGTATCTCGATGCGGAGTTTCGCCGCGTGTCGGGGCGGTCTGGACCCGGCGCGGGAAGGCCGGCAAAGCTGTACAAGCGGTCGAGCAAGGTCGTCGAGGTTTCCGTCCCGTCGCGAAATTACGAGCTGGTGGCGCGGCTCATGGCGTCGGCGATTTCCGAAGGCAAACGCGAAGACGAAACCGCTTTTTCGTTCGGGGTGGACATCGGAGAGGAAGCAAGGGGTCGCGCCGGCCCAAAAGCCGCGACGGAAAAGCTCATTCGGTCGCTCGAAAGCGTGCTCGACGAGAAGGGCTTTCAGCCGTTCAACGCCGCGGCGGGGGAGATCCGGTTACGAAATTGCCCATTTGACGCATTGGCCAACGACTACCGCGACCTCGTCTGCGGCATGAATCTTTCGATGATGAAGGGAATTGTTGAAGGTCTTCGGGCAAAGCACATCGAAGCAGTCTTCGACCCGAAACCGGGGATGTGTTGTGTCGTGTTTCGACGCGCGGCGAGGCGCTAGCACGGTGTCCGCTCGCCAGGGCGGACAAAACGCAACCTGGTCGGGCTGCGGGTCGTTGATCGAGTGAGCAGGAAACGAGGCTCGGTTTCCACGGGCGTCCATATCGAGATATGTGGGTCAAAACGAAAATTCGTTTCGTTCTTTACCAACGCGCCACGGCGCGGTTAGCGAACCACGCCTTCATGGGTATGCGCACGGCAGTGCGACACAGTTGCGCAGCTTTCGGGCGTGAGACGGGCGGGGCTCTGTCGGCACGTCTCGGACGCGCGATCCTTCCACTCTTTCTCGTCATCCTTTCGAGCGGCGGCGTGTTGCCGCACGCATCGACGCCGCGCGATCTGCCCGGCGCGAGCCCCATGGCCGTGATGGAGGAGTCGCTGTCACACCGCCCGCTTTGGCTGACGCCGGCAACGATCGTTCCCGTTCCCGCTCCGGCTGAGCTTGCGCGGGCCGGTCGTTTGCGTCCGCATGAGCTCTTCGCATTCGCGCCGTATTGGACGCTTGATCGCGCGGCGGCTTTCAACATGCGCGGCCTGACGACCGTCGCGTACTTCGGCGTGGACGTCGCGGGCAACGGACGGCTGATCCGGGAAGGTACCGGCTGGGAAGGCTACGAAAGCCAGCAGCTTGCCGAGCTCATCAGCCGCGCGCACAAGGCCGGCATCCGCGTCGTCCTCACCGCGAAGACGTTTCACGCCGATTCGCTGCACCAGCTCGCAACCGACCGCACGGCTGCGGCGCGACTCGGACGCGAGCTCGGCGCGGCGATCAAGGCGAAGAACTTGGACGGTGCGAACCTCGACTTCGAAGGATTCGGCACGCAAGACCGCGCCCGCTTCCCGCGATTCATCGACGGCGTGACGAAGGCGCTCCATCAACAGGACGAAGCGTGGCAGGTCACCGTCGACACGTACGTCAGCAGTGCGCAGGTCGAAGACACGTTTTACGACGTGCGCGCGATCTCGCGAGTCGTCGACGCATTGTTCGTGATGGGGTACGACATGTACGCGAGCGGTGTTGCCTCACCGAACGCGCCGCTTCCGCGTTACCAGACAGCCATCGAGGCGTACATCGCAAAAGTTCCGGCGGCGAAGATCATTCTGGGAACGCCGTTCTACGGCTACGACTGGCCGACGGTGAGCAACGCGCCGCACGCGCGCGCCACCGGGCCCAAGACGCCGATAACGTACGCCGACATCGTGGGCGCCGGCTGGCCGCGGTATTGGGATGTCGACGCGCAAAGCCCGTGGACGGCGTACAAAGTCGGCAGCCAGTGGCACGAGGTCTACTACGACGATCCTTCTTCGCTTTCGCAGAAGGCGCACTTGGCGGCGGCCTACAGGGTTCGCGGCATGGGAGCGTGGGCGCTCGGAATGGAAGGCGCCGATGCGCGGCTCATTCAAGCGCTGCTCGGAAAAGCTGTATCGATTCTGAACGGACCGGCCGGACCGGCGAGAAGCGTGGCGGCGCCGAAGCCGACGACGTCGTCCTCGCCCAAGTCTTCTCCGAAAGCCAAGCCAAAGCCGAAGCCGTCGCCGTCGGCATCGCCCTCGCCGTCGGAGACCCCGCTGCCGGTTCCGCTCCCGACGATCTAGGCTTCGGGCAGATGCACTTCGCCTTCCGCGGCGAGGACCACCGATCCGCCGACGCGCACGCGGCCCCGTGCCGTGACGACGATGATTGTCGAGTCCCGCCCTACTTCGGCTCCCTGTGCGATGTCGAACGCAAGGTCGCCGGCGCGTGCGCTCAGGTAGAGCCCGAGCCCGGCCGCCGCCGATCCGGTCGCCGGGTCTTCGTGAACGCCGACCTCGGGAGCGAAACAGCGCGCTTTCACTTTCGTCGGGGCGACCGGCGCAAAGCAGTAGACCGTATCGGTCGCAAGATCACTGATTTCCGCGCGCGGCTGCATTGACG
>JAIVGO010000194.1 GCA_020201525.1 Actinomycetota bacterium | reverse complement strand
GTGTCCAACGCGCTTGCCGCACTCGCGGTCGCAGAAGCATTGGGCGTGAAGGTCGAGGACGCCGCGGCGGCGATCGGCGACGTCGAGGCGTTGCCGTGGCGCATGCAGATCGCGGATACGGCTGCGGGAATCACCGTCATCAACGACGCGTACAACGCAAACCCCGCGTCGACGGCCGCCGCCTTGAAAACGCTGGCGGAAATCGGCGCCGGGCGGCGGACGTGGGCGGTCCTCGGCGAGATGGCCGAGCTCGGGCCGATCACGGCGCAGGAACACGACCGGCTCGGACGGCTGGCGGTGCGTCTCGGCATCAACCGGCTGGTCGCGGTCGGAGCGGCGGCGCGGCCGGCGTGCGAGGCGGCGCGACTGGAATGCATGACGCCTGAAGAAGCGGTCTGGTTCCCGGACGCCGGCGCTGCGATCTCGTTCCTCGTCGGCCGCGTCGAATCCGGCGACGTGGTTCTCGTGAAAGGTTCGCGCGTCGCCGGGTTGGAGAGAGTCGCGGCCGCGTTGATCGGCGAGGACGACGCATGAGGCCGATCCTTCTCGCGGCGATGGTGGGATTGCTCGTGACGCTCGGCGGAACGCCTTTCGCGATCCGCTATTTTCGTGCGCGCGGATACGGCCAGCTCATCCGCGACAACGTCGGAGAGATTCCGTCACACGCCGAGAAGCGCGGAACCCCGACCGCCGGCGGGACGATGATCCTGACGGGCGTGATCATCGGCTACGTCGTGAGCCACGTCTCCAGTCCGTTTTCGAAGACCGGCTTTCTCGTCCTGAGCGTCATGGTCGGCATGGGAATCATTGGGTTCATCGACGATTACATCAAGTTCCACCATCAGCGCAGTCTCGGGATGAACAAAAAGGGAAAGATCGCAGGGCAACTGATCGTTGCCGTTGCTTTTGCTCTCGCGGCCCAGCACTGGGCGCATGTCTCGACCCACCTGTCTTTCGTGCGCACGACGACGCTGAACGTCGGTGCGATCTTTGTGATCTGGGTGTTCTTGATCATGGCGGCGACAACAAACGGCGTGAATCTGACCGACGGCCTCGACGGGCTCGCCGCGGGTTCGTCTGCTCTTGTCTTCGCGGCATATGTCGTCATTGCGTTCTGGCAATTTCGCCATCCCGCCGACTATCCGTTCGTGCAGGATCCACTCGACGTCGCAATCGTCGCGGCCGCCGGGCTGGGTGCGTGTGCGGGGTTTCTCTGGTGGAACGCCGCCCCGGCGAAGATCTTCATGGGCGACACCGGGTCGCTCGCGCTCGGCGGGGCGCTCGCCGCGCTGGCGATCATGACGAGCACGCAATTGCTGCTCGTGATTCTCGGCGGGTTGTTCGTTCTCGAAACGACATCGGTCATTCTGCAGATCATTGGTTTTCACGGGCTGCACCGGCGCGTCTTCAAGATGGCGCCGCTGCATCATCATTTCGAGCTCCAAGGCTGGCCGGAGTTCACCGTGATCGTGCGGTTCTGGATCATCGCCGGTCTCGCGGCGGCGCTCGGTCTCGGCTTGTTCTACGCCGATTTCCTCGCCCACGGGGGGATCGGATGAGCCTCGACCTCTCAGGACGCCATCTGGTGATTGCCGGCCTCGGCATCTCCGGGGAAGCGGCCGCCCGCGCGGCACTTGCGCTCGGTGCGCGCGTCACGGTCGTGGACGTTCGCGACGACGAGGAGCTGCGTCGGCGCGCCGTCTCACTCGGCGATGCGGCGGTGCTCCTCGGCGAGGACGGGTCGTCGGCGGCCGCGTCGGCCGACGTGGTGATCGCGAGCCCCGGGCTGCGTCCTGTCTCACCGGTCTTTGCTGCCGCGGAACGGGCCGGCGTTCCCATCTGGAGCGAGGTGGAGCTTGCGTATCGCATCGCGACGGCGCCGATCATCGGCGTCACCGGCACGAACGGAAAGACGACGACGACCGAAATGATCGCCGCAGCGCTGAATGCGTCGGGCTATCGCGCGGCTGCGGCCGGGAACATCGGGCGCGCCCTGGTCGATGCCGCGGGAGAAGACAACGACGTGATCGTCGCGGAGCTGTCGAGCTTTCAGCTGCACTTCGTCGACACGTTCCGCCCGCGCACCGGCGTCTTGTTGAACCTCGCCGACGATCACCTCGATTGGCACGGATCGTTCGAAGCCTATGCCGCCGACAAGGCACGTCTCTTTGCGCGGCAGGAGCCCGACGACGTCGCCGTGTATCACGCCGATCCGCGTTGCGCTGCGGCCGTCGCCGGAGCGCGGTCCCGCACCGTCGCGTTCTCGGCGGCACAGCCTCCTGCCGGCGGCGCCGGCATGGAGGGGGGATGGATCACCGTGCCGGAGGGCCGCGTCGTCGAGACGAGCAGGTTGCGCATTCGCGGCCGGGCGATGGTGTCGAACGCAGTCGCCGCCGCCGCGGCCGCGTGCGCATTCGGAGCAGAGCCGGAGCCGGTCGGCGACGCGCTCGCCGCATTCGAGGCGCGACCCCATCGCATGGAATACATCGCGACGATCGACGGCGTCGCGTACGTGAACGACTCCAAGGCGACGAATCCGCACGCGACGCTTGCGGCCTTGGAGGATGCCGGGCGCGTCGTGCTCATCGCCGGCGGCCGCAACAAGGGTCTCGATCTCACCGTCCTTTCATCGGCGGGCGGCTCTGTGAAGAACGTCGTCGCAATCGGCGAATCGGCGGACGAGATCCTCGCCGCATTCGCCGGCCACCCCGCAGAGCGAGCAGCGACGATGGAGGACGCCGTCGAGCGAGCGGCGACGCTGGCGGAATCGGGCGACACGGTGCTGCTGTCCCCTGCCTGTGCGTCATTCGACATGTTCACCGACTACAAGGCGAGAGGTGAAGCCTTTCGCGCTGCCGTCAAGCGGCTCGCGGGGCGGGAAGGAGATGAGGGATGACGGTTGTATCGCTCGGATCGCGTGCTCGCCGCAACGATAGGCGCCGGACGACATCGAAGAGGAAGTGGATCGCCGGCGAGTCGACGACGAACTACTACTTGATCGTCATCGCGACCGGCTTGCTGCTGCTCATCGGCTTAGTCATGATCTTGTCGGCGTCTTCGGTTGCGGCGTACACGCAGTACGGAAGCTCGTTCTTGTTCTTCAAGCGACAAGCGTTGTGGGTGGCGCTCGGCGTGACGGGGATGGTCGGGCTGTCTCGCTTCGATTATCACCGCCTGCGTCCCGCCGGATGGGCGTTGAGCGTTATCGGTCTGCTGTCTCTCATGGCCGTGCTGCATCCGGCGATCGGAACTCGCGTATCGGGTTCGAGCCGGTGGATCGGCGCCGGACCGATCCGGTTCCAGCCATCGGAGCTGATGAAGCTGGCCCTCTTGATATTTGGTGCCGACGCCGTCGCACGACGCCAAGGAAAGCTCCACACATTGAAGTCGATCATGGTCCCGGTCGGCGCCGTCGCCGGTGTCGCGGCGGCGCTCGTGATGATGCAGCCCGACCTTGGTACGACGATCGTTCTCGCTACGATCGTGTTTTCGATCCTGTACGTCGGAGGAACGTCGTTGCCGCTGATCGGTGCGATCGGTTTCACCGGCCTGTTGGGCGCGACCGGGCTCTCTCTGACGGAGGGATATCGCCGCGCGCGACTCTTGTCGTTCCTCCATCCGTTCAGCGACCCGATGAACTCCGGGTATCAAGCGGTGCAGTCGATGATTGCTCTCGGCAGCGGAGGTACCTTCGGCGTCGGGCTCGGGCAGAGCCGTCAGAAATGGCTGTACGTACCCAACGCGCACACCGACTTCATCTTTTCGATCTTGGGGGAAGAGCTCGGCCTCATCGGCACGATCGGGATCGTGGGTTTGTTCGTGCTGATCGCGTTCGCAGGCGTCCGAGCGGCAAAGCGCGCGCCGGATCCGTTCGGACGTCTGCTCGCCACCGGAGCGACCGTGTGGATCGTGGGTCAAGCGTTCATCAACATGGGCGCGGTGACCGGCCTGCTGCCGATTACCGGGGTGCCGCTTCCGCTCGTGTCCTTCGGTGGCTCCGCCCTTGTGTTCACGCTCATTGCCGTCGGCATCCTGGCGAACGTCGCGCGACAGGAGAAGGCCGCATCGAAGAGGAGTGCGGTCGCGGCGTGACCCGCGCGATGAGCATCGTGATCGCTGGGGGAGGGACGGCCGGGCACGTCTATCCCGGTATCGCGCTTGCCGCAGCGTTGCGCGATCTGCGACCCGATGCGCGGATCAGCTTCGTCGGAACGGAACGCGGCATCGAAACCACGGCTGTGCCGGCCGCGGGATTTGCGCTGGACTTGATCGACGTCATCCCCTGGGCGCGGACGCTCGGTGCGCGCCGGTACCTGGCGCCGGCGTCGCTCGTGCGCGCGGTCTCGCAATCGTCGGCCATCCTGAAGCGACACCGGGCCGACGTCGTCGTCGGCATGGGCGGCTATGCGAGCATCCCCGTCGTGCTTTCGGCACGCACGAAGCGAATCCCGTCGGTGTTACACGAGCAAAACGCGGTCCCCGGCTACGCGAACATCGTCGGCGCTCGCGTGACGAGAAACATCGCCCTTGCGTTTGCCGAAGCGCGATCGGCGTTTCCGACGTCCGCGCGGACGAGGATCGTCGGAAATCCCATTCGGGCGGCGATCGCGAATCTCGACCGTGCCGCGGCACGTGATGAGGCGCGGTCTCGCCTCGGTCTCGCGCACGATGGGTCGACGGTCGTGATCTTCGGCGGGAGCCTCGGGGCGGCCAGGCTCAACGAGGCCGCGATCGCGCTCGGCGACCGCTGGAGCGATGAAAAAGACAAGCAAGGGCTCCTCATCACCGGCGCGCAGCACGAGGACGAAATCGCCCCACGTTTGACCGGTCGCGTCGCTGTGGCCGGATTTGTCGAGCGCATGGAAGACGTCTATGCGGCCGCCGAC
>JAIVGO010000193.1 GCA_020201525.1 Actinomycetota bacterium | reverse complement strand
CCTTCGGGGCCCGTGAAGTACCGAATCGAGACGCGAACGGGAAGCTCGCGCGGCCCGTCGGGTGTCATCAGCTCGTCGCCGGCCTGCTGCACGCGACCTTCGTAGTACACGTCCTGCACGCCGCTCGAACCGACCCCCGCGTCGAAGCTGACCGCGCCTTGGTCGAGGTCTGGGCTTCCGCTGCCGGACAGACCTCGGACCGATGCGAACACTCCCGGATCGACAACGTGCCGTCTTCCCTTTCCGCGCAGCCGGATCCAGTCCTTGAGCCACACCTCGCGCGTCCGACCGTACTCATTCATTCGGATCTTGATGTACTCGGTGTCGGTCGATTTTCCGGGCTTCACTTCCTCGCTCGGGCACGAGGGGGCTGCGGCGCCGGGAGTGCCCGAGGTTGCGGCCGGCGACGCCGACGATTCCGGGGAAGTATCCGGTGTCGCGCTTTCCGAGGGGCTCGCGCTTTCCGTCGGCGTGGCTTGCGGGATGAGTCGCGCCGACGCCGAAACGCTCACAGACGGCGAGGCTTCGGGGCTTGCCGACGACGACGGCGTGGGGGTCTTGCCCGGCGATGGCTGGGGTGTTGGCGTCCCGCCCGGCGACGACTGCGGTGTTGCCGACGCGGCCGGACACGGCGAGCCTGCAGGCGATGGGCTTTCGGAAGGCGAGGCGCTTTCGGACGGAGACGCGGACGAGGCTGGGGAAGGCGACGGTGTTTGCCCGAGGCCCGGTGTCACGAGGACCGAGGCAAGAAGAAGGGCGACGACGGCGACCGCTCCGAGGCGAGCAGGCAGGCTCATACGACGTGCTCGACCAAGTCGCTGCGCGCGGATTGCGGGCTCCCCTTGTCTTCGGGTGTTTCCCCAACCGGACCGGTCCACCTGGACGCGGACCACCCGGGCACTCTTTTACTGTTTGCCTCTTCTAGATGCAAGGCAGCCTCGGACGTTGGGCGCTTTTGTGCTCACTCCGAGTGCCGCAAAGGGGGATTTAGCGGAAGCGTGAAGGATGTTTAGGTCATAGCGTGGAATTCTCTGGGTCGCTGCATGGCTCTTTGGCGAGAGTACGGAAATTCTTAAGGCGAGAGATCCGTCGCGGACCGTAACCTTCGGGCAAACCCGACAGTTATACTCCGTGGACACGAGGGAAAAGGCCAGGTAGTGGGTGGAATGAAGCGTTTGTTCGCAGGTTCGATTCTCGGGCTCGTCATTTGGGCCGCCGGAGTCATGCCCCCGGCATGGGCCGCCGCGAGTATGTCCATCGGGCGATCGACGGGGCTGGAAGCGCGCGGGTCTGTCTCGATCCGCGTCCAGGCGTCCTCTTCGCTCAGCCTGCGGTGGACGGAAGTCGACGTTCTCGGGTCGCACCCCGTCGCTTCGGATCTCGCAACCATCTACGGGCGTCCGAACAACGATCCCACAAAGCAATACGCATGTTGCTCGTTTGGGTCGACGACGAACCCCTGGCAGTACGACGTTCCGTGGGACACCGCGAACGACACGCCCTATAACGGAACGTACACGTTGCAACTCAAGGCGGCGGAACAAACACAGCGCGACCCCGTCTGCTCGAGCGACTCAAGCACGAACTTCGATTGCAAATCCATCACAGTGAAGGTCAACAATCCACCGCAAGCTCCTTCGTGGGAGACCGAGCCGACTGTGCAGAAGGACAACGGGGCACCGGTCGTACACATGACGTGGAGCTACAGCGGCGACGAGCCCGATTTGCGTGAGTTCCAAGTGTCGCGCGACGGGAAGGTCGTTGCCTACTTGGCAGCGCCCGGCGCCGGCACCTACGAGTTCAACGACGCAGGCTTTCCGGAGACCGGATACGGCGGCTCCTACACGTACAAGCTCATGGCGCTTCGCTCGAGCACCGTCGGCCCGAACAACTGTGGGCTCGGCAGCGGGTCGAAAGTTTGCGTCGGCACGTATGCGGGATCGTCGAAATCGGTGACGCTCGTCGAGCCGAAGCCGACCGAGGGCACGAACACAGGGGGCACGTCCACCGGCGGATCGAAGAACGGATCGACGACGGGCAGCAGCGGCGGCTTCCGTCCGGCTCCCTCGTCCAGCACGATCGTCGGCGGCCGGCGCATCACGCGTGCACCCGGCGAGGGTGACGAGTTCTTCTACTCCGGTACGTACAAGTCCACTCTTCCCTACGACACGAACAAGTTCGTGCTCGTGCCCGACACGCAAGGTGCCGGCAAAGGAACGACGAAGCGGATTGAGGCGATCCAAGCCGGCAGCACGGGTACTTCGCCGATCGGTGACCCCATTCACGACCGGTCGCTCTTGCTTCCGTTCGCCGGCGGATTGCTGTTGTTCCTCGGCGCCGCCCACACGCGCCGGCTTCTCCGCGACCGCTAAAGCGGTCGTTCCCTGATCGTTCCGAGGCTGTTACTCTGACGTCAGTGGGCGACGCGATTCTCTGCATGTGTGGTGCGGTCCTCGTTGATGAGGTGACGAAGGACGGCGTTGTTCCGATCGGGGGAGACCCCATCGTTTTTCGTCGTGACACCGATTACATCGTGTGCGCGGATTGTCACCGCGTGTACAAGGCCAAGATGCTCCTCGATGGAATGAGCCTCACCCGGAGCCTCGTCGCAGACGGTTCCGGCGACGCCCCTCCGGACGACCACGACGCGATCGCGAAGCTCGAGCAGCTGGTCGAAGGCGAGGACTGAGACTCAGCCGAGAATCGTCGCCAGCAGGCGCCCGGCGCCCGCCTTGTCGAGTGGCTCGTTCCCGTTGCCGCACTTCGGCGACTGAATGCACGACGGACATCCGCTCGCGCACGGGCACTCGCGAATGCGAGCGAGCGTTGCCTTCACGTGTTCCGATCCCGCTTCGAAACCGCGCTCCGCGATTCCGGCGCCGCCGGGGTATCCGTCGTAGATGAAAACCGTGCACAAGCCCGTGTCGGGGTGCTCGGCGAACGACACGCCGCCGATGTCCCAGCGGTCGCACATCGCGAAGAGCGGCAGCAGGCCGATCGCACAGTGCTCCGCTGCGTGTGCCGCACCCGGAACGATCGCCGCGGGTAGCGACGCCTCTTCCAGGAGTTCCGGCGGTACCTCGTACCAGACGGCCCGCGTCTCGAGGCGCTGCTCGGGGAGCGAAAGCGGAACCACTTGGATGATCTCCCCCGAATACATTCGTTTGCGTGCGTAGGCGACGACTTGATTTGTCACGTCCACGCTGCCGAAGAAGAGATCGACGCGCCCGAGCCGCGTCTTGTGAATAACGTCGAGAACGCGGATGTCGGTGATGTCACGCGATTGTGTGTAGTAATCGTCTTCGCTCGGCTCGACGAATGCCACGCGAGCATCGAGGTCGAGGTCTGTGACACGAAACTGCTCGCCGCGGTGCAGATAGATGGCGCCTTCGTGCACGGTGGCCGGCGCGCGAGCGGCGTCCACCGTTCCGAGCAACGCGCCGGTATCACGGTCTGCGATTCGAACGATCCCTCCGGTCGATCGAATGTCGACGTCCTGCGCCGGCGAGCCGGTTCTCGCGTAGAAGAGCTTCTTGCCGCGTCTGCGCAACGTCCCAGCTGCGAGCAGCCGCTCGACCGCGGCGCCGTATCCGGGCCCGAAGTACGCGGCATCGCCATCCTCGAGCGCAGACTCGAACGCGGCGCACGTCACGTGCGGGTCGAGGATGTTCGGGTTTCCGTTGTCGATGATGGCGGACTCGTGCGGGCGATCGAAGAGCTCCGCGGGGTGCGAGATGATGTATTGGTCGAGCGGATCGTCCTGCGCGACGAGAACCGCGAGCGAACGTTGCTGCGCGCGTCCCGCGCGTCCGGCCTGTTGCCGTGTGCTGGCCACCGTGCCGGGATAACCGGCGAGAACACAGGCATCGAGGCCGCCGATGTCGATCCCGAGCTCGAGGGCCGTCGTCGCGGCGATGCCGAGCAGCTCGCCGCTCACCATCGCCTGTTCGATCTCGCGGCGTTCTTCGGGCAAGTATCCCGCACGGTAGGGCTCGATCCGACCGGCGACGTGCGGGCCGATGTCTTCGAGTGCTTGCTTGGCGAATCGAGCGATCAGCTCCGCGCCTTTGCGGCTCTTCGCGAACGCAATGGTGCGGGTCTGCGTTTCCACGAGCTTGGCGAGCAGCGTCGCCGCTTCCGCGTTCGCGCTGCGGCGCACGCCCGTTTCCGCGTCGATCAGCGGGGGATTCCACAGTGCGAAGAGCTTTTCGCCGGCGGGTGACCCGTCTTCGCGCACTTCCTCGAACGGAACGCCCGTGAGCCGCTCTCCGAGCTCTGCGGGGTTGCCGATCGTCGCCGACGATCCGATGAAAAGTGGGCGGGCGCCTCGGCGTTCGGCCGCACGACGGAGCCTGCGCAGGACGTTGGCAACGTGCGATCCGAAGACACCGCGCAAGCTGTGCATCTCGTCGATCGCAACCACGGACAAGCCTTGCAGGAAACGCGTCCACCGCTCGTGTTGCGGGAGGATACCGTAGTGGAGCATGTCGGGATTCGTGATCACGAGGTTCGCGTTATTGCGAATCCACGCGCGCTCCGACGACGGCGTGTCTCCGTCGTACACCGCCGCGCGGATCCACGTCATCGCGAAGGAGCGGATCTGACGCAATTGATCTTGTGCAAGAGCTTTCGTCGGGAAGATTGCAAACGCGGTCGCGCCGCGAGTGGCTTGGAGCCTTTCCGATGCAGCGATCTGGTAGACGAGACTCTTTCCGCTCGCGGTCGGTGTCGAAATCGCGACGCTGCGCCCCCCGCGTGCATGCGCAAGCGCTTCGGCCTGATGCGACCACAGCCCGGTTACCCCGAGTCTCCGCAACCGAACCGAAAGCTCAGGGGCCATGGGTACCGGAAGGGAAGCACCCTCGCGCGCGGGCATTGTTTCGACG
>JAIVGO010000192.1 GCA_020201525.1 Actinomycetota bacterium | reverse complement strand
CAGCCCGAGGGATCCGCCGTTCGTACCGTACGACGCGATGTACAGCTGCACCGCGCGCGGCAACTGGTTGCCGGCCTCGTCGCGTACGGTGCCGGCAACCGTGCCATAGGCGCGGAACGAGAAGTCCTTGCCGGTGACGGATGCGCCGGGGGCCAGCTCTGAGGAATCCACGTAGTACTGGCTCGGTGTCCCGTAACCGTAACCGGGGACGAATCCGCCCGAGTTGATGTATCCAAAGCTGCCCGTGCCGGACGGGAGCTGCAACGTGAAGGCTCCGCCGCCTGCCGGGACTGTGAACTGGCCGGTGTAGTAGTGCTGTGCCTGGTTCCCTTCCGAGACGTAGTAGAGCCCGTCATACGCCTGGTAGGTCACGGTCCACGCCGGCAGGACTCCCGCGTTCGCGAGCAGCGAGCCGCCGACCGTCGTCCGCTGCGTGTAGACGAAGTCCACGGACGACAATGCCGCCGCGGCCACCGGGACGGCGATCGGCAAGGAGTTCGCCGGCGTCGTGAACTGCGCGTGCTGCTGTGGATAGATGACCACGCCCGTCGTCGCGGGGGCGGAGATCGAGTACGCACCCGCGCTCGTGACGGCCTCGTACGTGAAACGCCCGGCGTTGTAGTAGTTCGTCGAGTAGTACGGGTCGTTGCAATAGAAGGCCTGCGCGACGCAGTTCGCCCACTTGGCCGCGTACACGAGCTTGAGATGGACACCGTCTATTCCGGCGCCGAGCGTGTCCGTGACGATGCCCCCGATCGAGCCGTTGCGATCGAGGACGAGGTCCGGAACGTTCCACGTCGTCGCGTTGACAGCCGTGCCCGCGTAGTAGGAGCCGGTGACTGTCGCGAGCCGCTTCGTGTACCCAATGAGCCCGAACGTCTCCACGCTCACGGTTCGCGCTGTCGCGTAGTCGCGGCTGAAGCGGTAAACGCCCAGGGCGTCGGTCGTCGCGGACGCCTCGACCGAACCGGGCTGCGGGTTGAGTGCGACCTGAACACCGGGCAGCGGTGTGCCAAGGTCGTCGACAACGCGGCCGGTGATGTCGGCCAGTTGCACGAGACTCCAATTGAGCCGGATGGGGCGGGCGTCCGAGCTGTAGTAGGAGTCGACCTGGATGACGTACGTGACACCGCCGCCTACGTCGAACTGGACCCTGCTCTCGCCGCAGCACGGGCCGCTGTCGTCGTTTCCCGCGAGCTCGCTCAGCGTTGCGAGCGTTGAGCCCGAGTACGCAAAGAGATACGTGTCCCAGCCGCTGCCACCGGTATGGAAGATCGCGCGACCTCCGAACGGCGCCGTCCACGAGTACCAGATCGAGTGTCCGCGGGCACGCGGCTCGCCGGATTCGATCGTTGCGCCGAGGTTCGTCCCGTCGACGCTTCCACTCGCTCCGGTGATGACCTGCGCATTCGCGAAATTGTCGTTGGGCGGGGGAAGCTGGTACGTGAAGTCGATGGTTGTGACGAGACCCGCGGCCACCGTCGCCACGCGGAAGCCGGCGACCGTATAGCCCGCGAGCGCTTGCGGAATGATCCTGAGCTGGAGGCCATGAGTGTCCGGATCGATGCGGATGGAGTAAGCGCCTGCTGCGTTCGTGACTCCGCTACCGGCCGGGATCGTGTACCACGAGGCGTAGTAGAGCTGTGCGGCGATCTCGGCACCGACTACCGGCGCGCCCAGGTTGTCGAGCACCGTCCCCGTCACGAACGACGTGGGCAGCACGATCACGTTTCCTCCATGCGTGCCGCCCGCCGTGGCATCGACCGCCAGGGCTGCGGGATATCCGTATCCGAGCGCGCTCGGACTCGCCCAGATGTTCACGAGCTCCGTCGGGCCGAGGACGCTCCATGCTCCGGAGGCATCGGACAGGACCGTTGCGACGTCGACGCCCGTGACCGAGATCAAGGCGCCCTCGACCGGCGCGCCGAACGAGTCGATTGCCGTTCCCGTGAACAGCGTCGTGAACTCCACGAAAGCGAGGTCCGCGACGAGGTGTGCACCACTGGTGGCACTAATCGGAACGCGAGGCCGTTGCAGCCCGGTGATGCCGTCGGCCGGCACCAGCGTTCCCTCGGCCCGCTGTGTGGACGAATCGGCATAGAGCCAGATCTGGAAGCCACCGGCGGAGTTCGTCTGCGTCAAGCTCGCGTTGAAGTTGAACCCGACCAGCGTGTCGGCGAGCGCCTCTCCCGTGTCAGCACGTGTCACCGTCCCCGTCGCGACGGCCGCCGCGACGTAGACGAGGTCGGCGCCGGTCAAACCGTACTCGGGGACTCCGAAAGCGAGGGCTGCCGGGGTCGTGTAGCCGCTGATGTCGGTTGCTGCCGACACGTCCCAACTGCCCGCATCGCCGTTGAAGACGACGCTGCCGTCGGGCCCGCTGATGACTGTCGCATCTCCGTAGCCGCCAGTGTCGGTGCTCCAGTGGGCAGAGACGGCGACGCCGGCGATCGTGTTGCCGAGATTGTCCCGTACGGTTAGTGAGACCTCGACCAGCAGCTTCCGAAGATGGAAGTCAGGAACGACGATCGTCCCTCCGGTGTCCGGGCTCGGCGGAGACACATATGCGCAGCAGGGGTCCGGATCGGCGAAACCGTTCGGAACCTGCAGATAGATCTCGACCTCGTACACGTCCGCGGGCGTCGCGATCGTGTACACGCCATCCGCGTCCGTCGTCGCTTCGATGAAGAACGAAGACTCGGAGCTGTAGACGTAGACCCCGACGGTTGCGTTCGGGACGCCGTCGTCGAATTGATCCTTCACGGCTCCCGTCACGTGCCGCGGCATCAACGCGTAGATCAGATTCTGGGTCGCCCCCGGTCCGGTGTCGAAGAGGAAGACGCGATGCCTCTGATCCTCGGGCAGATAGGACCCCTCGATGTCGCGCGGGTAATACGAGACCAGGTCTTCGCCCGTGAGGCCCCACTCATACGCGTTGAGGAAGCCGCCCACGCGGTAGCTACCGTCGGCGCCACTGATGGCGAAGTCGTTGATTGCGCCGTCGTCCTCGCTCCAGGACCGACTCTCGACCCTGACGCCGGAGAGCGGATTGCCGTCCGTGTCCCTGACGAACCCGTCGACGTACGCCTCGAATGAGGCGGGCTCGAACGTCAGGGAGCCGAAGGCGAGCACGGTGTCGACTGTCTGTGCAGCCGGCGTGATGAAGCCCGAGATCTCCTCGAGGCTGAAGGTCCACGTGTCACGCGATACCTGCGCCGAGAAGAAGCCGGTCGCGTCGGACACGACGTGCACCCGATACGCAGTCGGGCCAGCCGGCCCGTCAACCGTGGGGGTCGTTCCGTTGACCTGCGCCCCCGCGATGCCGAAGCCGTCAGGGCCGATGACATAACCCGCGACAGTCACGTCGGCGACAGGCGGCCGGTTTTGGAGCTCGTCGGCCACAAGCGCCTGCGTGGTCGACGGTGGCGGGAAGACCGGCGAGAAGATGACGGCGTTGCCCATGACGTCGGTCGCCGTCAGGTCGAGGCTGAATGCCGCAGCGGGATCGACGAGCGTGGCGGTGATGACCACGGCGCCCACGCCAGCCGCGAAGGGAGGCACGGAAACGGTGACGTTCGTCGCCGTTGTGGTTACGACTGCGGCGAGCCCGCTCAGATCGTCATGAACGGTGATCTCCATGAAGGCGTGCCCGCTCGCATCCGTGCCGGAATGCGTCACGCTCCACGCCGGAGGGCCGCGATCCATGTTCACCAGATGCGTGATTTCGCGGACATTTGCTGCAGTGTCCGTGCCGACGCCTGTGGCCGGTCGACCGGCGCCGTCCTCCGTGATGGTCACGGGCGGAGGGCAGCTCGAGACGCCGGAGAGGCTGTCGGAGCAGCTGAACGTGACGGTAACGGGGGAGTTGTTCCACCCGTTCGAGCCTGGCTCAGGTGTCTGGATCGCAATCACGGTCGGCGGCGTCTTGTCGATTTTGAGTCCGCGTACGGTTGCGGTCGCGCGGTTCCCGGCGCGATCGTGCACCGTCCCGGTCGCCTCGCTGTTCAGACCCTCGTCGACGACCAGCATCGACCCGGTGCAGTCCGCCACGCCCGAGAGCCCGTCCGAGCACGCGAAGTTGACCAGGACGTCGGCGTTGAACCAACCCATCGGATTGGTCGAAGGCGTGTACGAACCCACGATCACCGGCGCCGTCTTGTCGATCCGGACGACGACCGTCACCGACGAGGTCACGCCGTCGGTATTCGTTGCCGAGCAGGTGATCGTGGCACCGTCGGTCTCGGAGGTGAACGAGACTGCATCGCAGCCACTGGTCGTTGCGACGCCCGATTCGAGGTCGTCGACGGCCCAGATGACGCCGACGTTGGTGTTATTCCAGCCTGCCGCGGTCGGCGAAGGCGTGAGGGTCGCGACGATGCTCGGTCCCGTCGTGTCGGGCGGAGGCGTATTGGTCGTCGTCACGGACCTGGTGGCGACCGTCTGGTTGTCGCTGGGGTCAGCGGCGACCACGGTGATCGTGCGGGAACCGATCGGCCCCGAAATACCCCGGAAGGTTGCGGCAAAGGTCGAGCCGCCGGTGCTGTTGGCCGCCAAGGTCTCGCCGTCGCCGATGATTCCGTCGCCGTTCAGGTCGAACGACACGAGCACGGAGCCGACCTCGAGATCGTCCGTGACGGTGACGCGCACGACGAACGAGCGACCGGTCCCCACCAGCGTGGCTGCGTCCGGCGCGTCCACCTGCAACAGGGGCGCGTTCGTGTCGAGCTGAGGCCCGACCAGCTCCTCGAGCTCCAGGAAGTTCAGCGGCTCGTCGTCGGCCGCGGCACCCGAGAAGCCCTCCTTGACAAGCGAGTTCACGAGATGGATCGGCGCGTTCTGGAAATCGAGCTTGAGATTCGACCAGTCGTCGAAGGTCGGGTCGGACGCATTCGAATAACTCTGAAC
>JAIVGO010000191.1 GCA_020201525.1 Actinomycetota bacterium | reverse complement strand
CCTTCCGGAAGAACGGTACGGCGACATCGTCGTTACCGTGTTCGATCGAATATCCGGTTAAGCACGCGTGCTACGCTTGGATTCGTGAGTCTGCGCGTCGGCGTTCTCGTCTCCGGCTCCGGGACGAATCTGCAAGCAATTCTCGATGCAGCAACCTCGGTGTACGAGGTTGCGATCGTCATGTCGAACAAGCCGGACGCGTTCGCGCTGAAGCGGGCGGAAGCCGCCGGGCTAAAGACGCTCGTGCTCTTGCCGGCTGATTTTTCGACGCGAGAAGCCTTCGACGACGCCGTCGCGGATGCTCTCGAGGCCGAACGCGTTGCCCTCGTGTGCCTGGCCGGATACATGCGGATCCTGTCCGCGGGGTTCGTAAAGCGATTCGAAAACCGTATCCTCAACATCCATCCTTCTCTGCTGCCGGCGTTCGTGGGCGGGCACGCCGTGCGGGATGTGCTCGAATGGGGCGCGCGTGTCACGGGTTCGACCGTCCACATCGTCGACGATGAGCTCGATCACGGCCCGATCGTCCTTCAAGAGGCAGTCGACGTGTTTCCGGACGACACGGAAGAGACGCTGCACGAACGCATCAAAGCAGTCGAACACCGACTGTATCCCGCGGCGATCCGCCTTTTCGGCGAGGGACGCATTCGCGTCGAAGGGCGCCGCGTGACGATCCTCCCGGATGCCGGTTAGGCTACGGGCGTGCCCGACTTCGTCGCCGTAAAGACTGCGCTCGTTTCCGTTTCCGATCGCGCCGGGCTCGCCGATTTTTGTGCGGGCTTGGCTGCCGCCGGCGTCAAGATCATCGCGACGGATTCGACCGGGCGTTTCTTGGCGGAGCACGGCGTCGCAACCACCGCCGTCGCCGAGGTGACCGGCTTCCCGGAGATGCTCGACGGCCGCGTGAAGACGCTGCATCCACGCATCCACGGCGGCATCCTTGCCAACCGCGACGACGCGTCACATTTGGAGCAGTTGCGTGAGGCCGGCATCGATCCGATCGACCTCGTCGTCGTGAACCTGTACCCGTTCCGGGAGGCTGCCGCCAAAGATCTCTCGTGGCCCGAGGTGATCGAACAAATAGACATCGGGGGCCCGTCGCTCATCCGGGCGTCTGCGAAAAACCACACGGGTGTCGGGGTGATGGTGGATCCCGATCGCTACGGCTCCGTGTTGGACGAAATCGAGAAGACGCGCGGGTTGAGTCATGAGACCCGCCGCGCCTTGGCAGCGGAAGCGTTCGCACATACGGCGGCGTACGACGCCTCGATCGCTGCGTGGATGGCTCGCGGTACGTTGTTGCCGGACCTGATCACGATCGCCGGAGAGCGTGTGCGAGACCTGCGCTACGGCGAAAACCCGCACCAGCAGGCGGCCCTCTATGCATTCGTGGACCAGCCGGGTGGAACGATCGCCCGCGCGCCGCAGCTGCAGGGAAAAGATCTGTCGTACAACAACATCCTGGACATCGACGCTGCGTGGGCGGCCGCGAACGACTTCGGCGAGCCGGCCTGCGCGATCATCAAGCATGCTATTCCTTGCGGTCTCGCACAGGCGCCGGATCTCGCGACTGCGTATTCGCGTGCACTCGAAAGCGACACGGTATCCGCATTCGGCGGCGTGATCGCGGTCAACCGGACGCTCGACGGTGAGACGGCCCGGCGGATCACCGAAATCTTCACCGAGTGCGTGGCTGCTCCCGCGCTGACCGACGAAGCGCGCGCGATTTTTGCCGAGAAGCCGAACGTTCGCGTGCTCGAAGTCGGCGCGTGGCGCCGCCCGCAGATCGTGACACGTCACGTATCCGGCGGCTTGCTCGTTCAGGAGGCCGATGATTCCGCGGAGGACCGCGAAGCGATGCGAGTTGTCACAAAAGTGGAGCCGTCTCCCGAAGAATGGTCCGATTTACTGTTTGGTTGGCGCGTGGTGAAGCACGTGCGATCCAACGCAATCGTGTTCGCAAAGGGCGGGGCGACGATCGGGATCGGCGGCGGGCAGACTAGCCGCGTCGATTCGGTCGAGATCGCCGCAAAGAAGGCCGGAGATCGCGCGCGCGGCGCCGTCATGGCAAGCGACGCGTTCTTTCCGTTCCGCGACGGGGTCGATGCCGCAGCGGCTGCCGGTATCACAGCGGTGATTCAACCCGGTGGTTCGGTTCGCGATGACGACGTGATCGCCGCCGCCGACGAGCACGGAATCGCGATGGTCTTGACCGGCGTCCGTCACTTCAGGCACGGGTGATCGGCGTGAGCGCGCGCGTTCTCGACGGAAAAGCGATTGCTGCTGCCGTGAAGTCTGAATTGACGGCGCGCGTCGCGAAGCTCCACGAAAGCGGAGTGACGCCCGGGCTGGCTGCGGTTCTGGTCGGAGAGGATCCGGCTTCGAAAGTGTACGTCGGTGGAAAGCGCAAGGATGCAGCAGAAATCGGGATGCTGTCGATCGACGCAGATCTGCCCGGCGACGTGACGCAAGAGCATCTTCTGGAGGTTGTACAGAATCTGAATGCGGATCCCGCCGTGCACGGGATCATCGTGCAGTTGCCGCTTCCGCGCGACATCGATCCCGTCGTCATTCAAGAAGCGCTCGATCCCGGCAAGGACGTCGACGGGCTCCATCCGGAAAACGTCGGCCTTCTCGCGCTCGGCCGTCCGCGGTTCGTCCCGTGCACGCCGGCAGGGTGTGTCGAAATCTTGCGACGCTCGGACATCGACATCACCGGCAAGCTTGTGGCGGTCGTCGGTCGGTCGACGCTCGTCGGCCGGCCGCTGTCGATCTTGCTGAGCACAAAAGCCCCCGGCCTGAACGCCACGGTGACGCTGTGTCACACCGGTACGGCCGATATTGCGTCCGAAACGCTGCGTGCAGACGTCATCGTCGTCGCGGCGGGGCATCAGAACGCGCTCACCGCGGAGATGGTTTCTGAAGGTGCCGTTGTGATCGATGTCGGCATCAACAGGACCCCGGAAGGGAAGCTCGTCGGTGATGTGGATTATGAAAACGTTTCTCTGGTAGCGGGAGCGATAACCCCGGTACCCGGCGGCGTCGGTCCCATGACGCGAGCGATGCTCATGGCAAATACGGTTGAGGCGGCGGAGGCGATGGCGTGACATCACGATTGCAGACTGCACTCGAAAGAGGCGACTTCGTCGTAACGGCCGAGCTTGGTCCGCCGAAATCGGCAGACGCCGACGCGGTTCGGTCGAAAGCGAAAGCGTTGGTCCGATCTGTGCACGCGGCCAACGTCACCGACAATCAAACAGCCGTCGCGCGCATGACGCCGCTCGCGTGTTCCGTCTTCATGCAGGAAGTCGGCCTCGAGCCCGTCATGCAGCTGGTATGTCGCGATCGCAATCGTCTTGCGTTGCAGTCCGATCTTTTGGGTGCCTGGGCACTCGGCGTTCGCAATATCATGATTCTGGGGGGCGACCCTCCGAAGGTTGGAAACCACCCGGACGCGAAGCCGGTTTTCGACCTCGACACCGTCGCCTTGATGAAAGTGGCGCGCGACATGCGCGACAAGAAGATCTTTCTGAACGGCGAGGAGATGAAAGTTGCTCCGGCGTATTTCGTGGGTGGGGCCGAGTCTCCGTTTGGAGATCAGTCGAAAGGCGACCGTATGGCGGCCAAAGTCGATGCCGGTGCGAACTTCGTACAGACGCAGCCGGTCTACGACGTCGACGCGTTCGCTGACTGGATGGCCATCATCCACGAGCGTGGGTTGACCCAGCGATGCTCGGTCATAGCCGGCATCACGCCGCCGAAATCCTCGAAGATGCTCGAGAGCATGAAAAACATTCCCGGCATGTCGATTCCGGATGCGGTCGGCGACCGCATCGCCGGCGCCGGTGAAGGTGCGCGCGATGAGGGAATCGCTCTCGCCGTCGAGACGATTCAGAAGGTCCGAGAAATCCCCGGTGTCGCCGGCGTGCACATCATGGCGATCATGCAAGAGGACGCCGTTCCCGAGGTAGTCGAAAAAGCCGGGATCGCGCCGAAGGACTAGCGCCTCGGCATGGCGAATCCGATTGTCATGCGATCAAAGCTTCTGCTCTTTGCATGCCTGCTTGCGCTGGTTTTTGCGCTAACTCCCGCGCGCGCACAGCAGTTCGCTGCGCCGCGCTTCACTGAGACCGTGCTTCGTGACGCCGGCGGCGAGCCCAACGTCTCGATTTCACCGAGCGGAAAGATCGTGCTCGTTTCCGGGCTCGGAAACGACGACCCGGTGACGTTGTACCGTTCCACCGACTACGGCGCGCACTTCACGAAGCTTCAGCCGACGTTCGGGTCGACGGGTGGCGGCGACTGGGACATGCGTTTTCTCGACGAGAGCACGATCATTGCCGCGGACCTCGGGGACGGCGTGCACGTCGATCGCTCGACCGACGGGGGGCGGACATGGTCGACGACGGTCGTGATGGAGGACACCTACGACCGGCCGTGGATCGATCACTTCGGTAGCGACAAGGTGTATCTCGTCGCGAAAGGAATCGCCGACGGGTTCCCGTATCTCTACTCTTCCGACGACGGCGGAATCAGCTTCGGCGATCCGCCGGTGCCGATCATCATGTATGGGGCTGGGATCCGTCCGACGGAAACCGGTGGTAGCACGCCGACGATCATCGACGTTGAAGCGTCGGCCTCGAATGCGTACGTCGACCATTTGACCGTCGACCCGCGCACCGGCGACGTCTACGTCTTGTATGGGATCAGCGGTCTTAACTCGTTCGGCGCGTTGCATCCTCTCGGCGCCGAGAACCGCTGCTCGACGTGGGGACGCTTGGCGGGGCGAACGTGTACGGCTCGATCGCTGCGGGGCGCTCCGGCGTATTGTCGCTCGCATACCTACATGGCGTTGACGCAAATCCAACCAACAAACAAGACTGGTTTGCCGAAACTGCGACGATCCTCCGCGCAAACTCCCCGGCGCCGCGGGTACTCCACGCACGCGCGGAGCAGCGAGCGGTCCACCAGAAGGACATCTGTTTCGACGGGATCTTCTGCGGCTTGCCCGGGTTCGGTGAGGACCGGAGCCTCCTCGACTACTTGTGGAATGCGGTCGACGCTTCCGGGCGCGTGTACGCGGTCATCCCGTCGGACGGCCCGGCATCGGGCGGAGGCGACACGGACGTGATCGTTCTTCGCCAATCCGGCGGGGGCTTCATCGGGCGCGGCGCGCCCAGTTGATGCGCTTTGCATCTTTAGATCCGTTCCTTTCCTTCCGATCTTCAAAGCATGGGTGATGAATGCCGCATGTGCGGGGCCGGTGTATCCCGCACGGCCCGGTGGTGTCCCCGATGCTTCACGCCGGTCGCCGTGGACGCCGACGAAGCGGAGCGGCTGCTGATCGATATTGACGACCCGCTTCCGGTGCCGGAGACGCGGCACGAGAAATGGCGGCCGCGCGAAGGGCTCGTCAAGCCCGCCGGTCCCAAGCAGTACAGCCGCGTATCGCGGTCCGCCCTCACGTTCGGCTGGCCGGGCCGAGCGATTATCACGACGCTGCTCCTACTCTCTCTCGTGCTGGTCCTCGCAATGGGTGCCTTCATGTTCATCTCGGCGGTGGCGCTCGTTCCGGTGTGCTTCATCGCACTGCGGGACGTATGGAAGAAAGGCCGTGTGCAGTAACCAAGATCGTGAGAACCTACTAGGCTTTAGCCTAGTCTGGGACCTGATCAAATTCGGCGGCTGCGACGGCGAAATTGCTGGACGCAGGTTGATCTCGCTCACCGGATCGGGACCGACCCGTTGACCATCTCACGGTGGGAGCGCGGCATCGCGCGCCCGCGCCCGTCGGCCCTTTCGCGGTTTCGGGAGCTCGGCGGCGTCCTGCCGCGCACCCTTGGGGCGCTGGTTCGTGCAACGGGACGAGACGAAGCCGCCAGGCTCTTGAAACGCGCGGTATTGCTCACACATCCGCGGTCGCGCACCGGCCCAAAAACGCGAGCGCTCGTTTACGTGATGTAGAGCGTGCCCGCGTCGAACAAGCGTCGTTGCGGCAACAGGCGCGGTTTCGAGTCGTGATGGGTACCTTCACCGCCTGACGCACGCCGAACTCCCGCGCGTCAACTGCATCATTGCGACATCAGTATGAGCGAAGCGCAATAGAACGTTCCGTCCGGGCCCGCCTCGAAGGACGCGAAGTCAACGTACTGACGACAGAGGACTTGATCGTGTGCAAGCTCGTCGCCGGGCGCGCACGCGATTATGAGGCGGTCGCTGCCATCATCAACGCGCGCAGGAAGCGGCTTGATGAGAGCTACATCCGCGGCTGGCTGGAGCAATTCAACCTCGACGATGCTTGGCAACGAGCAATCGAAGAGGCTGAGCGGGAGCGCGACTAATCCAGGTCGCCGGCCTCGATGCGCTTGAGCCGGCGTTCGCGCACGAGCTGGGAGGACTCGAGAAGCTGGTGCAGAGCCTCCGGCTCGTTCAGGGCGCCTGCCAGGACGCCGGTCAGGTCTCGTTGCGAGATGATCCCGACGACGTTCGTTCCTTCGCACACGGGAAGGTGACGAATCCACTTTGATGCCATCAGCTTCGCTGCTTCCTTCAGTCGTGTGTCCGGCTCAATCGTGACGACATCGGTCGTCATGACTTCCTTGATCGGCGTCGTGTTCGGGTCGAGGCCTCGCGCAACCACTTTCAAGATGTCGCGTTCGGTGATGATGCCGATCAGGCTCTTTCCGTCCATGACCAACAAGGAGCCGGTCTGCTGTTCGTGCATCTTGCGCGACGCCTCCGCGACGCTGTCGTCCGCGGAATCGTTCACCGCAGCTTTCGTCATGATCTCAGAGATTCTCATGTAAAGCTCAGCCCCTTTGGTCGATCGAAATGTAGTGCTGGTTGCGCGGCCCGATGTAATCGCTTTCGGGGCGGATCAGCCGGTTGTCGTCGTACTGCTCGCGCACGTGCGCCGTCCACCCGGACACGCGAGACGCGGCAAAGATCGGCGTGAACAAATCCACCGGAATGCCGAGGCCGTAATACACGCTCGCAGCGAAGAAGTCGACGTTCGGATACAACCCCTTCTCGGCCTTCACAACTTCTTCGACCGTGAGGCTCATCTCGTACCACTTGGTTTCGCCGACGTGCTCGCCCACTTGCTTCGCGAGCTTCCGAAGCACCGTCGCCCGAGGGTCCTCCGTCTTGTAGACACGGTGTCCGAAGCCCATGATCTTCTTTTTCTCGGCGAAGAGCTTCTTCACATGCGCTTCGACTTTGCCGGGATCGTCGATCTTCAAGAGCATGTTCATGACCGCTTCGTTGGCGCCCCCGTGAAGCGGACCTTTCAGCGTCGCGATGGCTGCAGTGATTGCGGAATGGATATCCGACAGCGTTGAGGCGGCTACCCGCGCTGCGAACGTCGACGCATTCATCGTGTGGTCGGCATGCAAGATCAGGCAGATGTCGAGCACACGAGCCATTTCCTCTTCGGGTTCGTGACCGAGAAGCATGTACAACAAATTTCCGGCGTGGCTCAGCTTCGGATTCGGCTTGATGACGTCGAGGTTTTTCCGGATGCGGTCGTACATCGCGATGACCGTCGGGAAGCGGGCGACTAGTCGCATCGCCTTTCGATAATTCGCGTCCGGGGACTGATCCCATCCGTCGGGGTCGTGCGCGCTCATGGCGCTCACCGTCGTACGCAGCATCGACATGGGAGAGGTCTGCTCGGCCATCGTCGGCATGAGCCGGAGGACGAAATCATCGAGATCGCGCTCGACGCCCAACTGGTCGGCTATTTGATCGAGCTCATCCTGGGTCGGCAGCTTCAGGTGGTGAAGCAGCCAGACGGTCTCCTCGAACGTCGAGTTTTCGGCGAGCTCGTGAATGTCGTATCCGACGTAAAAGAGTCTCCCGAGCCTGCCGTCGATGTCGGAGATGGCGGTCTGAGCGGCAACGACGTCTTCGAGGCCTCTGCCCGGCATCTGATCTCCTCCGCTTTTGGCGATGTTCGATGGAATCTTACAGAGTGCCGCTTCACTTTGGCCCGCCGCGCCCGGCACAGCGATAATGCGGCCCTTCCAATGATCAAGGAGAAATCATGGCTCATCGAGTGACCTTTATTCCCGGGGACGGCGTTGGTCCTGAGCTGTCCGAAGCAACCCGCCGCGTGCTCGAGGGCACCGGAGTCGCCTTCGACTGGGAGGTTGTGGATGCCGGCGCCGACGTCATGGACAAGTACGGGACGCCGTTGCCCGACCACGTTTTGGAATCGATCCGCACCAACAAGGTTGCGATCAAAGGGCCGATCACGACGCCTGTGGGCGGCGGTTTCCGCAGCGTCAACGTCGCGCTTCGCAAGGAGCTCGATCTGTATTGCTGCCTGCGACCCTGCAAGTTCTACGAAGGAATTCCGGACACCGTTGACGGCGTCGACATCGTCATTTGCCGCGAGAACCACGAAGACCTCTATGCCGGCATCGAGTTCGAGGAAGGGACGGCCGACGCGAAGAAGGTCATCGATTTCCTGAACGACGTGCAGCCGAAGCAGATCCGCGCGGATTCTGGAGTGTCGATCAAGCCGATCTCTATCTACGGCACGACCCGCATCGCGAAGTTCGCGTTCGAGTATGCGCGGAAGTACAAGCGCAAGAAGGTTACGGCTGTTCACAAGTCCAACATCATGAAGTTCTCCGACGGGCTCTTCCTTCGCGTGTGTGGCGAGATCGCGAAGCAATACCCCGACATCGAATTCGAGGATCGTATCGTCGACAACTTGTCGATGCAGCTCGTCCGTCGTCCGCAGGAATACGACGTCCTCGTATTGCCGAACTTGTACGGCGACATCATCAGCGACCTGTGCGCAGGGCTCGTCGGCGGCCTCGGCGTCGCGCCCGGCGCCAACTTCGGCGATGAGGTCGCGGTGTTCGAGGCCACGCACGGCAGCGCCCCGAAATACAAAGGACAGAACAAGGTCAATCCCATGGCCATGATGTTTTCCGGGATGCTGATGCTCCGGCACCTCGGAGAAGAGCAAGCG
>JAIVGO010000033.1 GCA_020201525.1 Actinomycetota bacterium | reverse complement strand
GCGACACGCTGTCGCCTGTGTCGGCGACCGGCGACAAATACGCGACGGATCCGGGCGCTGTGTAACCGCCGGTCGACGAAGAGTACTCCGATAGGATCGGCTTCGAGTCGTACAGCATCACGCGCCCGGCCGTTGCGTCGATCGCTGCGTTGCTCGACGAATACTCGAGATGCGTCACCGACGTCGAGGTCGGGCTCGACTTGGAGGCGTAGCCGCCGTAGACCTGACACGCCGTGCTCGAGCAAATGTCGTAGGCATAACCTTGAGAGCGCGCATAGGTCTTCTTGTAGACCGCATACGTTCGTGCCGCGACGGCTTGCGCCTTGAGTCCTTCGGCCGGCCAGGACGCCGGCATCTCGCGCGGGACCGATCCGTACAGGTATTGCTCGAGCGACAGTGCGTTGATTGCATACATGGCGCCCGACGACGACCACCGTGCCTCGACGGTTCCGCGGTAGTAATGGACCGAACCGCTGCTTGAAACGAGCTGCAATACGCTGGATCCCGGCTTGAAGACGATCGGTGCGGACTTCGTCGTGACGGTGCTCCACGATCCCGTCCACGCGCTCGCTTTGGAAAGAACGTATGCCGACCCGTTATAAGTTGCGCGCAGGAACTTGTACGTTGAGTCGCTGGTAGCAATCTTCGAGCCGCCCGAGTACGCCGTGAATGCCGAGTCGCTGGTCACGAGAGCGGAGGAGGTTGATTGCAAGAGGACGCGAATGTCTTCTGCGGGACGTGTCGCGAGCGTGACGTGCGAATAGTAATGGGTGAGGATCTGACTCCACGTGCTGCCGTTCTGCGCCATGCCGCGCGCTCCCCATTGGCCCATGCCGCGTCCGTGCCCCCAGCCGTGCCCTTGCACGAGGACCGCGGCATCGGACGGCAGCGCAGTCACCGCGGCGTGCGCGGCGGGGATGGTGAAGGACGCGAGCGCAAACAAGCTCGCACCGGCAATGGTGATGAGGCGACGCATGCTTTTGACCGTTCTCCTCTCGGCACCCACGACGGGCTGAAACGCCGTCGAAATGGGCCTCGACGCAGGAAGAACGGCTCTTGAGCGGTCTTTTGAACATTCTCGATAACGCTAGTTCACAGTGCTTGACATCAATAACATCTTCAACGCTCGTATCGCTTATCATCACAAGAAATGCCAATGAATAACGCTGATGTAATTACAAAAAGTCGGCCTCGATGACGGTGCACGCGAGCGAAGCCGGCCACGAGGCCGTCACCTCACGGCGCATCCGCGTGGTCCATGCGTTGCGGCCGCACTGGCCGCTGGCGCCTATCCTCGCGTACGGCGCCGCGATCGGGTTTTGGTTCTTGCCGCAACGCGGATCGGTCTTCATCGATGAGGGATACCAGCTTCTCGAAGCTCGATGGTTTGCGCACAAGTTCGGCTATGTCATCCTGCATCTCTTCAATTTCGACGCACGCAAATTCTTGCTGTCGAACGGAAACGGAGTCCCACCGACATACGCCAAACCCTTGCATGCGACGCTCGACGCGGTTGCCCTGAAGATTTTTCCCGGGTCCGGGCCGACACGAGTCCTCATCCTGCAAGCCCTGTTCGGCCTGGCGACGGTCGCTCTCGTGTACGTCATCGCGTTTCGTTTGGCCGGCCGCACGGCCGCGGTGGCGTCGGCAACCGTTCTCGCGACGTCCGCCGGCTTCCTTGCGTACCGGCGAGCCGGGCTGCCCGAATCGGATTCGGTCTTCTTTTTTACGGCGGCGGTGACGGCGCTCGTCCTGTTCTCCGATCGTGGGTTGCTCACCCCGCGACGATCATTGATCATCGGGTTTCTCGCCGGCTGCTGCTTTACTGCAAACGACCGGTGGTATCTCGCGCTGCCGCTCATCTTGCTCATGGCAGTCATTCTCGATACACGGCACCGCGGCTGGACTCGTCCCTCACACCTCGCCGGCCTTACCGTTGGTGTGGTTGCAGGATTCCTGGTGATGGCGTTCGGCTTCGAAGCAATGTCGATTCTGATGAGCCGCATGGCGCGCGCGCACCACATCACGCTGCGGTACGAAGCGTACTTCCACCAACTTCGGCGGCGATACGACAGCATCCGGCTTCGTCATCTCGGACCTCACGTCGGCAATATTCCTCACACGCCGTACGTCGGGTATATCCGTTCCTTCGAAGGAGCCGTGTGGGGATTGATGATCGCCGCGCTGGCGACTCTCTGCGCTGTGCGCCCTCGGAGAAGCCACTTTGTGGCGCTCGCCTGGCTGCTGGTTCCGTTCTTGCTGGTGAGTGCGAGCCCTCTCGCCGCACCGCGGTACATGAGCATCATATGGCCGGCCCTCGCGCTGGTTGCCGGTCTCGGCATTCGTGCGGTCGCCGCTCTGCGCACGCGGGGCGCGACGACGGCCGCTTCTGCCGTCGCTGTGGCACTCGTTGCATCGAGCATCGTGCACTCGCCGCAGATCTTCCGGATCCGAAGCGATTGGGGACCCGCGCTTGCGGCCATCGCCGAAAGAGGCGGCGGCGTCATCGTGACTCCGAAGGCGTATCCCATCGCGGCCTATGCCGGGGCACAGAATGTCGTCTTGCGATTTCACGACACGATCGAATGGGCACGTGAACAGGTCCGCACGAGCAACGCCAAGTGGTTCCTGTTGGAGATCTGGGCCGAGCCGGGAACGCGCTTGCCCGATATTCCGGGATCGCCGAACGCTTCCACCGTCCTCGGGCACGGCGATCTTTCAGCCTATTTCTTGCGCGAGCGGCAGCCGGTCGTTGTCAACATCTATCCGCCACACGATTACATCTACGAAGGCTTTCCGGACGCGCAGGAACGTGTGGTCGCGCTGTACGACCTCGCCGAGCTCCCTCGATGAAGATTTCTAAGGCCCGCGGCCTCATTCTGGCTGCGTCGAGCCTGACGACGGTGGTCGCGCTCGCTCTGGGATCGAGAGCGCACAACCGGCGTCCGTTCACCGACGAAACGGTATACCGCCTCCTCGCGCGCAACTTACTCGAGCATGATTTTTACGGGTACCGGCCCGGGAGAGCGATCGCATACCGCGCGCCGGGCTATCCATTTTTCGATACGGCGCTCCGGGTGATTCACGACAGCAACGTGACGGTGTGGATCGCGCAGGCATTTCTAGCGGGAATGACGGTGTGGCTCGCGGCGTGGATCGCGCGCCGGCTCTTCGGTGACGTTGCCGCGGTTGCGGCGGCCGTCCTCCTCGCTGCTGGAGGCACGCTGGCGGTGTACGCAAGCTTTGAGCTTTCGGAAACCCTGTCCACGGCGACGCTCGTGGCGGCCGTTGCCGTGCTAATCATCGCAGCCGACCGAAACAGCTGGCGATTCGGTATCGGTGCAGGTGCTCTGCTCGGCGCATCCATCTTGGCGCGTCCGCAAACCTTGTTACTTATTCTGCCGCTGGGGCTCGTGGCGGCGGGGGCCGCGTGTTTTCGCGACCGGCGCCGGTGGTTGGTGTCACTTGCTCTCATCGAAGGCGCCCTGATCGTTCTGATTCCGTGGACCGTTCGGAACTATGTTCGGTTGCACGCGTTCGTGCCGGTATCCACATACGGCGGCGTCAACTTTTTCGTCGCGAACAATCCTCTCGCCGACGGCGTGTTTCGGCCGGCGTCCCGGTCGCTCGGTGCAGAGGAGTATGCGCGGATCTCAGCTTTGCCGGAAGTCGAGCAAGACCACGAGTATTACCGGCTCGGCATCGAATACATTCGGCACAATCCTGCGAAGTCGCTTCGCAACTGGGCGCGCAACGGATTTCTGTACGTCCGCAGGCGCGATCCGCTCATCGACCGCTACTACCATGCACGAAGATTCGCAGTTCCCCGTTTCGACGATCGGTTTCTTTGGCCATTCGCTCTGGCAGGCTTCGCCGTCGCGATGCGCGGCAGGCGCCGGTGGCGCGCAGCGCTTCCGGCGATTGTGATCGCATACTTCGTTGCTTTCTTCATGGTGTTCGTCCCCTTGGCTCGCTTCCGGCACGGCGTCGCGCCGTTCCTCGCGGTGTATGCCGGCGCGGCCATCGGGGCGCTCGTCACACGTCTTCGCTCAGCGCGCGCGACCGAGAAGTCGACGCAGTAGCGCGTCGATCTTCGCGCCGAGCCGGGTGAACGGGCCGCGCCGCGTTCCGGCCACGACGACTTCCTTTCCGTGCGACGCGAGCGCCGTCCGCAGCTCGACGATCATCTCTTCCAGGCGCTCTTCACGGCGTGCGCTGGAAAGCGCGGCCCAATCGGGAAACGACGTCGGCGGTGTTCCCGCGGGATTCTCATACTCGGGAAGAATGCGCCGAGCGACAACCGTCGCGTCGTGGTTTTTCTCGACGAATTCCCGGGCTTGCTCGCCGAGCTGTTTGCGGAGATCGGCGTCGCCGATCGCGCGCGCGAGAACACCTGCGAACGTGTCGGGATTCGCGTTGAGCACCGGGACCGGGCCCATCGTCTTTTCGACGGCATCGTCGAGGCGCGCGATAACCGTCTTGCCGAGACACATTGCCTCCAGCCCGGTCACTTCGTAGTCCCCGAGTAACAGGTTGTCGACGAGGATGTCTGCCTCTTCCATTGCAGCGCGAACTTCGGCGTGCGGGAGATTCTCGATCAGCCGGAATTCGAAGCTCGCGCCGGCGGACTGCGCCTGCTCGACCGCTTTCAGAACGACGTCGGTGCCTTTCGTGGATCGCCGCGACGGGACGTGAGCCACGACCGGCACGTCGCGGTTGCGCTGGCCGACGAACGGCCATTGGGCGACGAGCAACGCGCGCGGATGGAAGCGCGCGTCGGGTACCCACGTCTCGTTGACGGGGGAGCAAACGAATAATCTGCTCGCGTACGTGCGGATGATCGCGAGACGCTTGCGGATGTCGTCTTCGTCGCACGGCACGTCGGCGTATTTGAAATACGACCAGCGTTCCCGTGCCACGTGCTTGCTGCGCAACCGGACGTCGGAGCCGTGGAACGTGAAGAACACGGGTTTGTTTTCCGAGCGATACAGCGGCAGGTCCCACAGGCCGGGAATCGACCCAACTTGGCGCGGAATCAGCGAACGCGCGTAATGAAAGTGGAAGACGTCAAAGCGCTCAAGCGCTTCGTCCACGAGCTTCCACAGATCGCCGGGCCTTTCCGGTGGGAAGGGGACGGCGCGGTCGACGGGGAAATCGAACTTGTTGGGTCCGTAGTGCCAGACCTCTACCTCATGTCCGAGCGCGCGAAGGCCTTCGGCTATCGCCCACGACTGATTGGCGATGTTGCTCGGTGCGTGAAGGATCTTCATTTCCCCCGACCCTATCTGCTCTCTACGAAAAAGGGAGTTGATGCGTTTACTTTCGCAAAGCCTTGGCCGCCACGCGACGAAATGCTGCCAGCTTTCTCGCCGGTGGTGGGGCTGCTATCTCGGCTCTCGTCCTCGGAGGCATCGACTCCCCATTAACCTCGGCGAGGAAGTCTTCGAAGACTGCATGCCAGCACACCCGTTGCAGAAGTCTCTCGTCGTCTTGGGTTCCGCTATCAGCCTGCAGACGCTTCCAGCAATCCTCAACCGCGATTCCGTCGAAGGCGTCGGACCACGTTGCCGAGCTTTGCATGATGAGTGAGATTGTTTCCTTGTCTGATGCCCTGCCGAGCTTCGGTGCAAGCGCAGGTAGAACCAAGTCGCGAGGTCGTTCGTAATATGGCGCATCTTTCCACTCAGGAATGAGATGGGCCGTCAACGCTCGATGTAAAGCGTTTTCACGACGCTGCTCGGGCGACAGATCGAAGGCCGACTCGATGAAGCGAGGAGTGAGGAGGGGGGTCAGAGTTCCGGTCCGTTCTGCCGCCGTTCCCCAACGGCGAATCCGTTCCGCCGCGTAGAAATAATCGAGAACTCTTGCATCGTCGACACCGCGCGCGAATCCCTCTTCCAACACACGTCGAACATTTTGCGTTGCTGTTGCCTGAGCCTCGGTCGAGACCCCCGGCTTACGCACAACCAACCTCGCCAAACTCGAAGCGAATGCGTCCAAGCGTTCATTCCACGGGAGGCGACCTAGCTGTGCGTAAGCCTTGGGGTAGTAGTGGCCGTGTGCTATCTCGCCCGCCGCACCGCCGACCGTGATGTGTTCGGCCGGTGTAAGTCCATCGGGCGCATGCGTGGGAAGATACGTTGAAGGCCGAAGACCTTCCTGACAGCGATGCCACGCGAGAATGTTTGGTACAACCTCGCCGCCTCCCAGCATCGGCCCGCTGCTCTCCGGCGTCACGTTCGGCCGATGAACCGCATGTCTCATGCGCGAAGCAATCGAAGTTGGCAATGCGGCCACGAGTTGTTCCGCCACGTCTGCCTCACCCGCTTGAGCTCCGTTCGTTTGGACGTCCAAATCAAGCCCCGCGGCGAGCGCGGCGGCAAGAACTAATCGGGAGTCGCGACCGCCGCTCAGATCCGCAACGACTTTTCCAGGCCACATCCTCGCGAGTGACGTGAACTGGCTTTGTAGCGCGTCGGCGGTTTCTGCGATTCTGTCCGCCGTCAGGGGATTGCCGCCGTGGTTTGCCCACGCTCCGAGGCAATCGACCCTCGACTCGTCGCGACCGAGGTCGCCGGTCCGAAAGCGGATGGTTGTTCCACCGGGCACGACATACGCCTTCGCGATGGGAGTGCGCTCGCCGAGGAACCACCCCGTTGCTGCGAACGTGCGCCACCCGTCCCGATCATGTTCGGCACGAAGGCCCGCGAAGCGAAAGAGGGCGGCCGGCCGGTTCGACCAAACCCACCCACCTGGGAAGCGAAGCTCGAACAATCGGCCAAGGCCCGCACCGTCGGTGTGAAGTCTGAGATTCCCGCGGCCACGATGAAGGGAAGCCACAACAAACGGCGGCGTCATTTCCATTACTGACCAGGGACGGTCGACCAAAGCCTTGGCGAGCGGCGGCGCGGCGGTTTCGGGCGGCAGCTTTCCCACAACACCTTCGTACCCGAGTGGCAAATACAGCGTGGCTACCTTTAGGTCGCCCTCTTCCTGCCAGGAGTCCCATCGTTGACGTGGCGTTGCTGTATCCCAGAGGAAGAGTCCGACGCGTCCGTCTTCGACGCCGTGGCGTCCGAAGGGCTCGAGCCAGAGTTTCTCGTAGTGCTCCTCAACCCTGCGCACGCCCCGTTCAGCCGAGCCCGGATCAGAATCCCGATCGAACGCGTAGCCGAGAAGCAATTGCACGACTGCTCTCCCTTAAGACGTAGAGGAATTAGAGAATGAGTAATGAAGTTTGATTCGCTCCCCCTTACGGCAGTCGTCCGTTGACCTCCGAAGTTACGCTGGTGAACCGCGTTGCCGCAAAGAGCGGTAAAGCTCCCGAAGCTTTTCCGCTTCGCGATCCCACGTGAACAGCGCGGCGGCCGCCTTGGCGTTCTGTCTCATCTGTTCGTACCTCTGCGGGTCTTCAATTACCGCGCGGATCGCGGCAGCTATCGCCGCCGGATCTTCGGGATCACAGGTGACGCCGACCGTGTATGCCTCGACAACCCGGCGAATCTCAGGGAAGTTGCTCGCGACGACGGGCAGCCCCGCGTGCATCGACTCGAAAATCTTGTTCGGTAACGAGTAGTAATACGAAAGGCAGATATTGTTGATCATCGCCCAGCCCACCGTCGCGTGCGCCGCTACGGCAGTCACCGCTTCCGGCGGTACCGGAGGCACGAAGAACACCCGATCGCCGATGCCGAGCTCGGCCGCGAGCTTCGCTAATGATTCCTGATACATCGGCCGCATGACCGGACCCATCATGATGAGCTTCGCCTCGGGAATCAGCGCGGTGGCCCGTATCGCCCCCTCGAGGCCGCGGCCACGCATGATGCCTCCGAGATACAAGATCTTGAGCCCGTCGTCCCGGAACGGTTCGGGAAGCTCCGCCGGAGCCACCGGCGTCGATTTCCACGGCACGTTCATTACGACGACGGGTCGCGCGATCTTGTACCTACGAGCCAAGTAGTCGGCGATGCTCTCATTGACGGTAATCACCGCGGCGGCGCGCTTGAGCACGCGGCGCTCGACGGCCTCGACGAACCAGCGTCGCCGGCGCGTCGGGTGCGCAACGTTTTGATGTGCGTATATCTCGTGCGAGTCGTACACGAGCGGCGCCTTCCATCTCTCAACCGCGCGGTATCCGGCCCACACGGTATTGAAGTCGTGACAGTGATACACGTCCGGCTTGATGTCGGCCATGGCTTTCGCCGCGGTCTTCAGAAATGCGAGCGCAATAGCAGCGCTGCGGGGTCGCATGAAAACGCGGCGCGACAACGTATTCGCCGTTCGAAGGCCTTTGCCGAGGACGGACGAGTCCGCGGCGTCTTGATGCTCCATCGGAGCAGTTTCGATGAGCCGCCGGCGACGAAACATTGCGGACGGAGCCAACAGGGTCGCAGAAAGGCCCGATCGCGGCCCGCGACGGTACGCCTGCGACACGGCTCTTCCCAAGCCGTCCTTCGCAGCGTCGTCCTCGAGCATCCGGCGTTGACGGGATCCCCGCCGCCGCAACCGTTCCGCGCCACGTGCGGCGTTCATCATCGTGTTGATGAAGGTCAGCGATGCGCTTCGTGGAGTGAGCCGCACGATCCGGACCCCACGAAACATTTCCTCCGTCGCCATGTCCTCTTTCGACTTGATGCCGAACAGAACGACGCGGTAACCGTTCTCGACAAGCGTCTCGGCCTCTCGAAGGACGCGGGCGTCGTGCACCACCGGATTGCGCACGATCATCGCGACCAAAGGAGCGGTGTCGTTCATCGTCGTCGCAGCTTTCGTATGCCGGCATCCACCTTCGCGCCGAGGCGGGCGAATCGACCGAGCGGCGGCCGTACCGGCTTTGCCTCGCCCGCCCGCGTCCTCAGCAGGGTTTGCAGCTCGAGAATTTTCTTTTCGAGCCGCTCCTCCTTCCGAAGATCGGTCAGCGACGCCCAGTCGGGAAATCCCAGCGGGAGCGGGCGCTGCGGTTTCTCGTACGCTGCGATCAATTGCCCGGCCACCACGGTCGCGTCGTGATGCTTCTCCACGAATTGCCGGCCCTCTTCGGCCAGCTTCTTGCGCAACCGAGAGCCCTTCACCGCCTTCTCGAGCACTTCGACGAACGAATCTGGATTTGCGTTGAGGATCGGAACCTCGCCCATCCGCTCGAACACTGCCTCGTCCATGCGTGTGATGACGGTTTTACCGAGACAGAGCGCTTCCAGGCCCGTCACCTCGTAGTCGCCCAGCAATAAGTTGTCGACGACGATGTCGGCATCGGCCAGAACGCGCTTCATTTCGGCGTGGGGCAAGTTTTCCAAAATTCGGAACTCGAACTTCAAGCCACGCGCTTGCGCGTCTGCAACCACACGCTGGACCACGTCGGTGCCTTTGGTGCCGCGCGCCGACGGAATATGAACGACGAGCGGATCATCGGTGCGCGTTGGTCCGACATATGGCCAGTCTTCGGTGACGATCGCGCGAGGATGAAAAGCCGCCTCGGGCACGAATCGTGTGTTGACCGGTGAGCAGACGAACATGCCGTTCGCGTAGGTGCGAATGATCTCGAGCCGTTTCGCGATGTCGTCTTCATCACAGACGACCTCGGCGAACTTGTAGTACGACCACTCGTTCTCGGCCACGTGGATGCTCTTCAGGCGAACGTCGGATCCGTGGAACGTGAAGAACACCCGCTTTCCCAGCGCGCGATACAAGGGGAGATCCCATAGTCCGGGGATCGAACCGGTTTCCCTGGGAATGAGTGAGCGGCCGAAGTGAAAGTGGAACACGTCGAACCGCCCGAGCGCTTCCACCATGAGGTCGAACACGTCACCCGGATTCTCCGGGGGGAACGCAACCGCACGATCGCACGGGTACGCAAACGGATTCGCGCCGTAGTGCCAGACCTCCACGTCATGTCCGAGCGCGCGTTGACCCGTCGCGATGCACCACGCTTGGTTTGCGATATTGGTCGGCGCGTGGAGGATCCGCATGATCAGCTCTTGGGAAGCGCCGCGAGGACCTTGTGTTCCTGGCTCTCCCAGGAGTATCTCTCTGCCCCCGCTCGGGCGTTGCTCCGCATCTGCGCGTACCGAACCGGGTCGGACAACACGTCCTGAATTCCCTTCGCAATCTCACTCGGGTCCGAGCAGTCAACGATCGCGCCGTAATCGATTTCCGTCACGATGCGACGGATTTCCGGCAAGTCGTTCACGAGGACGGGAATCCCGAGATGCATGTACTCGAAGAGCTTGTTGGGCGTGGAATATTCGTGATTACGGCCCTTCCGCTGGTAGGGAATGAGACCGAGGTCCGCGCCGGCCAGCCAGTCCGGCAGCTCACTCGGCGGAACCGATTGCAGAAAGGTGACGCGGTCGGCGACGCCGAGCTCGGTCGCGAGACTTTCGAGCGTCTCGCGAAACGAGCCGTGTCCCAAAATGACCAAGCGGTACTCCTGCGGCAGCATCGTGAGAGCGTGTAGCACTTGTTCGAGTCCCCGCCACGGCGACAAGGAGCCGTGAAACAAGATGATTCGCTCACCCGGCTTCCTGTGCGCGTTGATCGGCGACGCCGAGGGTTCCACGGCCGCGGTCGTATCCGACAGTCGTGGGCAATTCAGGATCACCTCCGGCAAATCGATGCCGTATCGGCTTTGCATCTCCCGCGCGATCGGATCACACACGGTGGACACGCGGGATACTTTCCTTACGTGTGTGCGCTCGACGAGTCCCCACAGGCGCCGCTTGAGCGGTGACACCGTCGGCGCATCCCAAATCACTTCGTGCGCGTCGTACACGGCGACGGCGCCGGTCTTCCTCGCGGCGGCCTTCGCCGCGCGAAGGGTTGTCACGTCATTGGCCCAGTAGAGATCGGCATGGAAGCGCGCGGCCTCTTCTGCCATGCGCCGGTCGATCTGCCGGAAACGAGTCGGCAAGAGCAAACGCTTGGTGACGAAGCGTCGCGTGCGTCCGATCATGCGGATCACTTTCCGGCGGGCACGCCGAAGAGCTTTGCGCGCGAAGCGGATCGTCCGCCGAAAGAGAAGCCGGCCGGGGCCGGACCAGACATGTCGCAACCGGTCGGCGGCGCCGGCTTCGTCGTTCCCAGACCACGATCGTGGCCCCAGTCCTTCACCGGAGCGGATCCAACGCACCCACTGCTCCGGAGAGAGGCGGCCGCCTTGCGGCGGGACGATCTCCTGTTCGACGGTCGTTGCCGGCTCGTCTTCGGGACCGGCCTCCGGCGGGACGGAAACGCGCTGCGACGCCTGCATCTCCTCGAGGTCGAACGGCCGGACTCCGAATCCCAGGAGACGCGCCGGCATTCCGAGGAGGCGGGGATAGCCCTCGCGCCAGCGATACTTCGTGGGCACGCGACGAATTTGATACCCGTCGCGGCGCTCGATAAAGGGAACGCTGCGACGTTGCAGCGCGACGATGATCGTGTCGTGTCCGTGGTCCGCGAACGTTTGTGCCTCACGGAAGATTCGTGAGTCGACTGTGCAATCATTGAAGACGAAGATGCAGACGCGCATTAGTATCACGTGCGGTCGAGCAGTAGTTTCAGTGCATCTGCAAGTGTATCGGCCATGACGACCTTGCCTCCGACGTCGACGATGACGCGCTTTAACTCCGGGATCTGGCTGCCCTCTCCTTGCAGGAAGAGAGGCTGCACGTGTAACAACGTGCCCGCGATGGGCACGGTGATCAAGTCACCGTATATCACGCGCGAATGCTGTTGGTTCCACAAGGAGACTTGCTGCGATACGGCTGGGTCCTGGTTCATATTTGCCTCGACTTGCTCCGGCCCGAATACTTGCTGCGATCGAGGGAACTCGTATTCGGTCAATGTGCCGTATCCGTCGGCGTCGCCGCGGGCGACGAAATAGGAAACCATGTTCTGCCGTCCCGCGCCGGCGGGAGTGAACGGCCTGGCAATGACGAACTGCGTCCCGGCGGTCGCCGGCAAATCGGCCAGGACGTAATACGGCCGGATCGGCGGTGCGCTGCACGCCCGAGCGCTGTTGTTGAGGCAATACGTCGCGTCGCGTCCGACGAGCCAGGCGTCTTCCTTTTGGTACAGCGCTCCGGGATCGGTTACGTGATAGTTCGCGTAACGATCAGATTGCACTTGGAAAAGGCCCTGGGGGTATCGGACGTGAGCCCGAATCTCCGGCGGCATCGCCGAGCCGGGTTTGAAGATGCCGGGAAAGATCGCTCGCCACGCACGCAATAGAGGATCCTGCTCATCCCAGACGAATGCATCCACCGTTCCATTTTTCGCATCCACGACGAACTTCACTGCGTTGCGAATGTAATTGCCGCTTCCCGCGAGTGTTCCGTTCGTCGCCGCTCCGAAATCGACGGGCGACGAATAGGGGTACCGGTCTGTGGTTGTGTATCCGTCGAGGATCCACACGAGCCGGCCACCGGCAATCGCGATGTACGGATCGGGGTCGATCTTCAGGAACGGCGCCAATTGCGCAACACGGTTCAAAACACTGCGGCGGAACATGAGCCGGGAGTCGCGTGTGAGGGCGCTCGAAATCAGCAGATTGAGATCGCGAAATCGAATGGCAAATGCTGCTCGCCTCCACATCGAATCAAGGGGCACGCCACCGGTTCCGTCATAGTGTGACGTTGCGTACCCCGCGGCGCTCGGTCCTTCGGCGGTTGGACGATCAAGCTCCGCTTGTTTGGTATTGGCAACCACGAACGACACATCATCGCCCTCCCCAAAATACAACTGTGGCGTTGTGATGTCGGGCGTGCCGGAAGCAGGGACGTTCTTCAGCAGAAAATCGGGGTGTCCCTGGACCGCGATGCCGCCGGCAGAGCTTGCGACGGCGGCATAGCCGTGCGTGTAGAACAAATGTGTGTTTACCCATGTGCGAGCGTCGGGCGATAATCCGTTCGGCGAAACCTCGCGCGCCGCGAGCATCAACTGGCGTACCCCGTCCGCGGTTTCGTAGCGATCGACGTCTGCCGGACTGCGGAACGTGTAGTACTGCTTGATACGTTGCAAGTTGAGATAAACGCGTTGCAGAACGTCGGGGGACCACAACCGAATATTCCGGAGCATCGCTGCGCTTGCATCGAGCGACCGCCGGTCGATGGTTTCGCCGGCAGCGAATGGAAGCTTGCGAACGGCGCCGATGCCAAACGCGGCGCGTGTCGCATCGATGTTACGCTTGATGTACGGCTGCTCGAGCGACCGTTCGTTCGGCTTCACTTTGAGCTTCTGCACGACCGCCGGGTATAGGCCGGCGCCGGCAACCGACGCGAAGACCAGACACCCGATCGCAGCGGCGGGCAACGACCACTTCCGTAGCCACGCGTTGGCGAAGAGAACGACCGCAACCGCGACCGCAACCACGACGAGCACGCGGAGCATCGGCAGTTGCGCGTGGATGTCCGCATAGCTCGCCCCGTTTACCACGCCGCGTTTCGAATACGCGACGTTGTATTCCGCGAGCCGGTACCCCCACGCCTTCGCGAGAACCAGCAGACCGGTGAGAACCGACAGGTGTGCGCGAACCTCCGGACCGACGCGGTCGCCACGCCGCTGCGGGCGGATCCCTCCGAGGAAGTAGTGACCGACGACGGTAACGACGATGACCGCGACGAGCGTCGAGATCGTCCATGCGTACACGAACTGAAGGAACGGCAGCTTGAAGACGTAGAACCCGAGGTTCTTGTGCAGGACGGGATCGACGGCAGGGAACGACGCAACATGGCGCCAGAGCTGATACTCGCGCCATTTCGCGGCGGCGCCGAAGGCGATGAAAAGACCGGCGACCGAGGCCGCGAGGACGATGAGCTGCTTCATGTACGGCTGGATCGTTGCGCGATACCGGTCGCTCACTTGTTTCGGAACCGTGAACGCACGTTCCGGATTCGTGATGCGGCGGGTCACCCAGATGTTCACCAGGATCAGCCCGGCGAAGGTGGCTCCGAAGACGACGCCGAGTCCGATCTTGGTCCACAGTACGACGCGGAATACCGCCGAGAATCCAACCTCGCCGAACCACAAAACGTCGGTGTAGATACGCGCTACAACGGAGACAACGACGAGGACGACGACGGCAGCCACCGCCGCAAAGACAAGGGTGCGGCGGCGCGATCGACGACCTCGAGGGCTGGTGTCCGGCATGCCGGCGCGTAGCGTACCGTACCGAAACACCGGTCGCCGTGACTCGCGTTGCGGCTTAGAGAGGCGCAACAAACCCCGCGTCGCCGGAAGTTCCCGCGGACTCGAAGCTGGGGATGTCCATCGCCTGCAGGCCGCCCTTGGCCTCGATCATCGGCAGCCCTTGCGCTTCCAAGTAATCCTTCACGACGTCGTACGGACGTCCGATCTCGCGCACCGTGCCTTTATCCAGCCACATGCACTGGTGGCACATCGTGAGAATGGCTTCCATGTTGTGCTGGACCATTGCCACGGTCGTGCCCCGCATGAAGAGCTCCTTCATCTTGTCGGCGCACTTCTGACGGAACTTCGCGTCTCCCACGACGAGCACCTCGTCGACGACGAGCACTTCGGGATCGACGTGGACGGCGACGCTGAACCCGAGACGAGCCCGCATGCCGCTCGAGTACGTGCGAACCGGCGCGTTGATGAAGTCTCCGAGATCGGCAAACTCGACGATGCTGTCGAGCTTCTCCTGAATCTGCTGGCGTGTGAGACCGAGCAGCAGCCCGTTGTAGTGAATGTTCTCCATGCCTGAAAGGTTCGGCTGGAAACCTGCGCCGAGCGTAATGAGACTCGAGATCTTGCCGCGGATCTTCAGTGTGCCTTCGTCCGGCGCATAAATGCGTGCGAGCACGCGGAGCAGCGTCGACTTCCCCGATCCGTTGGCGCCGATAATTCCCATGACGGAGCCTTGCGGCACGTCGAACGATACGTTGCGCAATGCCCAGAACTCCTTCGGCGCCGGGCGGTGCTTGATGAACTTCACCACGCCGGCGTGCACCGTCGGTGCCGACTGATGGCTTCGGATGAAGAAGCGCAGCCCAAGATTGCGAACGCGAATCGCCGGCTGGCTCATAGCAGCTTCCCAAAGTGCGGCTCGCGGCGCGTGAAGTACCAGCCGCCGAACACAGCTGCGAACAAGCCGAACGCGAGCGTGATGACGAGCGACCAATCGGGCGGGCGATGTGTCAATATCGCCCCGCGGTAGCCCTGAAAGATTCCGGTCAGCGGGTTGAACATCATGAGTGTTCGCAGCCGTGCGCTCTTGATCGCTTCGAGTGTATACAGCGCAGGCGACAGGTAGAACCACAGACGCAAGAGGTTTGCGATGAGCCCCGGCAAGTTCCGGTAGTTGAGCCCCCACACGGACAGTGGATACGAGATCCCGATCATGAACACGAATTGGGTCGAGATGATCACCGGCAGCCACAGCAATGCCCAGGACGGACCCACGCGTAAGATCGTCATGAAGATTGGAACGATGAGAAGTCCGATGCCGAAGTGTGCGAGCCCTTTCACCGCCTGGGTCACCGGCAACAGCGCACGCGGGAAGTACACGTCGGTGATGAGCGACGCGTTTGCGCGGACGACACCCATGGAGCCGATCAGCGACTGGCTCAACCACTTGAAGGCGAGCATTGCGATCAGGATCGACAGCAAACGCGTGGGGTCGTTTTGGTTTGCGCGCGACAGGATGTTGATGAGGACGTAGTAGACCGCCGTCATCGACAGTGGCTCGAGAAGCCACCAGGCGAAGCCCACGATGTTCATCTCGTAGTTGCTCTTCAGCTCGCGACCGGCGAGCACGCGGACGAGGCCCCGGCGCTCCCACAGCTCGCGGATGTAATGAAAGAACGCCGTGACGCCGTGGCCGGTCTCCGTCACGAAATCGTCGAAATCGAGGAGCCGGAGCTTCCTGTTGTGCCGCGCCCGGATGTACACGAAGTCCGGTTCGCGCGGCGGGATGAGCTTCATCGAGTCCCTCTCCGCCTGGAAGAAAGTAGCCGGATTATAGCGGCGAACCGCGCCTTGTTCTCGGTGCTCAGTCCGCCTTCGCAGGGATTTGTGCGGCGAGATCCGCTTCGCCGACATCGATCGCTTGGCCCTTGGCGGCCGACTCGAGCGCGAGCTCGGCCATTCGAACCGCTGCGAGACCGTCGGCGAGCGACACGCCGACCGGCCTCTCGCCCCGCACGGCCGCCACGAAGCATTCGATCTCCGCGCGCAACGGCTCGACGCGGTTGATCGCGTAGCGGACCATGTTGCCCTCGCTGACGCCTGCTACCTTCGCGAGCGCATCGAACTGAGGATCGGCGGAGGAGTTCTCATAGAAGGTCAGGTCTTGGGTGAGATAGTCGACGACGAACATGCCGCGCTCACCCGCCACCGACAGCTCGCGAATCTTCGTCGGCGTCAGCCAGTTGATGTCGAGCAGCCCTACGACGTCGTTCGCGAAGCGAAACAGCCCGGTGAAGAGGTCTTCCCGGAGCGAATGGATCCGCTGTGCCGTCTCGGCGTAGACCCGGATGATCGGCTCGCCGACGACCTGCCGGATGATGTCGATGTCGTGAGTCGCGAGGTCGATCGTGACGCCGACGTCGCGGATCCGTGCCGCCATGGGGCCGGTTCGCCGGGACTTGATCTGGAAGATGCGACCGAGCGGGGCGCTCTTCAGGCGCCGTTCGAGCTCGAGCACGGCGGGGTTGAAGCGTTCGATGTGGCCGACGGTCGCGACAACGCCGGTGCGTTCCGCGCATTCGATGATTCGGCGCGCCGACGCCGTGTCGGGGCCGAGCGGCTTTTCGATCAGCACGGCGATACCGCGTTCCATTGCAGCAATCGCGACTTCCTCGTGGAAGTTCGTCGGGACGACGACCGACACGAGCTTTGGCTTCAGCTCGTCGAACATCGCTTCGTAGTTGAGAAACCCGCGGAGCGACCGGCCCCGCGTGATGCTGCCGACCGTCTCGTCGTCGGCGTCGCTCACGCCGACGAGCTCGACGCCCTCGATCTCGCCCCACACACGTGTGTGGTGACGGCCCATCGATCCGAGCCCCACGACGGCGGCGCGCAGCGTCTCGCTCACGGCTTCCTCAGCGCCCGTCCGACGCCGATGTAGGTCGCACCCGACGATGTCACGCGACCGGGGTCGAGCGCGTTGCGTCCGTCGAAGACGACGCGTCCCGAACGCAGCTTCGACCAATCGATCGCTTCGTACTCATCGTGCGCTGCTTGCAGGACGACGGCGTCGAACTCGCCGACGCGATCGAGTGCCGCAGGCTCGGCGCCGAGAGCGCGGATCTCGTCGTCGCTGAAGTACGGGTCGTTGGCGAAAACCTTCGCGCCGCGCGGCGGCAGCAGCTTCACGAGGTCCACGCCCGGCGACGACGTCAATTCCTTGACGTTCTCGCGATACGACACCCCGAGAATGAGCACGGAGCGTCCATCGAGGCCGCCGAGCACCTCGCCGAGCTTGTTTGCCACCCATCCCGGCTGTTCGTCGTTGATCGTCCGCGCGAGCCGAATGAGCTCGCTCCCGGCGTCGTCGAAGAGCAAGAAATGCGGGTAGTGCGGGATGCAGTGGCCGCCGACGCCGGCGCCCGGGTCGTGAATGTGACTGAAAGGCTGGGTGTTCGCGAGGCGGATCACTTCGTCG
>JAIVGO010000004.1 GCA_020201525.1 Actinomycetota bacterium | reverse complement strand
GCGGCACGGCTTGCCCTCGCGGCCGTACACCTTCAAGTGGTCCTGCATCTCGCCGGCCTTGCCGTAGAGGTCGCTGTACGTCTCGTCGTCGAGCGTCACGCCGCGGTGCCGAATGCCCTCCTGCAACACCTCTTGAATCGCGCGGTACAGCCGGCGCACTTCCTGCGACGTGAGCGAATCCGAAGGTCGGTCGTACCGAAGCCCCGCCGCCCACAGGATCTCATCGGAGTAGATGTTCCCGAGCCCGGAAATGAACTTCTGATCCATCAGCAGGGCCTTGAGCTTCGTGTGACGCACACCCAAAATCTGCGAGAAGTGCTGCCACGTGAACGAATCCTCGAGCGGATCGATCGCGATGTGCTGCAGCTCCTTCACATCGTCCAGCTCGTCGCGCGTCGACACGAACAGCTCGCCGAACGTGCGCATGTCGACGAAGCGCAACTCGCCGCCCGTCACGAACTTGATGATGACGTGCGTGTGCTTGTCGAGCGCTTTGCGGCCCGTTGTACGCTCGACGTGGCCGCTCATACCGAGGTGCATGACCAGCACATCGCTGTTATCGAGCCGAAGCAGGATGTACTTTCCGCGCCGCTCAACCTTCGAGATCGCGCGCCCCAAAAGCTTGTCGGTGAACTCCTTGCGGTTCTTGTGACGACGGATGATGCGCGGAAGCTTCACCTCGACGTCTTTGATCTTCTTTCCGACGACGTCGCGGTCGAGATCCTTCCGGACTATCTCTACCTCTGGGAGCTCTGGCACATCATCTCCTGGCCGGTTCTTGCTCGGGCGGTGGTTCTTCGGACGTGCGCAGGCGCTCGACGGCAATCTTTGCCGCGGCCTGTTCGGCCTCTTTCTTCGACCGGCCTTCGCCGGTGCCGAATGCCGTGCCCCGCAAGTACACGGTCGCATTGAAGCGCTTTGCATGATCGGGACCGGCCTCGGAAATCTGGTAGTCGGGCAGCGATCCCAATTGCGCCGCCGCCATCTCCTGCAGCGACGTCTTGTAATCGATCGTCGTTCCGCCTTCGACCTGTCCGCGAATCCGCGGCATGAAGATATCTAGAATCATCTTCTGGGCGGCCTTTATTCCCCGGTCCAGGAAATACGCGCCCAGCAGCGCCTCGAAAGCGTCGGCGAGGATCGACGACTTGTCGCGGCCGCCGGTCATCTCTTCGCCGCGTCCGAGCAAGATCGATTCGCCGAGCCCGATCTCGCGCGCGACGTCGGCGAGCACGATCATGTTCACCAAAGCCGCGCGCATCTTCGCGAGGCTCCCTTCCGGCAGGGTTGGAAACTCATTGTAGATCGATTCGGTGATGACGATGCCAAGGACCGCGTCGCCGAGGAACTCCAAGCGTTCATTTGTCGGTAGTCCGCCTTGCTCGTATGCATACGAGCGGTGCGTAAGCGCGAGCTTCAACAGGTCCTTGTCGCGAAATCGCACGCCGACCCGTCGCTCGAGCGCGGACGCCCGGCGGCCGAGGCTGCGGCCGCGCAGTTTCGTCATCGAATCACTCGACGGGGAGCGCCTGTCGCCCGGCGTACGTCCCGCAGTTTCCACACGCTTGGTGCGGGAGCTTCGTCTGGTGACACTGCGGACACGTTGCGTACGCAGGAACGCTGCCGCTGTTGCGCCACTGCGCCTTGCGGCTGCGCGTGCGCGACTTCGGCTTCCTTCTCTTCGGAACAGGCATTTACTCTCCCATCGTTTCCTTGAGCCGGCGCAGCGGCTCCCAACGGACATCGATCCGCTCAGGGCGGTGGCCGCAATCGGCCTCATTCAGGTCCTGGCCGCACTGCGGGCACAGCCCTTTGCAGTCGGGACGGCACAGCGGATTGAGCGGCAGCCCGAGAACCACCGCGTCCCGCACCATCGGTTCCAGGTCGATGTGGTCGCCCTCGACCGGGTAGACCTCGTCGCCGGGTGCGATCTCGCCGGTCGCGAAGAGCTCCGACACCGGCACCGAGAAGACATCCTCGACCTCCGTCAGGCAGCGGATGCACTCGAGCTCCAGCGCACCGGACACCGTCCCGGAGATCAAAATGCCCTCCACGACGCGCTCGGCCAGGAGGTCCAGCACCGGCGCCCCGGCGACATGTGCCATGGGCACGGCAAGGCCGGCAACCTCCTCTTCGAGCTCGAGACGGCGGGACGAACCCGGACTCCGGAGCAATTCGGACACGTCAATCAAGAGGCTTCTCGCCTCGCGCACGGCAGTCATCTCCTTCGGCGGCATGTGAGTTACAGAATATCACAGCGGCACGAAATGGACCGCTGACCTGCGGAAATGCGCCGGATCAGGCCTCTTCGCCGAGCTCCTCGGGCGACAGGACGTCGGCTTCGCGGCGCCCTTCGAGGCGGGCCCGGCCTCGCTCGACCGCGGCCAGCGTCTTCTGCAGGACGATCTCAAAGTTCGCGAGCTTCCCCTCGACGTACCGCTCGGCTTCGCCGCGGATCTTGCGCGAGTGCATCTCGGCCTGGGCCATCAGCCGCTCGGCCTCCCGGGTCGCGGCTTCGACGACCTCGGTCTTGGACACGAGACGCTCCCGTTCGACCTTCGCCTGCTCGAGGATACGAAGGCCCTCCTTCTTCGCACGGTCGAGGACCTCTTCCGCGTCGCGAATGATCGTTCGCGCCCGCGCGACCTCTTCCGGGAGCGAGCGCTTCAGGGTCTCGATGATCTCGAGCAGATCCTGTCGGTGCACGATCGCCGACGTGGACAGCGGCATCGACCGGGCCGAGGTGACGATGTCCTCGAGCTGGTGGAGCAAGTCTTCGAGCACGCTCATCGTCCCTACGGCGACGGGCTCTTGCAGATACTGCTCTTCACTAGTCTCCACGGAACCGCTCCTTCATTCTGCGCGCCACTTCCGGCGGGACGAGCCCTTCCACATCTCCGCCCAGACGTGCGACTTCTTTCACGAGGCTCGAAGACAAAAAGCTGTGCCGCGGGCTGGCGACCATGAAAAGCGTCTCGACTTCGGCGAGCCGCACGTTCATTTGCGCCATCTGCATCTCGTACTCGAAGTCGCTGACCGCGCGGAGCCCTTTGATCAGGACCTTCGCTCCCTTGCGGCCGGCATACTCGACCAATAAGCCGTCGAAGGAGTCGACTTCGACGTGCTCGATGCTTGCGGTGACTTCCTTCGCGAGCGCGATGCGTTCCTCGAGAGAGAACAAGGGCGTTTTCGACGGGTTTTGGGACACGGCAACGACGAGACGCGCCACGTGCCGCGCGGCCCGCTCGATGATGTCGAGGTGGCCGTTCGTCACCGGGTCGAACGTCCCCGGATAGATCGCCGTCAGCCCATCAGTCATTTTCATTCACCGCCACGCTCACTTGGGTCCTTCCGAAGGACCGGACCCTGGTTTCGCGCAACCCCTCCGGCCATTCGACGCCTCCGGTCGCGGCCTCGACGACGATCGTCGATCCCGGCGCCAGCCAGCCACCGGCGGCGAGTTTCCCCAGGATACGGGCCACGAATCCTAAGCCGCGGTTGTAAGGAGGGTCAATTAGAACCAGATCGAACGGCTCGGGAGCCGGACGCGCGACGACCCGGGCCGCATCCGCGCGCCGGATGGCCGCCGACGTCCGCAGCCCCGTCGCCTCCAGATTGGTCAGGATCACGTCGCAGGCGTCGCGGGACTGCTCCACGAAGACGGAGTGCCGGGCTCCCCTGGACAACGCTTCGATCCCCATGGCGCCGCTGCCGGCGAAGAGGTCGAGGACCCGCGCGTCGCCGACGCTCGGCCCGATGATGTCGAAAATCGCTTGGCGGACGTGATCCGCGGTCGGGCGCACCGACGGCCCCTTGGGCGCCCGCAGCCGGCGACCCTTCGCCGCTCCCCCGACCACACGCATAGCCCGAGACTAACGGATCGTTCGGTGACGGCCGTCGCTGGGTAAGTACCGGGCAACCATGGACAAAGCCTCGTTGCGCCTCGCCCTCATGACGGGCCGCCGGCATCTTCCGCCTGCTCTTCAAAAGATCGACGAAGAGCTGTTCCTGCGCGTCGCAAACGCGCGCTCGCCGTTTTTCGACTCGACGCTTCCCAAGCTGTCGCGCGCTGCGAACAAGTCGCGTCTGTGGATGGCCGCGGCAGCCGTCCTGTCGGCGACGTCCGGACGAAAGGGCCGTTCGGCGGCGGCCCGCGGCCTGACGTCCGTTGCCATCACATCGGCGATCATCAACGGGCCGGTGAAGCTGGCGTTCAGGAGGCACCGTCCCGATTCCCGACCCGTTCCCAGCATTCGCCGCTTGCTGCGCGCGCCGGTCTCGTCGTCCTTTCCGTCGGGTCACACCGCATCGGCCGCAGCGTTTGCAACGGCGGCGGCCCTCGAGTTTCCACCGGCCGCACTTCCGCTCGGTGTTCTTGCGACCGGGGTGGGAGTCTCGCGCGTGTACACCGGGGTTCACTATCCGCTCGACGTCGCCGCCGGCGCGGCGATCGGGGCGGGCGTTGCCGTGGCCGTCCATCGACGCGGCCGCGCCCGCGCCGAGCAGCTTGCCGGCGCCCGGATCAAGTCCGTGCGAACACTCGCGTCGAAACCGGCACGCGGCGGTGTCATCACGGTGAACTCCTCGGCCGGCCCGGCAACCGCGACGGATCCCCGCAAAGAAATACGCGCGGCGCTTCCCGAAGCGCGTCTGCTGGATGTCGACGGCGACATCACCGAGGTGTTGCGTAGAGAAGGCGGCAAGCACACATCGTTCGTCGGCGCGGCAGGCGGCGACGGCTCCGCAACCGCGGCCGCGGAGATTGCGCTCGAGCTCGGCGTTCCGCTCGCCGTCTTTCCGGCCGGGACGCTGAATCATTTCGCGCACGATCTCGGAATCGACGACGTTTCCGACGCACTGACGGCGATCGAGCAGTCTCGCGTGGGCCGCGTCGACGCGGCGTCGATTGCGGGACGGCTCTTCCTGAACACCGCCAGCATTGGGCTGTATCCCGAGATCGTCGACGAACGCGAGCGTTTGGAGGACCGCATCGGCAAATGGCCGGCGCTCGCGGTCGCGCTCGGTCGGGTGCTGCGCAGGAGCGAACCGATCCGCCTCGAGATCGATGGACGGCGGATGTCGGTGTGGTCGATCTTCATCGGCAACGGCCGGTACGAGCCCCGCGGCTTCGCTCCGGTTCGCCGCGTTGCGCTCGACGACGGAGTTCTCGACGTTCGCGTCCTGCGCGCGGACCGCGAGTTCCCGCGCATCGGCGCGCTCGTGTCCGGCACAGCCGTCGGCAGGGCGCCGGCCTTCGAAGCCTGGACGACCGACCGCGTACACATCAAATCATTGGCCGGTCCGCTGCGCCTGGCGCACGACGGCGAGACGTTCGAAGGCCAAGAAGAGTTCGTCATCGAGAAGATGCAAAAGCCCCTCGAGGTCTTCATACCGGAGCCGGCCTGACTATTCGCGGCGGATGTATCGCCCGAGCAGGATCCCGAACGCAATCAAAGCTGCGACACCCGCGAAGGTGATCCAGTGCTTCCCACTCTTGTATGCGCCGCCGAGAATGAATCCGGCGCCGAGCGCTTCCGCGACCGATATGAGGCCGCCGGCGAGATCGACCCCCATGAACTCACGCGCGCGCATCCCCGACGCGCCGGCAGCCATTCCCAGCGCCGCAGATGGAAAGACGGCAAGGCGTCCGATAAGCACGAGCTTGGCACCTTTCTTCTTGAGCACCTTCTGCATCGTCTTCACACGCTTGACGTGAATGATGTGCGCCCCGATTCCGGGTATCTTTCCCGCACGGATCTCCTTCTTGTGCGCGCGGCCGACCGCGAACGCGTGCCAGACGCCGAGGATCGCGAGTGGTATCGCCGCCGCGACGATGTGCAGAAGATTGACTTTGTGCTGGCGAGCGAGAAAGCCCCCGAAGAGCAAAACGTCCTTCGTCGGACGTAACAACACCAGGATGAGATAGTGCTTCCTATACAGCGCGGGCGCGAGAGGAATTGCGACGATCCCGAGCGCGATGCGTACGACCGAGAGCGCGAGAAGCGGTACCTTCCAGCGCTCCGGCATTGTTTGATTGCGTGGCGCGCGCTTGCGTTCGGCGATTTTCATCACCTGATGTTTCCACCGCGACGGGCTGGGCAAACCAATCACGATGGAAGGCTGGCTCCCGAGAACCGTACGATCCCGGCTCGATCCGAACGAGCGATACGGTTTGCGCGCGACGTTGTTCGGCCTTGCCGTTGTCCTTGCCGGCGTACCGTTTGGTTTCCTATTGGACCAAGTCGTACGGAAAGGATCACTCGTTCGCTACGACACGGCCGCGGCCCGCGCCTTGCACCATGCCGTCGCCGGCAAACGAGTGCTCATTTGGATGCTCGAGGTCATTTCATTCACGGGAGCACCACCGTTTCTCACGTTGATTTCCATCTCTGCCGGCGCATTCCTCATCTGGCGGAAGCGATACCGGCTCGGAGCGTTCCTCGCCGTCACCGCCATCGGCGGAAGCTTGATCGACTCGGTGGTCAAAATCGTGGTCGACCGCGACCGCCCGAGCGTCGATCATCCGATCATCACGGCGCACGGCCAGAGCTTTCCTTCGGGCCACACGATGTCGTCCACCTATGTCTACGGCGCGCTTTTGCTGATCTTCTTCCCCGTCATCCCAAAACGGTGGCGAGCCTGGGCAATCGCCGGCTGGGCATTCCTCGTCGCCGCGATCGGCACGTCGCGGCTCGCACTCGGCGTGCATTTCATTACCGACGTTGTGGGCGGTGCGGTGCTCGGACTCGCTTGGCTCACCGCATCGACGGCAGCATTTTCGATTTGGCGCACCGAGCGCGGCCGCAAGCCGGTCCAGCCGACACGTGGGCTGGAGCCGGAGGCGAGGAGGGATCTCTCGAAGCCGGCGTGAACGATCAGCCGACAAACAGCCAGTCGAGCCGGTCCCCGAATCGCCTACGCAACTCACTGCGTAACGTGCTCGCCGCGCGGAGCTTCGGATCCTGATCGACGAAGGCGAAGGCTTCTTTGCGCGCTTGGCCGAGGGCTTCGACGTCGCGCACGAGCGAGGCGAATCGCAAGTCGGTGTGACCCGCTTGTGCCGGAGCGCCTTCGCCGGTTTCCTCGCCCACGCTGCCGCGGCCGAAGATCTGGCCCTCGCCGCGAATTTCCAGATCGAGCTCCGCGAGCCGGAATCCATCCGTCGTGCCGACCATCGCCTCGAGACGCTTGCGCGCCGTTTCGCGCTCGGGTGCTTCGAGATCGGCGTTCGTCACGAGGACGCATGTGCTCGCTCCGGCCCCGCGCCCGATCCGGCCGCGGAGCTGATGCAGCTGCGACAAGCCGAACCGGTCCGCATCCTCGACGAGCATCACGGTCGCGTTCGGAAAATCGACGCCCACTTCGATCACCGTCGTCGCAACGAGAACGTCGATCTCGCCCGCGCGCATTCGGCGCATCGTGTCCTCTTTCACCGCCGGCTTCATGCGGCCGTGAATCAGGCCCACCCGCAAGTTGGGAAAGACGTCGTGCGAGATTCTCTGGTATTCGGTCTCGGCGGCTTTCGCTTCGAGTGACTCGCTCTCTTCGACGAGCGGGCACACCACGAACGCTTGCCGGCCTTGCGCAACCTCGTCCTTGATGAGCTCCGCGCTCCATATCCGCGTCGCTGTGTCCTTCGCGAGAACGGTGCGAACGGGCGTGCGTCCGGGAGGCATCTCGTCGAGAACGCTCACGTCCAAGTCGCCGTACAGTGTCAGCGCCAGCGTGCGCGGAATCGGCGTCGCCGTCATGATCAGAAGATCGGGCTGCGCTTCGTCGGTCGTCTTCGCCCGCAGCGCGACGCGCTGGTGAACGCCGAACCGGTGCTGCTCGTCGATGATCGCGAGCCCCAGCCTCTGGAACGAGACGCCCTCCTGAATGAGAGCGTGCGTGCCGATGAGAATCGTCGCCGAGCCGTTCGCCGCCGCGTCGAGCGCCTGCTTGCGCGGGGCGCCGGTTATCGACGACGTGAGCAGCTCGACGCCCCATCTCTCCCCGAAGAGCCGGCCGGGATCGACCGGCGCGTGTCCGGCGAGCGGTTCCAAAAGACGTTGCACGGTGAGGAAGTGCTGTTCGGCGAGCACCTCCGTCGGCGCCATGAAAGCGGTTTGTGACCCGGCGGCCGCGGCTTTCAGCGCAGCGGCGACCGCGACGACGGTCTTCCCGCTTCCGACTTCGCCTTGGAGCAAGCGGTGCATCGGCCGTGCCGCTTCGAGGTCTTCGCTGATTTCCGAGATCGTACGAAGCTGGGCCGCCGTCGCGGTGAACGGCAACGACGCGAGAAACTCTTTCACGATCGCGTCGTCACCGGCATGGGCGATGCCGACCGCTTCACGCTCGAACCTGCGTTTGCGCGCGGCGAGACCGACTTGCAATACGAAGAGCTCCTCGAACGCCAAGCGGCGACGCGCCTTTTCCTTCTGTTGATACGAATCGGGAAAGTGCAGCGCGCGCAGGGCTTGTCCACGAGGCGGAAACTTGTGGCGCTCGCGCACACCCTCCGGGAGCGGCTCTTCAATGTCGCCGCCGAACTTCTGCAGCGCGCTGTGCACGAACCGACGGATCTGATTCGCCGACACGCCTTCGGTTGCCCGGTGCAGCGGAATGATTCGTCCGGTGTGGACGCCGCCGCCGTCCGCGCCGAGGGTTTCAACGAACACCGAGCCGCCCATTTGCAGCTTGCCCATGCGACGCTCGACGCGCCCCGCAACGGCGAGCTTTGTGCCCACCGGCATGTTCCTCGCGCGATAGGGCTGGTTCCAGAACACGATGTCGATGTAGCCGGTGCCGTCACCGACCCGCACGGTCAGCATGTGGCGGCGTCCTCGAATCGGCCGCGCATCGACTTTGGCGACCGCGCCGGTCACGGTGGCCTCTTCGCCGATTTTCAGCTCCCCTATCTGCTTGCTTTTTGACAAGTCGAGGTACGCGCGAGGCGCGTGCTCCAGCAAGTCGCGCACGGTTTCCAGTCCGAGCCCGCGCGCCATCTTCGCGGCAACGGCGGGCGTCAGGCCGGTGATCTGCGCTTTGTCCAGCGGTGTGTCGATGGCGTTCATGTCACTCGAGAACGAAGAGATAGCGATCGGCCGATTGGTTTCCCTGGCGCACCTCGACGCTCAACTCCGGGAAGGCTTCCGCCAGCACCCGCTGGACCTCGGACCGTTCGCGGTCGTCCACCATCGCGCCCGCGAAGACCGTCAGGACTTCCCCGGGACCAAGCGCACGCACCGCAGCGACCACGTCGTAGCTTTCGCCGACGCGGGCCGTTTGCGCGCGCGCGGCGGCGGATCGCATGTCCGCGATGTTGTCGGCGAGGCTGCGTGAATCGGAATACGCGAGCATCGTCGCGAAGCCTCGTGCTTGATCGATCGTTCCGAGGATCTCAACCGTCCGGTCGGGATACTCGACGGCGACGCCGGGCGCGCCGTTGGTCAGCACGATCACGTCGGCCGTGTCGAGGGAGTCCATTACATCCGGAATCTCGGTCGCCGAGCGCACGACGTGTGCGCCGAGCTCTTCGAAAACCTCTCGCATTCCTTCGCCGTCGACGACGGCGATGACGGCGACCGGCGCCTGCGAGACGGCCAGGGGGAAGCCGCGCGTCTCGCCCATTTGATCTTCGAACGCAACGACAGAGATCGATCGCGCGTGACCGTGATCGAGACCGATCTCGATCGCGTGCCCCACATCGTTCGTATGCACGTGCACGTTCCACAAGCCGTCTCCGCCGACGACCGCGACGGAATCACCGATAGCGCCGAGCTTCGTGCGCACGGCCGGCGCGTGCTCGTCGGGTGCGTCGAGCAAGTACTGAACCTCGTACGCGAAGGCGAGCGACCCGGTTTCGCGCGGGCGCACCGCCCGCGGCACACCGAGCGGCACGGGAATCACCGCGGCATCACGACCGGACAACGTCGCCGCGATCGCGTCGATGACGATACACAACCCGATCCCCCCGGCATCGACCACACCCGCTTTCGCGAGGACGGGAAGCAGGTCGGGCGTGTGCGCGAGCGCCTCGCGAGCAGCGCGTGCAGCGGCTTCGAAGAGCGATGGGATATCTGCGATACCTTGCGCCGCGTCGGCGGCGGCGCGCGCCACGCTTAGGATCGTGCCCTCGCGCGGCTCGTGCATCGTCCGGTACGCGAGCTCGGCAGCGCGCTTCAAGCCCGCGGCCGCTTCCTCGGGTCCCGCGCCAACACCGTCGATCCCTTCGCACAAGCCGCGCAGGAACTGGGCGAGAATGACGCCGGAGTTTCCCCGCGCGCCGACGAGAGAGGCCTGCACGATCGCTCGCACGACGTCCGGTGTCCGATCGGGCGCGGCCGCGAGGTCCTGGGCGACGGCCTCCATCGTCAGGACGAGATTGGTCCCCGTGTCTCCGTCGGGTACCGGATAGACGTTCGCTTCGTTGATTTGGGAGCGCTGAGCCCGGAGCCCTTCGAGGGCGAGAAACATGGAGCGCCGAAGCTCGCGGGCGCCGAGAATGCGGGTCACGCTGCGATTCTACTCGGGGGTTGTAACGGTTTCGGTTGGCGCAAAACCACTCGAAACGACCGCTTCGCTTGTCCGGCCTGCGACCGGCCGCTATCATGCGTGAACCCATGGCAGCCACCTGTGACGTTTGCGGTCGCGGTCCCGGTTTCGGGATGAGCGTCTCGCACTCGCATATCCGGACCCGCCGACGCTGGAACCCCAACATCCAGCGCGTTCGCGCGCGCGTTGGTGGCGGCACGAAGCACCTGAACGTCTGCACCCGCTGCATCAAGGCCGGCAAAGTTCAGCGCGCCGGCTGATTCGCGCTCCGCTCTCGTAGCACCTTCTCGACATAGTCGCGTGCCCGCTGCGCGCTTTCGGCAATGCCGATGTCCTTTGCGAAGCCCGCTATGAGAGCCGCAGAGTACATGCAGCCCGTCCCGTGCACATCCTCGGCAAGCACGCGTGTACCTCGCACCAAAAACTCGGACGAGCCGTCGAAACCCACGTCGATGATCTCGTCGCCGGCCATGTGCCCGCCGGTCACGATGACGGCTCGAGCTCCGAGCTTCATCAAATTTCTCGCCACATCGCGTTGCTCGGACAACGTCGTGACGCGAGTACCGAGGAGCGCTGCTGCCTCGTCCGTGTTCGGTGTGATCACCGAGGCAAGCGGAATCAGCAAGTCCACGAGCGTCTGAACCGCGTCCTCATCGAGCAGCCTTCCACCCGACGACGCCAGCATCACCGGATCGACGACGATGTCCTCGATCGCCGCCCCCGACAGCGCGCGGGCAACCACATCCACTATCGCCCCGTTGGCCAGCATCCCGGTCTTCACCGCACGCACGCCCAGCCGTAACCCCGCCTCGATTTGCGACGCGACCACCTCGGGCGGCACGTCGTGCCGCGCAACCAATCCTCCGCGACCCTGCGCCGTCACCGATGTCACGGCGCACACCGGCTCGACCCCGAACGCCTCCAGCGTCCGAAAATCCTGCGCGACCCCAGCACCGCCGCTCGAATCGGAGCCCGCGATCGTGAGCACTCTCATAGAAAGTGATCCCATCCGAGCCCGTCGAGCGGGCGCATCGACCCGTCGGGATGCTCGAGCACCGACTCGCTTCCTTCGACGAATCGGCCGATGACGGTCAGTGGACGAATGACGCGTGCGAGATCCTCCGCTTTCGACGGCGGCACCGCCATTAGCAGCTCGTAGTCGTCGCCGCCCGAGGCCCCGAACATCCAAGCATCTCGCCCCAGGTACCGGGCTGCTTCAGGTACGCCGTCGGCCAGCGGCAGCGCCGCGGCTTTGATGGAAACCGCAACGTCCGATTCGGTCGCGATGTGCAAGGCATCCGCGCCGAGGCCGTCGGAGATGTCGATCATCGCGTGCACAGATTCACGTGCGGCTACGTGTCCTTCCGCGACACGCGCTCGGCCGCGGCGATGCGCGCCGGCGAGGCCCGGAAACTCTTCGAGCAGCCGGCGGGCTCCCGCGTCGTTCCGGCGCAACAGCGCCAGGCCTGCGGCGGCCGCACCGACCGAGCCGGTCACGCACAGCAAGTCACCGGCCTTCGCGCCCGATCGCAGGACCGGCGCGCCGGCGACGGAGCCGATCAACGTGACGGACAGAACGAGGAGCGGCGCCGACACCGTGTCACCCCCGACCGGTGCGACGCCGAATTCCCTCGACGCCTCGGCGATGCCATTGATGAGGGACTCCGCTGTGACGACGGGTGTTTCGGCCGGAGCTCCGAGGGCGAGCAGCGCGTACAGAGGCCGGGCTCCCATTGCAGCGATGTCCGAGACGTTGGCCGCAACCGCCTTGTACCCGACGTCGGCGGGCGACGACACGGCGAGATCGAAGTGCACTCCCTCGACCAGCATGTCCGTCGTCAGAACGGAGCGCCCGTCGATGGAAAAGACGGCCGCGTCGTCTCCGATGCCGACGATGCCGCCCTCCGGGGACGGAAAACGCGCCCGCAGCAGCCCGATAAGGCCGAACTCACCCAGCGTGCGCAGATCCTCGCTCATGGCACCAGCATATTTTGGTGCTTGCCCTCGACGCCTTCCGCGTATGAGAATCGCGGGCACCGTCCTAGGAGGTTCACCAATGGGTGTCATCAACACGATCGACCTTGAAGGCGTTTCGTCGGAGTCGTGGGGGGACGCGGCTCGGGAGGCTTTGCGGGAGGCCGCCCGCACGATCCGGCACATTCAAAAGATGGACGTCGTCGACACGGCGTGCACGATCAAAGAGAACGACATCATCGAATATCGCACGCAGGTTCGCCTCTATTTCGAGGTCGAGCCGACCGCGTAGATCGGGTTTGGCCCGCTGATTCGGGCCCGGTATGCTTGTGAACACTTTCACATGCCATGGAGGCTGATCCGGTGACGCAAAAGCTCGAAGGGCCCACATATCTCCTCGAAGCAAAGAGCTTTTTGATCGACCCGGGGCAAGATGAGCTGATTACTCTCACCGCGAAGATGCCCAACGCCCGCCGGACGAAGTACGACAACCTCAACGTCACCACGCGCGTCGATTCGCGCAGCGCCGGTTCCACGTTCATCGTTACCGACACGCCGGAAGACCACCGAGGTCACAAGACGATCTCGCGCGAGGAATACACAAGGATCACCTCGCTCCAAGAGGACTACATCCGCGAGCAGGACATGATCGTCATCAACGGGACGATCGGAAACGATGCCGAGTTTCGCGTGCCTGCGCGCCTCATCATCGAAGCCGCAAACGCGAACGTCGCCGGATCGCAAGATCTCTTGTACTTCCACCCCGGCGACCTGCCGGAAGACACACAGCCCACCGTGAGCGTGATCTACACGCCGAATCTTCCGCTCGCCGACTATCCCAACGAGCGGTGCATCGCCGTCGATCTCGAAAACGGCGTCACCCGCGTGCTCAACTCCGACTACTTCGGTGAGTCGAAGAAGGGCGGCCTGCGCATGTGGAACAAGATCGTGTACGACCGGGGCGGCATTCCGCTGCACGCCGGCTGCAAAGCGGTCCCCTCACCTCGCGGCGAAAAGACCTTCTTGATCATCGGCCTGTCGGGCACGGGAAAAACGACGACGACGTTCACCCGTCAGAACGACTCGAAGCCCGTGCAGGACGACTTCATCGCGCTCATGCCGGGCGGCAAGGTCTACGGCACCGAGAACGGCTGCTTCGCGAAGACGTACGCGCTTTCGATGGAGTACGAGCCGACGATTTACGGCGCGGTAACTGCGCGAGGGTCCTATCTCGAAAACGTATCCCAAAAGGACGACGAGCTCGACTTCTTCGACGAATCGTTCACGGCGAACGGACGCGCGGTCTTTTCGATGGAAAAGCTCGGGTGGTTCAAAGACGCGCGCGATGTCGGCACCGTTGACTACTTGCTGATCCTCAACCGCAACAACAACATCATTCCGGCGGTCGCACGGCTGAAGCCCGAGCAGGCGGCCGGCTACTTCATGCTCGGCGAGACGATGGGCACATCGGCCGGTGGCAAAGATGAGGCCGGAAAAGCGCTGCGCGTCCCGGGCACGAATCCGTTCTTCCCGCTCCCCCACGGCTTTCAGGGCAACCGGTTCCTCGAGCTCATCAGCGGTCACCCGGTCGAGGTGTACTTGATGAACACCGGCTGGGTCGGCGGCGGGCAGGACGACGTAGACAGCGGCCGGGCGAAGAAGGTCAAGATTCCGATCTCCTCAGCCGTTGTGAAAGCAATCGCGGAGGGCGCCATTTCCTTCACCACGGACCCCGACTTTGGCTACGAGATCGCGACGGCCGTGCCGGGCATCGACGACATCGATTTTCTGCAGCCGCGACGGCTGTACGATCGTCAGGAACGCCTCGGCGAATACGAAGGTCACGTCTCACGTTTGAAGAGCGAACGCGCGAGCTTCCTGGCGACGTTCCCGAAGCTCGGCAAACAAATCATCGACGCCGTTACCTAAGGCCGCGCCTCGAAAAAAAAGAGAGCGGACCGGCCGGCCCGCTCTCTTTCTCTTGTGTGGCTATCTTCACATAGCGCAGTCGGCGCCGCTCCCGCCTCCACCGTCGTTGTAGCTGACCGGCGCACCATCGATGGAGCAGCTCAAACCGTTCTGGTCGACGCGCAGCCATCCCTGCGCGTGCGAGTCGTTGTCGGCGTCGCCGTCGGCGTACACACAGTCACAGTCCGGACCTTCGGTGCCGATCCGTCCCTGTATCGGCGCAGCACCGCTGCCGTCGTTGCACGCTTCGGCGCCCTTGTCCGAAGCCGTCACGGTCCCCAGGCCAATGTCCTGGCCGCCGCCACACGTCACCTGGTTGTCCGAGCTCTCGCAGGAGCCCGCGGTGTTGCATCCGGCGTGACCAACGCCGACGCCGGACAAGAGCCCGACGAGCAATGCCAAGAACGCGATCATGATGACCGACCGCTTCATGTGCACCTCCCTGATCGTTTCGGCGTCGCGCCGGCGCCGCTCCTCGCATCTTTCCAGGCAACGTGGGCATTCGACGCGAGACGGCGGGTTTCCTGCCCATGAGCATCCAGCAGGTTTGCCTCGGCCGGAACCCGCTCGTATAGAATCCCGCCACTATGACACCAGCCAAGGATGTTGCAGCAGGAGACGTCCTCGCGTACATCCTCATCCAGACAGAGGTGGGGAAGGCCGCGCAGGTCGCAAAAGAAGTAGCCAAGATCAAGGGCGTCACGTCGGCGGAGGACGTCACCGGGCCGTACGACGTCATCGTTCGCGCTACGGCGCGCACAGTCGACGATCTTGGCAAGCTCGTCGTGGCGAGGATTCAGGGCGTCGAGGGGATCACGCGAACCCTCACATGTCCCGTCGTCCACCTGTAAGCTCGAACGAGAGAAGGAGCGGGACTGCGGGCCCGCTCTTTCTTTTGTTTCTTAGGACCGACCGCGCTCGAGAGCGAGCTCGACGAGTCGATCGATCAGCTTCGCGTACGGCACGCCGCTCGCTTCCCACAGCCGCGGGTACATGGAAATAGGCGTGAACCCTGGGATCGTATTGATCTCGTTCACGTAGACGGCATCTGTTCCGGATTCGAGGAAGAAATCGACGCGCGCCATTCCGGATGCGTCGATTGAGCGAAACGCATGCAGCGCAAGCGCGCGAATGCGCTCAGACACGTCCTCCGGAATGTTCGCCGGCACCCCGAGTTGCGTTCCCTCCTCGATGTATTTCGCCGTGTAATCGTAGAAGTCTCGATGCGGAATGATCTCCCCGACGACGGATGCTTCCGGCTCCTCGTTGCCGAGCACCGCGCACTCGAGCTCGCGGCCGTTCACCGCCCGTTCGATCAGAGCCTTGCCGCCGTGCCGCAGCGCTTCTTCGAGGCCCGCGTGCAGCTCGGTCACGTTGCCGCATCGTTGGACCCCGACGCTCGATCCGAGCGCAGCCGGCTTCGTGAAGCAGGGAAAGCCGATGTCGTCTTCAACCATGTCGACGACGGCGTCGTGGTTGCGCTCCCAACGGTGCGCATGCACGTGTAGCCACGGCGCGACCGGCATCCCGTTGGATTCGAAGATGCGTTTCTGCATCTCCTTGTCCATGCCGATCGCGCTCGCAAGCACACCCGAGCCGACGTACGGAATGCCGGCGAGCTCGAGCATCCCTTGCACGGTTCCATCTTCCCCGAAGGGACCGTGCAGCAGAGGAAACACCACGTCCACCGGACCGGCGTCGTCGGAGATTGCTCCGCCGGGCCGTACTTCGAGCGACGTGCCTTCTTCGCCGGCCGACGGAAGCGTTCCCTCGGGCGTATCGAGCTGCGCCGGGGATTCTGCCGGCAAGAGCCAGCGACCGGATTTCGTGATTGCTATCGGAACAACGTCGTAACGCTCCGGGTCCACGGCGGCCATCATGCTGCGAGCGGAGACGACCGATACCTCGTGCTCGGCCGAGCGGCCGCCGTAGAGGATTGCGAGGCGAATCTTTTCGTTCATGCGAGCGCCTGATCGAAGTCCAGCAAGAGGTCTGCTGCGTCTTCGATTCCCACGCTGATGCGCACCAAACCGTCGCTGATGCCGGTAACCTCTCGCTGCGCACGCGTGAGTTGCGTGTGCGTGACGCTGGCCGGATGCACCACAAGTGTGTGCGTGCTGCCGAGTGAAGCCGCGGCACGCGCGATGCGCAAGCGCTCCATGAATCGGCGCCCGGCCTCGATCCCGCCGCTCAGCTCGATCGCCATCATTCCGCCGGCGCCCCGCTTCAACAAGCTCTGAGCGATCACGTGTTGCGGATGGCTCCCGAGACCCGGGTAGAACACCCGATCCACACCTGCGTGCTCTTCGAACATCGAAGCCAGCGACTCCGCGTTTCGGCAAATGCGCTCCAGGCGAAGTGCAAGCGTTTGAACCCCACGCAGGGTGAGCCATGCTTCCCACGGCGCGAGCACGGCGCCGGTCTCGACGTTATCGAGACGTATTCGCTCTATCGCTTCTTGCGTTCCGGAAACGACACCGGCAAGAACATCACCGTGGCCGGCGAGATATTTGGTCGCCGCGTGGATCGACAGGTCGACGCCGTAGGCAAGAGGCTGGAGCAAGCAGGGCGGCGTGAATGTTGCGTCGACGATGAGGGGAAAACCGTGCTCGTGCGCGATCGTCGCCAGGCTTGCGAGATCGGCGACGGGCAGCATGGGGTTCCCGATCGTCTCGCAATAGAGCGCCTTGGTTTCCCGGCGAATAGCGGCGCGCACCGCCGCGTGGTCGGTGATGTCGACAAACTCGGTGTCTACCCCGTCGCGCAGGAGCGACCGATTGATGAATCCGAACGTGCCTCCATACAGCTGACGCGCGGCAACGAGGTGGTCCCCGCGACCGAGGATGCTGGTCAGTACCGCCGCAATCGCGCCCATCCCGCTCGCATAGCATGCCGCGGCTTCGGCACCCTCCAATGCGGCGATCGTGCGGGCGAGCGCGTCCACAGTGGGATTGGCCCAGCGCGAATACAGGTAACCGCCCGACACCTTGCTCTTCCCCACGGCCGCGAAGTGCTCCATGTCGTCGAAGGAGAACGTCGCGCTCTGATAGATCGGCTCGGCAAGCGGCATCTCACGCACCGGCTCACCCGGCGCCGACGAATTTAGCGCCCGTGTCGTGAAACCGAGCAGGTCGTCGTCGTTCATGCGATTCCCAGAAACTCGGGCTCGGGCGCGCGCAGCATCAAATCTTCGACCATGTCTTTTGGATGTACCCCATCGAACAGCACACGCGCCACGCGCGATGCGATGGGCATGTCGACTCCGGCACGTTCCGCCAAGCCGAGAATCGCCCGGCACGACTTCACGCCCTCGGCAACCATGTTCATCTCGGCGATGATCTCGTCGAGGGCCCGTCCTTTGCCGAGCTCCTCGCCCACGTGGCGGTTCCGCGACAGCTTGCTCGTGCACGTCGCGATCATGTCGCCGACGCCTGCCAGACCGATGAACGTCATCGGCTTCGCTCCGACTCGGACACCGAGCCGCGTGACTTCGGCGAGTCCTCGCGTAATGAGCGCAGACTTCGAGTTGTCTCCGTACCCGAGACCGTCGGCCATGCCGGCGGCTAAGGCGATGACGTTCTTGCAAGCACCGGCGATCTCGACCCCTGCCACGTCGTCGTTGCAATACACGCGAAGCGTCCGGTGATGAAACAAGCGTTGCAGTCGCCGCGCTCGCCCCATGTCGGAGCAGGCGACGACGGTGGCGCCCGGCTGTCCTCTGGCAACTTCCTTCGCGAGGTTCGGCCCGCTGACGACCGCAGCACGTTCCGGCTCGATCTTTGCGGCGTCGACGATCACCTCGGTCATGCGGAACAACGTCTCTTGTTCGACGCCTTTCGTCAGGCTCACCACGGCAACACCAGGCTGAATCATCGGTCCGATCTCGACGAGCTTGTCGCGGAAGGCATGCGACGGCATGCCGATAACGATCGTCGACGCCGTCGAGACGGCTTCCTCCAAGTTGGCGGTCGCGCGCAAGGTGGTCGGCAACGGGATGTCGGGGAGATACGGCTGGTTCATGTGTCGCGCATTGATCTCTCGCGCGAGCTCGTTGCGACGGGCCCACAACAGCGTCGGCAAATGGTTCGACGCGAGGATCGAAGCGAAAGCGGTCCCCCAGGAGCCGGCGCCGATGACGCCGAGATGGCCGCGCCGGGTCATAGCGTCTCGCGAAGCTCAGGCACGGCGGCACCCTCCGGGTACACCTTGTGCAGCTCCCGCACGAGACGGTCGAGCTCGGCCATCACGCGGTCGGTCACGTCGCGCAACACTTCGGGCTCGTTCGCACGCGCGCGCAGCGATTCGTCGAAGACCAAGGGAACACCGGCTTTGACGAGGATCAACCGGCCGAACTTTTGCTTCGTCTTGCGGTGCTTAGGCTTCACCCAATGCGAGCCCCACACCGCTACCGGCACGACGGGCGCGCCGCTCGTCAGAGCGACACGAGCGACGCCGGTTTTCCCTTGCATCGGCGTGAGGTCGGTGTTCGTCGTGATCGTGGCTTCGGGATAAATCATCACCACGTTGCCCTCGCCGAGCGCGTCGATCGCCTTTTCGACGGGACCCGTTTCTCCCGTCCCGCGCTCGACGGGTATTTGGCGTGCATGCGTAAGAACGAACTTGAGCAACGGGTTTTTCCAAAGCTCGGACTTGGCGAAGAAACGAGGCATCCGCTTTGCTTTCACTACCATGTACCCCTGACAGAGGGGATCGAAGTATGAGATATGGTTACCGGCGACGATCACCGGCCCGCTACCCGGAATGTTTTCCAAGCCGTCGAATCGCCAGCGAAAGAAGATCTTGTCGAACGCGACGAGGAGATTCTTGACGATGCGGTACGTCAGCACGCTTCTCCTCCTCGGACCCCGCCGGACGGCATCATTCTACTAAGGCCGACGATGCGAGCCCTAATAGTCATTCCGGCGAAGCCGCTTGCCCGAGCCAAAGCACGACTGGCGACGTTCCTCGACGGCGAGGAACGGCAAGCTCTTGCCTTGGCGATGCTGCGCGACGTCGTGAGCGCAGCGACACAAGTCGCTCCCGTGTGGGTCGTGTGCAGCGACGAGGAAGCCGTCGCCGTCGCGCGTGAGCGCGGCGCCGAAGCGGTACCCGACAAGACGCCGGAAGCGGGCCTCAATGCTTCACTCTCTGCGACCACGGCCGACGTCACCGGCGCCGGATATGACGGCGCACTCGTGCTCGCGTCGGATCTGCCGTGCGTCCGGCCCGAGGACGTCGCCGCCCTGCTCGGACCCGCGCAGGCCGTCATCGCGCCGAGCGCCGGGGGCGACGGTACGAATGCGTTGTGGCGTTCGCCCGCAGACCTCTTTCCGACGGCATTCGGAGAGAAAAGCAGATCCGCGCACGAGCGTCTGGCGGCGGAATCCGGACTCGCGGCCCTCATCGTACGACGGCCGAGACTCGAGCTCGACGTCGACGACCCCGGGGACCTGACACGCGCCGTCGAGCTCGGAACCGGCCCGGCCACGGCCGCGATCGTGCGCTCCGTCGAAGCGCGCCGCTGATTTTCGCGCGACACAAGACGTGCGCTATATCGTTCGCCCCAGGAGGTGGGAGCGTGAAGCAAGGAACTATCAAGACGTACGACGCGCCGACGCGCAGTGGCGTCATCATGGACGACGCAAAGACTGAATTCCCGTACGGGCCGGACTCGTTCAAAGAGTCGGGCCTTCGTGAGCTTCGGCTCGGCCAGCGTGTGAAGTTCAACGTGACCGGTGAAGGAGACAAGATGAAAGTTTTCGATCTGACTTTGGTAACCCTTTAAATGGCGACCGCGACGATCGACGGCTGGGAGTTCGCTTACTCCGATACCGGCACGGGTCCGTCAGTGGTGCTGCTCCACGGCCTTTTGATGGATCGAACGATGTGGGATCATCAAATCGATGCACTGTCTGATTCGTACCGGGTCATCACCGTCGATGCACCGGGTCATGGCGAATCGCCGGGCAGACCGGTGGGATTCACTTTGGCCGAAGAATCCGCCGCGCTCACAAAGCTTGTGACCGGGCTCGGCGTGGATCAAGCGGTCTGGGGCGGACATTCCCTCGGCGCTTTCAATTCTTTGTGCGTGGTTCTCGACGCACCGGAACGCGTGCGTGCGCTCATCTTGATCGATGGGAACGCCGGCCCGGAGAACCCGGACATGGTTCCGCAGTACGACGCCATGTTCGAGGTCGCAAAGCAAGACGGCGTATCGCTCGACCTTGCCAACGTCGCGTTCACGATCCTGTCGACGGAGGCGTTTGCTTCATCGGCCGAAGGGCAGCACTGGGTCAAGAAAATAAGCGCCATGGATGCGAACAGCGCGGAAGGCACCGCGCGCGCAGTTTTCGACCGAACGAGCAGGCTTTCGGAGTTGCCGAAGGTCACGACCCCGACGCTGATCTTGCACGGCGTGGACGACTTTCCGAATCCAATCGAAGGGGCACGCGAAGCGGCTGCAGCGATCCCGAACGCCGAGCTGATCGAGATCGAGGCCTGCGGTCACACCGCGCCGGTCGAAAAGCCGGTCGAGGTTACGACGGCAATCCGCGCGTTTCTCGGTCGACTTCCCGAGTGAAGAGCACATGAAAACGGGGCCTCAGTCGAGGCCCCGTTTTTGTGCTGAATTAGCGGCGCTTCTTCGCTGCCTTCTTCGCACCACTCTTCTTCGCCGCAGGCTTCTTTGCCGCGGATTTTTTCGCGGCGGGCTTCGCACCCGGCATCGCTTTGGCCGCGCCGGATACGTAGTCCTTGAACGTCTTCGCCGGGACGAACTTCGGAAGCTTCATCGCCGGGCGCGCAGCCTGCTTCACCATTTCGCCCGTAAACGGATTGCGAGCCATGCCCGCCTTCCGCGCCTTCTTCACGCGCTGGGTGAAGTTACCGAAACCAGTCAGGGCAACCTTCTCGCCCTTCTTCACACTGTCGGCAACCAGGCCTACCATGCTGTCGTAAACCTGCTCGACTTCTTTCTTTGCCATGCCGGTGCGCTCCGACACGGTCCGGAGCAACTGTACTCTGTTCACCAACCACCTCCCCTTTCGGTCCTGCGGAACACTACGCGGATGGGGCACGGTAGTCAAAGACCGCAGAGGCAAAAAATCCTTAGAACCAAGGATTTTTTCGTCACCCCGGTTTGGATATCCGGAAAGCGAGACCTCTATACTGCGCCGCGATGGACATCAGTTCCGCGATAGACCGCGTCTTCCCGGACGTGCGGACCGATCACGAGCGACTCATTCGCATCCCGTCGGTGAGCGCACCCGGATTCGACGAGGCGCACGTGCGCCGCTCGGCGGAGTTGACCGCGGAGATTCTGGCGGCGTCGGGCCTGCGATCGGATGTTCTCGAGGTCGCCGGCACTCATCCGGCGGTCATCGGAACGCGTGAGGCGCCGGAGGGTGCGCCCACCGTCTTGCTGTATGCGCACCACGACGTCCAGCCGCCGGGGGTCGAGCGATTGTGGGAATCGCCGCCGTTTGAGCCCGTCGAGCGCAACGGACGTCTGTACGGACGCGGTGCCGCCGACGACAAAGGTGGCATTGCGATGCATGTCGCCGCCGTGCGTGCTTGGGGCGACGATCTTCCCGTCGGCGTGACCGTGATCGTCGAAGGCGAAGAAGAGATCGGCTCCCCGAACTTGGGGCCGTTTCTCGCCGAATATGGCGAGCGCCTGCGCGCCGACGCGGTCATTCTGGCGGATTCCGGAAACTGGCGCGTCGGAGAGCCGGCGATAACCACGTCGCTTCGCGGTCTCGTCGACTGCATCGTCGAGGTTCAAGTCCTGGAGCACGCCGTGCACAGCGGCGTGTACGGCGGCGCGTTTCCCGACGCGCTCACGGCACTCGCGCGCCTGCTTGCAGCGCTTCATGACGAGCGCGGAAATGTCGCGGTCCGCGGGCTGGCGACCGGATTTGCCGATGATCTCGACTTGACCGAAGCCGAGCTGCGGGCACAGGCAAGCGCCCTTCCGGGCGTCGAGCTCATCGGTGAAGGATCGCTGACGACACGGTTGTGGCGCCGGCCGGCCCTTTCCGTTCTGGCGATCGATGCGCCCCAACTGTCGGAAGCGTCGAACCAGCTCGTGCCGCGGGCGCGCGCCAAAGTGTCGCTGCGCTTGCCTCCCGGTCAGGATCCAAAAGTGGCAATGGACGCGCTTGTCGATCATCTCGAAAAGAACGCGCCGTGGGGCGCGCGCGTGAGCGTCGAGCGTGGTGCCGCAGGACATCCCTTCGAATGCGATACGTCGGGGCCTGCATTCGGCGCGTTGCGCGAGGCGTTCAAAGACGCATGGGGCCGGCATCCTGTGGATCAAGGGATGGGAGGAACGATCCCCTTCGTCGCAGAGTTCGCGGACGCCTTTCCCGGAGTTCCGTTGCTTCTCACCGGATGCGGCGATCCCGATTCGCGCGAGCACGGTGAAAACGAAAGCGTGGATCTCGGAGACTTCAAAAAGGCGTGTCACGCGGAAGCGGCGTTCCTCGGCAGGCTCGCCGCTATCGGCTCCTGCTGACGCAGTTCTCGCGGACGCGCGCTTAGGGGAGCACCGGAGCTTCGACGCTCAGAATTCGGTTGTCGCCGGTGTCGCAGATGTAGAGCGTCCCCGTGCTGTCGACTGCGACCGACGTCGGCAGGAGGAGCGCCGTCAGGCGCGACGGGAGCCCTTCTTCGGGCGCCGGAATGTACGGCGTGCTCGGTAGCTCCATGGGGGAACAGATTTCCGGGGTAGGGACGAGCGGTATCTTCAACTGCGTACACGACGGCGCGGCAATCGAAGGAATTCCGCGGCTGCCGTCGCCGGCAAGCGTCGAGATCGTCCGCGATGCCGTCACTTTTCGAATTCGCTGGTTGTAGGTGTCGGCGATGTAGATCGTCCCGTCCGATGCCACCGCGACGCCCTTCGGCGACGACAAGCTCGCCAGTCGCGCGTCGCCTTCGTCGCCCGAGTACCCCTTGCGGCCGTTACCCGCAACGGTGGTGATGATGCCGTGGTCGATTTTGCGGATGCGATGGTTGCCGGTATCGGCGATGTAGAGGATGCCTGATTGATCGACGGCCAGGCCCGTGGGAATGCTGAGCTTCGCTGTGACGGCCGGCGTGCCTTCTCCGGCGTAGCCGCTTACCCCGGTCCCCGCGACCGTCGTGATGATCCCACGGCGATCGATCTTCCGGACGCGATGATTCGCCGTGTCTGCGACGAAGATGTTTCCGGACGGATCGACGGCTACCGCAGTCGGTAGGTAGAGGCGAGCCCGGGTCGCCCGCCCACGGTCTCCGGAAAAGCCGATCGAGCCAGTTCCGGCGATCGTCGTGATGATGCCGCGCGTGTTCAGCTTTCGAATCCGGTTGTTGTACGTGTCGGCGATGAAAACGTTGCCACGACCGTCGACCGCGACGCCTTTCGGGCCGGCGAGGCTCGCGAGCGTTCCGGCCCTGCCGTCTCCGGAGAAGCCGCGGACCGGGGACCCCGCAATCGTCATCATGATACCGCGAGCATCCACGCGGCGAACGCGATTGTCACCGGAGTCGGCGATGTACAAAGTACCGTTGGGCCCCGCGGCGATCGTTCCAGGAAGGAAGAGACGTGCGCTGATCGCTCTGCCGCCGTCTCCGGTGAAACCATCAGAGTTGTTTCCGGCAAACGTTGTGATCGCCGAGGTCGTCACCGAGCGCACGCGATTGTTCGCCGCATCGGCAACGTACGCCGTGTTGTTCGACAACGCGACCGCCCAGGGGCCGTTCATAGAAGCGCTCCTCGGAGCGTTTCCGTCACCGGTGAATCCTTTCTTGCCGCTCCCGGCGACCGTCGTGATGTTGCCGAGCGTGTCGACGACGCGCACACGGTTGTTGCCGAAGTCGGCGATGAAGAGGGCGCCGAAGGAATCAAGCGCAACGCCGGTCGGATAGAACAAGCGCGCGCGGCGCGCGGCCCCGCCGTCGCCCGAGAACCCGCGAGCGCCCGAACCGGCGACCGTTGTGATCGTGCCGTTGGTGTCGATCTTACGAATGCGGCTGTTCCCGAGGTCGGCCACGAAGACGTCGCCGGACTCATCGACGGCGAGGCTGCTCGGAAGGTACAGACGCGCGCGGGTCGCCGGACCGCCGTCGCCGGAGTAACCGGCGGCGCCCGAACCGGCGATCGTTCTGATCACCCCGTTGCCGTCGACCCTTCGGACGCGATTGTTCCCGGTGTCCGCAACGTAGATCGTGTTCATCGGTCCGGCGGCAACGGCGAACGGAGTTTGGAGCTTCGCGCGAGTCGCATCGCCGCCGTCACCCGAAAATCCCTTCGCTCCCGTCCCGGCGATCGTCGTGATGGTGCCCGACGCATCGACTCTGCGAATGCGGCTGTTCCCCGTGTCGGCGATGTAGAAGGTACCGGTGGGACCGACGGCGACACCGTATGGGCGATTGAGCTTCGACGCGATCGCCGGCACCCCGTCGCTGGAATATCCCTCGAGACCGCTGCCCGCAACGGTTGAGATCTCGCCGGAGGAATTCACCGAGCGAATCCGGCTGTTACCGGCGTCGGCGATGTACACGTTGCCGGTCGTGTCGTCGACAGAGACTCCCGTCGGCAAGAACAGACGCGCCTCAGTTGCCGGGCCGCCGTCGCCGACGCCGCCGGCGAAGAGCGTCACCGTCGAGGGGATCGCGGGCGCGTTGGAAAAGACCATGCCGAGCGCAGCGCAAAGCGATGCCGCCAGCATCAGCTTCGTTCGAAGCCGCCGGATCGTGATGCATTCCTCCTTGTCCGAGGTTCGAAGTCTTCAACGATCCGAATCACGTTTCCTCGCCATCGGTTCCGAGTGCCGCGCAATGTCCCGAATTGTCCCAAGCCGCAAACCTGGTCATGTCCGGCTTGGACCTGTGCCGGAACGGCGCCGGCGTCGTTGGAGTGTCTGAAGCGCCTAAAGGGTGGCTCACGCATGCCCCGATCGAAGCCAGGAGAGCGGATGGACGTAACGCAGGTCCGGCCGGAAACGGCCGGGGACACGCCGTCGCGCGCCGGAAACCGGAAGGGCCTCGAGCGCATCTCGGTCACGGGTGGTCAAGCGATCGCGCTCGCTCTGCTCTTTTATGAGGGCGCGGTGCATGTCCTCTTTTACATCTGGCACACCGTGCACTTTCTCTTCCGCGAGGACTCCGGCCTGTATTACGCGTTCGCCAAAACCGGCGTGAAGTTCGGCTGGAGCCGTCTCTGGGACATCCCCGCGCAGAACGCCGCGTACAAGCTGACCGGGCCCCTGCCTTTTTATCCGCTGCCGTACACGCCGCCGGTCGGCTTCCTGTGGGCCCCGCTCGCGTTGATGCGGTACTCACTCGCCAACAACATTTGGAGCGTCCTCATTTTCGCCGCCTTCGTGGGTGCATGCGTTCTGGCGGTCGAAGGCAGCGCGCCGAAGAAGGTCATCCTGCTTCTCGCGGCGATGGTGCCGTACCCGGTGTTCTTCGGCCTCTTACTGAAGCAGATGATCGTGCTTCAGATGCTCGGTATCGCAGCCGCGTACCGGCTTTTCAGACGTGGAAGCGACGCGAAAGCGGGAGTCGTCCTGTCGATCGTCGTCATTCTCCACCCACAAGGAACACTCGTCATCCCGATCGCGCTGCTCGTCGCGCGGCGCTTCAAGGCATTTCGCGCGTGGTTGCTGAGCTCGGCTGCGATTACCGCAGTGAGCATCGCCGTCATCGGACTGCACGGCGTTCGCGGCTATGTCGACCGGATCCTGCTGACGCAACGCCGTCCGGAGCTCTTCGGCGTGATCGGCCATTTGAGCCTTCCGGTCCGGCTCAGCGAATACAAGCTTCTCGAGATCGCCGTGCAGATCGGAATCGTCATCGGCGCCGCCGTCGTGATCAACAAGCATCGCCATGCCGGACCGGAGCCGATGCTCGCCGTGGGAGTGCTGGCTAGCCTCATGATCGTTCCGTTCGTGCATTCGAACGATTTCATGATCTTGTTCGTCGCCGCGTGGCTGTTGCTCAACGTGCGTCTCCGGATCTGGGATTACGCGATCATGGGCGCCGGCTACCTCATCATGTTGCTCATTACTCCGTCGAATCTCTACAACCTGGATTCGTGGACGATGGGATCGCGCCTGATCTTCTTCGAGATGGTGTGGCTCATCTCGCTGTACTTCATTCCGTCGGAGCGCCGCGTGCATTCGCGTGCTCCGTCGTCATCCCGCCGATTGAGAACCACCGGCATCGTGCTCGTCGTGTTTTCCGTACTCGGCCTAATCGCCGGCGTCTACCGCTCGTATGAGCGCAACTCCGAGATCAAGTTGCCGTCCCGAATCGGTGCATACGTCCGTGCGGTCGACGGAAGCGTCGCGGTCGGCGCAAAAGCGTTCGTGCGCGACCAGGGCTTCCCGGACGGAGTCGCCGCCACATACGCCGGGCCGGGCGGAGCCGAAGTCGTCGTCGTCGCCGGCCGCTTGCGATATGGATCCCCCGAAGAGTTGGGCGTGATCGACGACGCCATAGAGGGTCTCGTGGACGCAAGGAACGCCGGGGACGTCTCGGACTTTGCGCTGGCCGGGACTACCGTGCGATGCGCAGACGTCGGAACGCTCGGCGGTGCGGCATGCGGCTGGGCGAACGGGCGCGCCGTCGTCGTGGCTTTCTCGACGCACGGCCCATCGGAGAGGGCCGTCGCCGAGATCGCCGGCCGCCTACACAGGCTGCTCGTGTAACGCTCTGTATCCTGGCTCCGTATGCGAGCTTGGATCGCCGGACTCGTCGCTGTGCTGATTATGCCCGCGTGCGGCAATCATTCGGCCGAAGCCCGGCGATCCATCTGCGCGGCGGGATCTCGGATGTTGCAGCAGATCGATACGAAGTCGGACCTCGGCGACGTCGCCGACGAGATCGCGACGATCAGCGGTGAAGAGCCGAAGCTCTCGAAGAGCGAACATGATTTGCGCGCCGCGAGCAGGAACATCGTTCTGCGCTACCAACAGCGACAAGTGAGCGGCGGAACCGATAACACGCCGGTGCTCGAAGCGGCACAACGAATCGCGTTCGCATGCGCGACGCCGTGACGCTTTTTGGTGGCCCCAAGGCGACAGTATCCGAAAAACCCTCCCCGCGTTCCTGGGCAGCCCTTCGCGCTAGTAAAGTCTCGCCGAAAGCTCCATTGGGGCAGTAACAAACCGCGTCCATAGTGAGCATCTCGATGGCCTGGCCCGCGCCGTCCCGGCCGGAGGTGAACCTCGCAAAGGGGACCAGGGGAGTCGGCATCGGGGCGTGAGAGACGCCCATGAGCCGGTCGGCGGTCCGCGCGCACGTTGGGCTACGAGTCATCGGCTCGCGCCGAGACAGTGCAAACGAGAGGGGATCCAATGTCGTCGAAACCAGTCAGGAGGTTGATTTCGCTCGCAGCCCGAACGAAAGCCGTGCCCGAAATCACTAAAGGATCAACCGAAAGCGCCCAGTTTTGATCCTCATTCAGACGCTACCTTGCCCACGGCATCGTGGAATGGGGATCACTATCTATCGACGTGATAAGCACGCGAATGGCAGGGGCTGGAATTCATCCACAAGCGAAGACAGGCGGTCGGAGAGGCGTGTATCAGCCCTCCATCCGAAAGCGATCTTCGTCTCGCTCAAATTACTCGCCACTTTGGTCGCGCTGACAGTCTGCTCTCTTAACGACGCTTTGCGCGCGTGATTGGGACAGAAAGTTCTGCCGCGATTTGCTCTAACTGCGCGCGACTCCATAACGCACCAAGGCTAATCCATCTCCCGTCATTGATCACTGCGCAAGGTCCAAGAGTTTGAAGGCTTATGCCAGTGACCTGGCCCGTGTTGACGCTTACGGCTCGACGCGCAGAGCGCCGAACCGTAAGCGTTTTGCCGTCGATCATCAACCTTGTCCGGAACCTGATTACCAGAGGTGCTACAACGAAGAACATAACCAGGCCGATCCCTGGGATTAGCTCCGAGGTGGGTCGATTGGACCGTTTAATGATCGTGACGATCAAGAACAAAACGGCAAGCCCCCAACATGCCACGAGGCCAGGAAGAACAGATTTCCAAGCCGGTCGAATTACAACTCCATCCCGTGCCGAAGATTCGGTCATTTCTGAACACTCATCGGTCTTGGTGGATCATGCTACCGGCGCCGTTCGCTTGTGGTGGTGGCCGACAATGGTCCGGCCTACAAGAGTGCGAGCAGAAAGTGTCCAGGAAACTTGACTCGGGACAATCGGCTCCACGAAAGTCGGGGGAGACCCACGCCCTCTACGCAACCCCGGGGATTCAGTCCCGACTACCCACCGACGATTCAGATTCATGGACCAACCCGACGATTTCGCGTACCGATGATTTCCAACGGTACTCTGATGCAATCGGCTAGTTGCGTCAGTTGCTCGTTAGTCCACATTCCGTTAAGACCGACGGCCGTACTTTTTGTAACAGCAAATGCTCCGGTAAATCCACGTCGGATCGCAACTATCTGGTCCCGAGGTATGGCTCTAGGATGGCCCAAGAGCTTCGTGTAAACCAAGGCCTCGGGCGTGATACGCAAACTGACTCGACGCAATATCAAAAGCGGGTAAACAGAGAAGTACGCGATGAGAGCGATCCAAGGCGGCAATTGTGATGGCCTGTTCCAGACTGCGCCAGCGATGCCAAATACCAAAATCATGATCGCGGTAGCCTCACTTGCGAAAAACAGGCGAAAACCTTCAAGCCTCGGTCTGAACAATTGATTCTCATCGCGTCGGTCTACAGGCATTTTTTGGGGACCCTACATTCTCAAGTATCGCGAACCGGAAACGATGTTCGGGTGAATGGGCACTATGTAGCATTCGTCGCTGACGTTGAAACCGCCCGCCGAAAAAGCACCACTCATGGCACCATAGCCCGCTCGAAATACCCAGTCAGTGGCACCGATCCAGCCTCGCTCGAAGAACCCTCCTACACCTCCCAAGCCAGCACCGATCAGGCCGCTTGCCGCAACTTCGTAATAGTTGACGTTCGAAATGCCATTCTGCCAAGTCTGATTGAACAAGTTGGTGATGGCGCCGCCAACCGCTCCCGCTAGAACTGGATTCTCCGGGAAAAGGAACCCGACTGCTGCTCCCACGAAAGCTGCCATCGCGATATCCGCGGGATTCATGTTGCCGGACAAGATAGTGCCGAACGCTCCAGCGAATGCGCCAATTGCGGCTGTAATCGCGCAGAGCGGCCAACAGAGACCCGACGGGTCCGAGGCATTCAACGGGTTCGCTTGCACATACGAATATGGCTGTCGCGTCAGCTGCGTTATCGGGTCGCGGTTGATGAACTGCCCCGTGACCGGGTCGTAATACCGCGCCCGCAAATACTGAAGCCCGCTCTCGGAATCGGTGTACTGCCCGGCGTAGCCGAACGGATTCGTAACGGTTCCGGTCGAGCCGCTCAGGTTGCCGTACGCATCGTAGCTATCAGTCGCGACCACCGTTCCGGTGCTGTTCGTGAGGGCGCGTGTCGAGCCGAGCTGGTCGTGGTGGTAGAACGTCACTGCACCGGTCGAGTCGATGCGCTCGAGCGGCAAGCCGCCGGGCCCGTAGACGTACTTGTTCGTCCCCTCGACGAGCAGGAGCGGCAGTGAACCAGTCACGTCCCACGTGAACGCGGTACTCGCGCCTGAGACCGTCTTGGAGGTGCGCAAACCGTCACCGTTGTAGGCGTACGTCGCGCTCGTGCCGTAGCTCGTCAGGCGGTTGGCTTGGTCGAAGCTGAATGAGACTGTGGCCCCTCCCGCAGGCGTGGACGTCACGCGGTTACCTTGAGCGTCGTAGGTGTAGATCCCCTGGGCAGGACGCAGAGCGACGAGCACGCCGACGAGCTGTGTCGAAGCCGAGTGCGTGGCGGTGCGGATTCCGGTCGTGCCCGGACCCGTCAACACCTGGTCGCTGATCGCCGAGTCGGTCGTGCCGCCGGTCTTTTGCACTTGGGTTGTCATGCCGGAAGGAGCCGTCCACGTGCTGGCGGACCCTGAGGCACCGGAGATCATGAGAAGGCTGTCCCCGGTTCCGGTCGTGGTGACCGCAGGCGCCGTGACCGTCGTGCCGGGCGCGGCCGCGCCGCCAACTCCGGCGACGTCGATCGGGCTGGCCGGATTGACGTTTCGGTACACGCCGAGGGTGACGGTCTTGGCGAACTTCGTGCCGAAGCTGACCGTGACCGAGGTGTCCCCCGCGACCACGGTGCGCCGGAAGACGACGACTTTGGCGGAAGTATTCGACGTTCCGGACGTGTAGGTTCCGACGACCGTGTAGCCACTCGGCGTCGTGACGCTCTTGCTGTAGGGCAGCGTGACGGCAAGAAGGATCTGGTCGTTCGCGGTGGTGCCAGCCGGAAGGGCGAGATTGAGCGACGTTGAGGTGGCGTCCCCCGCGCTGGCGGTACCGACGAATGATATGGCCGGAGTATTTGTGGCGCTGAGCACCTCGTTCGCGACATCAAACCCCTGGTTGGTTCCGTCGGTGCGCTTGGTGAGGTTATCCGCGGAATCGTAATTGTAGGTCGACGCATCGACCCCGGTGAGCTCATTGATCGCGTTGTAGCTCCACGCGTGGTTGTCGGAAGGGACGCCGGTTGAGACGACCGAGCTCAGCAGGTTCGCGCCGTCCCGGGCGTAGGTGAAGCTCGCGAACGGCAGGGCGGGCGTGGGCGTGGGAGCGTGCGAGACGACCATAAGGCGGTCGGCGTTGTCGAACGTGTTCGTTGCCGTACTGGTATTCGGATAGCCTTGGGTCAGCAAGTTCGAGTCGGCGTCATAGGCGAAGTTCGTCTGGCGGTTCGCCCAGTCCTTCACGCTCGCCAGACGGTTCGCGGCGTCGTACGTGCGGATCACGCTCCCGGTGGCGCCGGGATAGGTAATCGTGGTCATCCGCCCGCCCAGGTCATAGCCGTAGCCCACGATTTGGCCGGCGCCGTTCGTGGATGAGGTAAGCCGGTGCAGCGTGTTCCACGCCCAAGTGGAAGTGCCGGTCCCGTCGCTCATCGTGGTCCGTTGCCCATCGGCGTCGTAGGCAATGCTTGTGACGTTCGGTGTTGTGCCGTCGGAGTACTTCATCGAAGTCAGCTCATCCGCGGCGTCGTAACCGTACGTGGTGGTGCGGTTCGAGGGGTTGGAGAGCGTCTTCAGATTCTCGAGCGCGTCATACCCGTAGTACGTCGTCCGACCGAGCGGGTCGGCCACGGTGTAAAGGTGGCCGAGCTCATCGTAGGTGTAGGTCGTGGGCTGATTGGCTCCGTCAAATTGGTGATTGAGCGTGCCGTCGGCGAAGTAGTCCGCGCGCAAAGTTGAACCGTCGGCCCGGCGGATCTGCGTCTGCTGCCCGGCCGGATCGTAGGCGTAGGTCGTGGCGTGGTTGTTGCCGTCGGTCAGCGAGTCGAGGTTCCCGTCGGCGTCGTAGCGGCGCACGCTCTGATGCTGCGTGGGCGTGGTCGAGGTCCACAGCGGGTCCTTCGTCACCGTCGGCCGGCCGTAGGCGTCACGGGCGTAGCTGGTCGTGAACGCAGCCGGATCGCCGCCGGTGACGTTGCCTTTCGGGGAGACCATCGAGATCCGCCATCCTTTGGCCGTGTCGTAGCCGTAGGTGGTCTTGTTGCCAGTGGCATTCTCCGGTGTCGGGGGCATGGTCACCGCGGTCAGATCTCCGAAGGTGTCATAGGTGAAGCTGGCCGTGTTGCTGTTCGGATCGGTCACCGACGTGACGTCACCGGGATGCGATGCGTCGTCATAATGGTAGGTGGTGACTGCATTGGCGGTTGTGTTCCCGTTGGCGTCTAGGAGCGGCGAAGAATGGACGCGCGGATTTCCCGCGGCGTCGTACGTCGTAGTGCTCGTGATCGCGTGCCCGTTGACCTGCTTCGGCTCGGTGATTGACGTGACCTCTCTGAGGCCGCTGTACGTGTATGTGGTCGTGCGGCTAAGGCCATCTGTCTTCGTGAGCATGTTGCCGGCGGAGTCGTAGGTCGCCGCGCTCGAGTGACCGTTGGGATCGACGGTCAACGTCTTTCCTATGGTGTCGACGTCGTATCGGTAGATCCACGTCGATTCGTTTGAGGTTCCCCACGCACGCGTCAACGCCGTCAGCAGGCCGAAGGTGTAGTAGTAGAGGGTCATGTTCCCTTTGGGGTCTGTCACTTTTGTTGCGCCGGGAACATACGTGTAGTCGAAATTGGTTGCGCGGCCCAGGGGATCGGTCTGCTGGGTGGCGCGCCCCGCGCCGTCGTAGACGTTCGTTACGACCGGCGATGGCGTCGTCGTTGTGTCGCCGTAAAAGCGCGGTGAGCGCATAGTCAGCAATCGGTGAGCAGCGTCGTACGTGAACTGCCAGTGTCCACCGCCCACGTCGATAACATCGGTGAGGTTGCCGGACACGTCATAGGTGTACGTGAGCGTCCGTGGCGGCGTCGAAGCGTCGGTAGCCCCCGTCACATGGCTACCGACAAAGGTCAGTGTCACGGTGCGCCCCGCGGGATCCGTAATCACCTGAGAGGTTCCTGATGGATACGTGACACTCGTCACGTAACCGTTGAGATCCTTGATCGTCGTCAGTCGTCCGGATGAATCGAACTGGAAGATTTCTCGAGCCCGGCGAGTGTACGTCCAGGTCCCATCGCCGTTGTGCACGAGCGTGGCAAATACGCGCGGCGGCGCGGACCACGTCGCGCCATTGAGCGTGAAGGTCCCCTGCGAGCCGTTCTCCTGGTTGACGACGGTGGTCGAGCCGCCGATCGTAAGGGTCATCCCGTACGGGTGAGTCCAGCCGAAGCCGAAGGGCCCATCGGTTGCTGCTGCGAGGGAGTTGTAGGTACGGCTCAGGTCGATGGCTGCGCCGCGACCAGGGATGGCGAGATCGTCGAAGGAATGCCAGAAGTTTCCTGAGGCGGTGTCAATCGGGTAAGGAGTAACTTGGGCGTGCGAAGCGTAGCCACATCCGCAACCCCCAAAGAGTTCGCCAGGGCCAATCGCACCCCCGGTTGGTGCCAGCTGCCCGGCTGGCGGTGCTGCGAAGAGATAGACGTCACTGGATCCGTTCGTGTCGATGGGATCCAGGACTTCGTTTGTCGTCATCAAAACATTCTTGCCGTCCGGCGCGATTCGACCGTCAGCCACGAAGCTCGTCAAGTGCACCCACATGAGCGCCGTTCCATCCCAGAGGTAGTTGCTCAGAGGCGGGCACGAAAAGGTGGAGGTAAAGCAGCCGTCAGCGTAAACCCTTCCGCCGTCATCGCTGACGTTGTAAATTCCAACAACTGATAGGCTTCCGATCGGATGCCGCATGGCGACAGCATCGTTGAGGCTTGTTTGGCTGTCATACCGGTAGAACCCGCCGTCGTTTAGCCTGCTTGAATTTATGCACGAAACGCCATAGAGAACGTACCTGCCATCTGGCGTCATATCGAAGCCATTGTCCGAGCTCCCCTGGAAAATAGCTGAGTCCTTCATGAAGGTGTTGATGCCGCTTACCGTGTCCCGGAAATACCGGTACGACGCGCCGTTCCCCACCTGACCACAAAGTCCGGAATCTTGAGTTGAAGTAATGTTCAACGCCGAGCTCGAAAATGCAATGTATTGGCCGTTATCAGAGATATGAAGTGACCACGCGTCGCCGTCGGGCGTGGCACCACCCGTGAGCCCGTAGAAGAATCCGGTCGTTGTGTTCAAAACGAGGTCGCGAACATAAATGTTCGCGGGAGCTTGCGTTGCCGTCCCGACGTTTGTGGCACTGGTGCGGAACGCAACGTAGCGTCCGTTCCGGGACATACCAACGAAACTCGAGTAGGCGTTGAGCCCACCGGAGGAAGATGACACCGAGAGCCGTTTCGTTGTGGTCGTGGTCCGGTCGTACGCGAACACGTCCCAGACGCCGTTTGTATCGGAGGACACCAAATTCGTCGCGCCCGAATCGAACATGACGTAGCGCGCGTCGGTCGACATGCCGTCGATGGATGACGCCCCGTTCGCTTGAACGCCGCCGGCACCGACCGACACTCGAACCGTCGTGCTTCCTTGGCGATCCCGAACAAAGACGTCTCTTGTAGCGTTGGTGTCGCTTGAAACAAGATTCGTGGCGTCGGAATGAAACGCGACATAGCGACCATCGCTTGAGGACCAAGGTGTGCTGCCGACGCGCCACTGCATTGGCGCTCCCGACGATGCATTGTTGCCAATACCGCCGCCGTTGGTGAGCGAGACCACGGCACCAGACGGTTGTGAAGCCGCGGACGATACTTGCGTCGCCACTCCTGTGGTCTTTGATGATCCGGTCCCACCAGGGAAGGCTACGTTTCTCGTACCGTCCCCTGTGCCAGTAGCGCCTTGACTGCTGGCTTCGGCGTGTACCGACAGAGACGTCACGCCCAGCGCGAGGACGACAAGAAGAGCGATCGAAAACAAATACGGCCGAGCACGTGCAAGCGCCGTTGTTCGCATGACTTCTCCCCCGCCACGGGCCGTGACCAAAGGACCACAGACTTGGTCAACAGCTGCCAAACGTGTTGAACCTAGTCGCGAGGCTTGCGCACAGCAATAGCGCAGATACATCAAGGCGCGCGGATCAAGCGGCTCGTGCAAAAGCGCAGTCTGAATCGATGGTGCCGAGCATCGTTGCCGCGTCGCGTTCAGTGCTTTAGAGCGGTGCGCCCCGGGGACGCGGTTCGGCCGCAGGATCTCGGGGGTTCCGAAAACGTTCCCCCCAAGGCGATCAAGAAAGCCGCCGAAATGCGGAGTTGGGTCGTCAGCGAGCTACCGGCACCGAGTCGTCACTCGCCCAGAAACTGAATCGGCGGGTTTTTGGGGACGGCTCCACTATTCTCGGCCAGGATTCCGGCGCGGCCGCTGAATTGCCGCTGAACGGTCTTCACGCGGTCTTCACAAGTCTTCGCAGAAGATGGCGACGACCGTGTCGCGACCGTGTCGCGTGACACCGCGTGACACCGCGTCAGAGAAACGTCCGAGAAACTTCCGAGAAACGTCAGGCCCATCGAACATCATTGTCCTGCCTGACGTTTCTCTGACGCCGAAATATGGCTCTTCGATGTCAAGGTTCGCGATCCGAGATGGCCTTTTGTATGGCATGGGAAACTCAGCTGTCGTTGGGAAGATGCGACGCCTCGCGCGCCGCGTGGACGCGCGCGCCGTGCGAGTGCAGGGTCGCCCTGACCGCAAGACTCTTGGGCTGCTGAGGTCGTGGAACCTGCGCGACCGTGTGTCACGCCACCCTCGCGCGGAAAATCGGCAACCTCGCACGGAAAGTTCGGCTCGACCTGTCCCACTTTGGCCTTCCGGGTGGCCGTGCGTAGGTGAGCGAGGTTGCACGAGGAAACCTCGCGCGAAAGATCGGCCCACCTCGCGCGGAAAGTTGGCTCGGCGGACACGAATTTGAGCAGGTGGGTGCTCATTTGTAGGCAGGCATCACGAAAGGTTCGCGGCGGAAGCTCACGGAACCGGCTCGGAGGCCGACCTTCCCCAGAAAACCGACCGGAACGGCGGCCAGAAAGGGTTCGCGATGGCCTTTGTTGTGTGGAGGCGAAATGACGGAGCGGAGCCGGCTTGACGAGCACGGGCGGCAACGCGAAGCGCGGGTCGTTTGGCTGCGATCGAGCGAATCGGAAGGACGTCACGGTGTGAACGGGCAAGCGCTGCGCGAAAGACTGGCGGGATCGCCAGCTTTCCGGCGGCTCTTGGGCAGAGGTTCTGCGCCGAGGCTGCAGTTCGCTGTTTCGCAACGAGTAGCACCCGCCTTCGCGGCATGGGGCCGGATCGAGGCAGTCGGTCGGCACCATTGCGGCGAGGATCTGACAACCGAATACGCCAAGCGGAGGCGTTTGCCACCGGCATCGGCTGGGCTCAAGAGTCCGGGCGAAGTCGATGGTTAGACCCAACACGCGGCCAACCCTCAGTCGGGCACCTCATCGCGAGGCGCGCTCGAGCCGAAGCGGAAGAGCCGATGTGTTCACGCATCGCCACGCGCTCGCGCTGCGGACACCGGAGCCCAGGGGCGACGTCAAGGAAGCGAGCTGCTTTCGCGAAGGTGTGAACGGTTGAACAGATCAAGCGGTGATCGGTAAGCGCATCGAAGCGATTCGATTCCGGCAATCGGCGCCGAGATGGCGGTACGGGGGCGGCGAGCCGGCCACGCAGGTGGCGAATCACCGCAGGTAAGACCCCAAGCGGGCGAAGGATCCGCGAGGGAAAGGGCCGACCTATTGGAGGACTATGTCTGAAGACGCAGCAAGCTATTCAATTTCAAGCTTCTCGAATTGCGAGCTTGATGTGCGCGCGCGAGCCGTGTTGCTCGCGTTCGCCGAGCACAAGATCCTCTCGACCGATCAGATCGAGGTGCTGTTCTGCGGCTCAGATCGCAGCGCACAGCGCGTCCTACAAGAGCTTCGCGACGCCGGGCTCATCTCCTCGTTCGAGTGGCAAAGCTCCTCGCGCACGCGCGACGCGAACCGGCACTTCCTCACTCCCGCCGGCGCGCGACTCGTCGCCTCCTGGCGCCGCTGTCGGGTTGCAGAACTCGGCGCAATCCCGGTCGATGAGGATGCAGCAAAGAAGCTCATGCCGCACCGCGCGGGCGTGAACCGGTTCTTCGCCGACCTTGTTCGCGAGACGCTCAAGCATCCGGGCTACGGCGTGGAGGCTTGGCGCGACGAGCACAAGCTGCGCACGCCGTTCGGTGAGATCCAACCCGACAGTTTCGGACGGCTGCTGCATCCAGGAAGCGCGGTCGAGTTCTACTTCGAGTACGACCGCGACACCGAGCACGTCAAGCCGTTGCTGGACAAGTTCGCGAGCTACCTGCGGATCGCCTCGACCTGGGAGTCCCTCGACGGCAAGCCGTTCCCCGCCGTGCTGTTCGTTGTGCCGAGCGATGACCGAGAACGGGCGCTTCTCAAGGCGCTCCTGAAGGCCCTACAGCAGTGGGATCCCGCATACGCGCGAACGGCGATCCTTCCGCTGTATTGCACGACGGTGGTTCGCCTCATCAAGGCGAAACAACTTGGCCCGGTGTGGCGCGACATGTTCCTGCGCCGGCCAGAGCGTCTGCGACTGGATCAGCTTCCGAGCATCGACGCTGAGCCGTACCACCTCGAGGACTGCCTGGGACGCCGATGGGCGAAGCCGAAGAAAGCCGATGGTTAGACGCGCGACGGGCAACCCCGCAGGGCGCCCTGCACATGATCCGATTGTGCTGCGCCCACCCAAGCTCGTCCCCCTCGATGACGAGCAACGCGAAGCCGTGGTGAAGATCCTTGTCGAGCTGCTCGACGAGTGGCTTGATCGTAAGAAGACACGCCGCCGGAAGGTGGCCGTCTGAAGGTGGCTGTCTCGCGCGCTAGGTTGGCCTCGGACCCCAAGCCCGAGGAGGCCGTCGTGCGCGTCGCCACCTACACCCGCATCTCCACCGACGAGGACCACCAGCCCTACTCCCTCGCCTCGCAAACCGAGCGGTTGGGCGCGTACGTGACGAGCCAGCCCGGCTGGGAACGGCGTAAGGAGTTCACCGACCAGATGTCGGGCGCCACGCTTGAGCGCCCCGGCCTTGAGCGCGCGCTGGCAGAAGCCAAAGCCGGCCGCTTCGACCTGCTGCTCGTCTACCGCGTCGACCGGCTTGCGCGCACGGTGCGCGGCCTGGCGCAGATCCTCGACGAGCTCGACCGAGCAGGCGTTGCGTTCCGCTCGGCGACCGAACCCTTCGACACCTCGACGCCGGCCGGGCGGATGATGGTGCAGATGCTCGGCGTGTTCGCCGAGTTCGAACGTGCGACACTCGTTGACCGAGTCATCGCCGGCATGGAACGCAAAGCCTCAACCGGCGCGTGGCCGGGAGGCTTTCGACCCTTCGGCTACGTGCCCGACCCGGCGACCGGATTCCTCGTCGTCAAGGAAGACGAAGCACCTGTCGTCGCGCTCATCTTTGCCCTCTACGCGAACAAACGACTCGGCTCGCGCGCGATCGCCAACGAGCTCAACCGCCGCGGCCATAAGACCCGCCTCGGCAAGCCGTGGAGCCACACCTCGGTGCTGACCGTGCTCACCAACCGCTCCTACATCGGCGAGATCTTCTTCCGGGGTCACTACCACAAGGCACCCCATCCGCCTCTGGTCGATGAAGATATCTTTACCACCGCGCAGGCCATCCTCGAAGAACGAGGAGACAATCCCAGCGTTCGCCGCTCTAACTCCTCGGACTATCTGCTCACCGGTTTGATCGTGTGCGACCGCTGCGGCAAGCGCTTCGTCGGCGCCGCGGCCCACGGTAACAAGTACCGCTACCCCTACTACGTGTGCTTCTCACGTCAACGATACGGGACGCACGAGTGCCCGCAAGATCGCCTCCGCGCAGAAGAGATGGAAGAACGGTTGATCGAAAGTCTCGTGAAGACCTTGCAGCGCACCGACGTGCTTGAGGAAGCCGTCAGTCGGTGGGCGGCGCAGCAAGGCAAAGACAAACCAAAGCTGGAGAAGGAACTCGCCGCGGCGGACCGTCAGATCCGCAAAGCCGAGTCCGCACTGGACCGCTACTTCAACGCCTTCGAGTCCGGCTCGATGACCGAAGCCACGTGCGCCTCGCGCGTGCAGAAGCTCGCAGCCGAGATCGCCGCGCTGGGCGCGCGACGCAATGAGCTTGCCGACGAGCTATCAGACGCCGCGCCCGATGTTCCCGATGAAAACGACCTCGTGGAGCTACGTGAAGAACTCCTGTCAGCCTTGGAGGCCGGCGATCACGCGCAACGCAAGGCACTACTTGCGACGCTCGTGGCCGAAATCCGCGTCAAAGATCGCTCGTGGATCCAGCCGATCTTTCGCGTGCCGATATTTCGACCACCGTCCGGATTGGTGGCCCCAGCGGGATTCGAACCCGCGATCTATACCTTGAGAGGGTAGTATCCTAGGCCGCTAGACGATGGGGCCTTGCCTCGCTATTCAGTTGTTTTTCGCTGGGGCGCCTGGATTCGAACCAGGACTACTTGAACCAGAATCAAGCGCGCTGCCGGGTTACGCTACGCCCCATCTTGGAATCGCACATTTTACAGACCCCGTCACGCATTGGCGAAGCCTTACACGCGAATCGTTTGCAGACCGGCTCGCCGCGTCGCACGGAGCAACTCATCATCCCAGCTGGCTACCAGTGCGTCGTCCGCGTCAAGTTGGACGGCGGACGCCAGATGAATGGCGTCATAGCCTCGCAGAGCATGCTCCTCGGCAAGATCTCCCGCAATACGAACCACCCGATCCCCGATATCGATCAGGAGCGCCTCGACCAGCAGGCTCCGCAGTTTTGCTTTCGCGTGAAGGTGTTCTCGCCGGGTAAGTCTCCGCCGCCTGAATGCCGATGCGAGAGCCGCCCGTGTTTCGACCTCGGTGACGACACTCGTGGCGATTGTGTCGGCTTCACGCCACAGCGCTTGAGCCATCTCGCTCCCGTCCTCGAGAATGAGCAACTTGGTGAGAGCAGAAGTTTCGAAGTAGCAGATCACTACCTGCGCTCTTCGATCACGATGTCGCTGACGGTTCCCCTGGCTCGAATCGGCTTTGGCGGGGCTCCCTTTGGCTTCTGAGGCAGCCGCACAACTCCTGCAGCGACCAAACGCTCAAGTGGAGTCTTGGCGGCGGCGGGAATGATTCGCGCAACGGGAATGCCGCGCTCTGTCAGCACAATGTCTTCGCCGCGCCGAACATGATCTATGCATTTGCTCAAATTGGCTCTGAACTCGCGAACGCCGATCTCCATGTGTACACAACTCCTGTTCGAATAGGTACATGCTATCACTCGGAGTTTCCGCTCCCAAGAACGAGAGATTCGGGAACTAGGCCGTTTTTGCGCGGTCGAGACCGGCGCGGATGCGCGCGAGAGACGGCTCGCGGCCGAGGATTTCCAGCGACTCGAACAGCGGCGGCGATATCAGCGATCCCGTCACCGCAACGCGGACCGGCATGAACGCGGTCTTCTTCTTGAGGCCGAGCTTCTCTTGGACGCCGCGCATCGCCGTTTCGATCGACGCGTGATCCCACTCGCCCAGCGACGACAAAGCGTTGAGGTATCCGTCGAGCGCCTCGACGAAGTCGGCGTTCAGAAACTTGGCGACGGCGGCTTCGTCCATCGGTGGCTCATCCGTAAAGAAGAAGCGCAGCATCGGAGCGGCTTCGGTGAGCTTCGCGATGCGTTCCTGGACGAGAGGAACGACGCGCAGGAGCAGCACATCGTCCACCTCGCCCGTGAACGGGGTCAGCCGTCGCGCCAATTCATCGACCGGCAGGCCGCGAATGTATTCGCCGTTCAGCGCGGTGAGCTTCGGTACGTCGAACGCGGCGGGGTTATGCGAGACGGCCTCCAACGCAAACTGCTCGACGAGCTGCTCGCGCGTGAAGCGTTCTGTAGTCCCATCGCCGAACGACCAGCCGAGAAGAGCCATGTAGTTGACCATCGCCTCCGGCAAAAACCCTTCCGATCGGTAGTGCTCCACAGACGTCTGGCCGTGCCGCTTCGATAGCGGCTGCCGGTCGGCGCCAACGATGAGCGGCATGTGCGCAAACTTCGGTGGATTCCGAAACCCCATCGCTTCGTACAGCATGAGCTGACGCGGCGTGGCAGACAGAAGGTCCTCGCCCCGAATCACGTGCGTGATTTCCATTGCGAGGTCGTCGTGGCCGGCGGCAAGCAAGTACGTCGGCGACCCATCGCTTCGCACGATGACGAAGTCCGGGATCTGATTGTTTTCGAAGCGCACGGCGCCTCTTACCAAGTCCTGGAATTCCGTCGCGCCCTCCTGCACCCAGAAACGAAGCGCGTGCGGACGACCTTCGCCTTCAAGCTTCGCGCGGTCGACATCGCTCAACGTTCGGCAGCGCCCGTCATATCCCGGCGGCCGCCCCGCTGCCATTGCCTCTTTGCGTCGCTGATCGAGCTCCTCCGGCGTGCAGTAGCAGTGATACGCACGCCCCGACCGAACAAGCCCTTCGGCGGCACGTCGATAGAGATCGAAACGTTCGCTTTGACGGTACGGCGCGAACCGCCCGCCGACGTCGGGCCCCTCGTCCCAATTCAGCCCGAGCCAGCGCAGCACATCCATGAGATCGTGCATCGCCGCTCCGGTTGCGCGCGACGCATCGGTATCTTCGATGCGCAATACGAACGCGCCGTCGAAGTGTCGTGCATATGCCCAGTTGAACAAAGCACTCCGCGCGTTCCCCACGTGCAGTGATCCCGACGGGGCAGGCGCGAATCGCACCCGAACTTTCGGATGGACCTCCGTCATTCCCTCGGCTCCGTGTGCGTGAGCCCGTACGTGATCGAATCTTCGAGTGCCTGCCAGGACGCTTCGATGATGTTTGGAGACACGCCGATCGTAGACCACTCCTTGACGCCGTCTCCGGCGTCCAGCAG
>JAIVGO010000130.1 GCA_020201525.1 Actinomycetota bacterium | reverse complement strand
GGAGAACGTCGCGTCGATGTTGTCCGAGGCGACGAAGCCGCCCAGGTTCGCACTCGTCAGCGGCGAGGGGTCCCCGTCGCCGTATGCCTTGCCGGCATTGGCGGTGGTGACGGTGACCGGCTTGCGGGTGATCGAGTAGTCCGCGAAGTTGTTGGACCCGGTGTGGTTGGCATTGCCGGCAAAGCTCGCCGATGCCCGGTAGTCCCCGGCCGCGGTCGGCGCCGTCGTGGAGTTGTAGACGGTGGTGTTGCGCCCGGTGTAGGTGATGGTCGAGATCGCCGCGCCTTCACCGTCGCCGCCGGTGGAGGACCAGCTTGCGGTCCCGCCGTGCGCGGCGCCGTTGTACTGGGCGTCGGAGGCGCTCACCGTCACCGTCGAGCCGACGATGGAGATCGTGAACGTCGCCCCGGTGTTGGTCACGGTGTAGTTGACGAGCTTGGGGAGAACGTCGCGTCGATGTTGTCCGAGGCGACGAAGCCGCCCAGGTTCGCACTCGTCAGCGGCGAGGGGTCCCCGTCGCCGTATGCCTTGCCGGCATTGGCGGTGGTGACGGTGACCGGCTTTGGATTCACGGTCTGCGGGAGCGCCACACTCGTGCTTCCTGACCAGCCGCTGGTCGTTGTTGCGCCGCTGTACTCCGCCGTAATGCTGTGTGGGCTACCCGCAACGTTCAGCGTCGACAAGGTGCATGTCGCCTTGTTCGCGCCGACGCCGCCGAGCGCAACGGCGCTGCAGATCGTGGTCGCGCCGTCCTTGAACGTCACGGTTCCGTTGCCGGTGGTCGCGTTTCCGGCGAGCGACGTCACGGTAGCCGTGAACGTCAGCGAGTCGCCGTACGTGCTGGGGTTGGTTCCGGTGGTCAGCGCGAGTGAGGTCGATGTCGCGCGACGCGCGAAGAAGTCCTTGCCGGCCAGGTTCTGTCCCGAAGCCAAAGCGAAGGGCCCGATCGAGGACGCGCCGATGGCCAGGTAGCCGGTCGGCGGTGTGAAGGAGACCGTGTACGAACCGGCTCCGAGCGAGCCGAAGCTGTACGTCCCGTCTGCCGCGGTCGTCGTGGCGCCGGACGTCGTTCCCGACAGCGAGACCGTCACGCCACCGAGGCCGGACTCACTCGCGGCGAGCCCGTCGCCGTTCGAGTCGTTCCAGACCGTGCCGGCGATCGAGCCGCTCTGCTGATGCGCAAAGAAGTCGTTGGCGGTCGAGGCCTGGCTCGCGCCGAGGACGACGACGAGCGGCTTCGTGCCGTTGTTGGTGTACGTCGCGGGGACCGTGTAGTCGACCGAGTACGTGCCCGGAGGAAGGCTTCCGAAGGAATAGGTCCCGTCGGCGGCAGTGGTCGTGGCTGTTGGCGTGATCGCCGGTGTTCCACCGGAAAGGCTGACGGTGACGCCGGAGATTCCGACTTCAGTTCCATTACCTGTATTGCTCTGGTCGACGTCGTTCCACACCTTGCCCGCGATGGATGCGTTTCGCGGCTGGGCGAGGAAATAGTTGTTGCTGTTGAACGCCGGCGCGGCGCCGAGGCTGACTCGCAGGACGTCGTTCGATACCTTGACGTTCGAGGATGACGCCCGCGGTGAGTTGGTCCCGGTCCCGACGATGGCCTGTGTCGAGGTGTATCCGGCCGGATTCGTGCGAACGATGAAGTACTGAGTGCCCGCGCTGAGGCCCGAGTTGAATATGAAGTCGCCGGTTCCGCCGGTAATAACGGAAGCAACGAGAGGATCGGGGGTCGCGCCGCCGGGGTTCCAGGTGTTGTCATTGTTGGCGTCCTGATAGAGCGCGACCGTTGCCCCTGAAATCCCGATCCCGCCATCGTTGTTCGCACCGTCGGCGTCTATGTCGCTGAGAACCGTCCCGCCGATTGCCGGGATCGCGACGGTCGACGTGAAGGTAGTGTTGTTCTGACGCCCGCTCGTAATGGTGTCCGCGTCGGTCTCCGCGCTGTAGAGGCTGGCGGCGTTGACGATCGTGTTTCCGTTGTTCAACCCGGTGCTCGCAACTGTGACCTGGAACGTCTTCGTGGCGAGAGCGGAGCCGGCGGCGATGGTTCCGAGGTTCCAGTAGAGCGTGTTGCTCAACGAGTCGAACGTGCAGCCACTGCAGCTGCCGTTGACGTACGTCTCGGTGCTGGGAAGGTTGTCGGTAAGAAGTGCTCCCGTCGCGCTGTTCGATCCGGTCGCGAGGTTGCGATAGGAAAGTGTATACGTCAAGGTCTGTCCGGGGACGACGAAGGTCGGCCCCGATTTGCTGACGACGAGGTCGGGCGTGCCCGGCGCGGCCGCCGGCTTGGAGAATCCGATATTTCCCGCCCCGGACGAGCCCTTGACCTGCAAAGAGCTTCCGGTGAAGGCGTGCGCACCCGCCAGCAGTCGGGTCGTAAAGTCGATCTCGCCGGCGTTGTCGTTGTCGGCCGTCGCGTCGAATGTGTAGCTCCACGTCGTCGCGCCCGCACCGTTCGTCGACGAGCTGAAAATGATCGCCGACATGGTGATGTTCGGGTGGAGACCGAAGATGAGGCCGTCGAGGCCCTGGGATCCTCCGGCCGTGTGGTCGACGTCGATCTTGTACGTGTTCGTTCTTCCGTTTTGGTTCGCCGCGAAGAACAGCCGGAACGGCACGGTTTGGAGTTCCGCCCACCCGGACACGGTCGATGTCTGCCACGGGCACGGCAAGGGGGTCGAGCACGGCGGGTTGTTCTGCGACTGGAGAGATCCGCTGAGCTGTTGCGGAGCCCCAATCACGTACGGCCCAACCAGCGGGCCGCCGCTTGCGCCGGCGCCGGCCGGGACCACCGCATCCGTGCTGTCATCCGCCAACGCCCGCGCGATGTTCACACGGCCGTTCCCGGTTTGCTCCGACGTCCCCGCTGCGTCCGCGTTGCGCGCAAGTCTTCCGACGATCGTCCCGTTCGAGGTGTTCGGGTCGTTCGCCTTCAGCAGCGCAGCCGCGCCGGCCACAATTGCAGCCGAAGCCGAGGTGCCGGTGACAGAAGCGCTGCCGCCGCCGGCCGCGTCCGCCGTGATGTTCACACCGGGCGCGGCGATGAACGTGGCGGCGCCGTAGTTCGATCCGCTCCACAGCGCGTCGTCCTGGTCCGTTGCCGACACACCGACGACGCGAGCGTCGCCCGCGGGATAATGCGCCGCCGAGGATCCGTCGTTACCGGTCGCCGCGACGATGATCGCCCCACGCGACCACGCGTAGTCAACCGCGTCTTGCAAAGCGCTCGAGAAGCCCGGGTTGCTGAACGACATCAGGATGACGTCGGCGCCGTGGTTCGCCGCCCATACAACTCCGGAGATGATGTCGCTGTCCTGTCCCGTTCCGTCGGCGCCCAAAACCTGAACCGGCATGACGGAGGCCTGCGCGTAGTCGACGCCGGCGATGCCGTCGGCGTTGTTCGCGCCGGCTGCCGCGATCGATGCCATCCACGTTCCGTGACCGTTCGGGTCGCTTGACGCGTCCGCGCCGATTGCGGAGTAGCCACCGACGAGACGTCCACTCAAGTCGGTCAACGATGAATCGACACCGGTGTCGAGAATCGCGATGACCGGATTACCGTTCGGCGCCACATTGTCGTACGCAGAGTCCCAGCCGATCTTCGGCAACGCCCACTGCGATCCGTACGCCGGGTCGGACGGCGCAGCTTCGGCGACGCGCGTGCGATCGACGTCAACACTTTCGACGTCGGCGTCCGCGCGATACGAAGCAGTGTCCGCGGCCGCGTCGGCACTCGGCACGTCGACGACGTGCAAGCGAAGCGCGGGAATCGACGACGTCTCGGTGCCGCCGTTTCGTTCGATGACGTTGCTCTGTTGCGTCGCAGAAAGATTTGGAATGAGACGGACGATGAGCGAGGTTGTCGAGGGAGTGCCGGCGGGCGACGGCGTCGTATCGGACGGCGACGCGACATCGGACGGCGATGCGTCGGGCGTTGCGGCCTCGGTCGCGTCTGGACTCGGGATCGCGTCCGGGCTCGGCGTTGCTTCCGAAGAGGGGCTCGCATCCGACGACGGAGTTGCATCGGCCGACGCCGCAGGGGACGGCGAAGGGGACTCCTCCGCGGACGCGGGCACGCCAATAAAGGACGCAATCATCCCAATCAGAAGAAGGGTCGCAATCACGCTCAGCCTGTTGAGAAGGCGTGAACGCGATGGTGATTCCTGCTTCGAAAAGAACATGTTGTGATCCCCTTTCGCCCCTGTTTCGAGCGCTGCTAGCCGGTAAACGTCGTCAAAGCGCGGCCGGGGTCAGTCCCGGTCACGCGTACTGTCAGGTCTGGCTGCGCACTCTTGCTTGGCCGCAAAATTGCCCACTTCCTGATTCGTGCTCAAGTTCCGTGTTCCTTCTGCCGATGAATGGTATTTGCGCTCTGCGTGGCGAACCATGACGCAGATGAGCCATTTTGCATCCCTTGAGTGGTCGGTACCGCCCAGGACCCAAGGCCCATGCTTCGTTCCCCGCGCTACAGTTCCAATCGAGCTAACAACGATGCGATCACGCAGCGGATACGCCGAACTAGTGACGTGCGGCCTCGTTTGGGGCTCGATTGGCGTACTCGTGAAGAAGAGCCCGGTTAGCGCCCCGGTAATTGTCTTTTTTCGTCTCGCGCTGGGGGCGCTGGTGGTGATCCTGTGGCATGGGGCGCGGGGCCGCTTGAGGGAGCTCCGCCTCCGGGGCCGGCGCCCGTTGTTGCTCTCCTCGGGCTTCACGTTGGCGCTGCACTGGGTCTTCTTCTTTCTGGCCTTCAAGCGACTGTCGATCGCGACGGTGATCCTGATCGTGTACGTCGGACCCGTTTTCATGGCGTTGCTTGCGCCCCACATTTTGGGCGAACGTCTCGAACGTCGCACGGTCACGTCGTTGATTTTGAGCCTGGCCGGCATCGCGCTCATCGCTGTTCCGGCGGCCGGAGGACGTAGCGCAATCGGTCTCGCCGCGGCACTCATCGCGATGATCTCATTCGTCGCGCTCGTCTTCATTGGAAAGAGAGTTGTCGAGGAGTATCAGCCGGCGGCGATCGTTGCCTGGCAGCTCGGTTCGGCGGCCGTGTTCGTGTCGCCTGCGTTGATCGCTGCGCGCGCACACGCGATCGAATCGTCGCTTCCATCGCTCGTCGCACTCGGGGTCATTCACACGGGAGTGTGCGGGTTGCTGTACTTCCGAGCGATGCAAGTGGTGAAAGCGCAACATATGGGGATCCTCGCGTATCTAGAACCGGTGACCGCCGTGCTATGGGCGTGGGTGTTCATCCAGGAGAAGCCGGCGTTGCTTACGTTGGCCGGTGGCGTACTGATCATCTCGGCTGGGCTCAACATCGTCATCACGAGCCGGCGTGCGATAGCCTCAGTCGAGGTGCCCGAATCTCAAGTGGAGATACAGAGTTGATCCCGCTTCCCGTTATCATCGCCGAGTTGATTATGGCGCTCGGCGGTGCGCTCTTTGGCGCGAACGCGCTCGTGCTCATCAAGTCGAGATCGGATTCGCAAAGCGCGGCGGCCGCCGGACGTCCCGCTCCGCAAATTGCACGCGGCAAGATCACCGTCATGATGCTGGTCGGCTTGGTGGTCTTCACCTGGGGCCTCGCAACCTTCATCGTGAAGATGCGAGGGTGAGAATCCGCTGAGCCGGGCGGTTGGACACGCCTGCCACCTACCCAGTCACGTTTTGGCCGAAATATGGCCAAAAACGTGACTGGGTACGTGCGGGTACTGAGAGGATCCCAGCGGCTCAGCGCACCGCTTTCTTCACAAGGGCGGCGATCCGTGCCTCGTCGGCGGCCGTCAGCTTCTTCAGCGCGAAGGAAGTCGGCCATACGGCTCCTTCGTCAAGGTTCGCCGCATCGCTAAAGCCGAACGTCGCGTACCACGCCTTGAACTTGTCCGCGCTTTGGAAGAAGCAGAGGACCTTGCCGTCCTTGGCGTAGGCCGGCATCTCGTACCACGTTTTCGGCGTCAGGTCCGGCGCGGCTGCCTTGACGATCGCGTGGATCCGTTTGGCCATCGCCCCATCCGATGCCGGCATCTCGGCGATCTTCGCGAGCACGTCGCTTTCCCCCGCCGCCTTGTCCGCGCCGCGGCGCGCCTCCGCCTTCAGTTCCTGGGCGCGATCCCTCATCGCGGCTCGTTCCTCGGCCGAGAATCCTTTGGACGTTGTGCCGGTGGTGCTCTTGGCAGCTTTCCGTGTCGTCGGCATTGGCCGGTGTCCCTTCCGTGAGCACGATTTCCGGGGTGCGTCACAAGAGCGGGTGAAGGGAATCGAACCCTTGTCTAGAGCTTGGGAAGCTCTCGTTCTACCATTGAACTACACCCGCAAAGGTCCCCAACGGTACTCACGCGCGTTCGCGCGGGTCAACTTTTTGGATGGCGGCTCTGTACATGGGCGACTCGTTTCTCTGCTTTAGAGCGTGTCGTTGCGGCCGAGGATGGTGACCGAGGACACGGCGCCGGGGCCGCCCAAGTTGTGCGCGAGGCCGATCTTCGGATCCTTCACTTGCACGCCTTCGGCGCGGCCTTGGAGCTGGCGCGCAACTTCCGTGATCATCCGGCAGCCGGTTGCGCCGATCGGGTGGCCGAACGACTTCAAGCCCCCGCTCGGGTTCACCGGCAGCGGCCCGTCCGGCGCCGACAACCCGTCCCGCACGAACGCGGCGCCTTCGCCTTTCTTGCAGAAACCGAGGTCCTCGTAATTGAGCAGCTCGGTGATCGTGAAGCAGTCGTGCACCTCGGCGAGATCGATCTGCTCGAAGGGATCGGTGATGCCCGCCTCGTCATACGCGGCACGCGAAGCGGTCTGCGTCGCCGGGAAGCCGAGGTATTCGAAGCCGGGCTTGTACATGGGGTTCGCCGTTTCGACCGACAAGCCGTTCGCTTTCACGACGACGAAGTCGTCCTTGTGCTTCATCGTGCGCGCGATCTCCGGCCGCGTGATGACGACGGCAGCCGCGCCGTCGGATACCGCACAGCAGTCGAAGCGTCCAAGAGGCGAGGCGATCTCCGGCGCGTTCACCGCGTCCTCCATGGTGATCGCGCGGCGGAAGTGCGCCTTGGGATGCTTTGCGCCGTTGGCGTGATTTTTCACCGCGACGCGCGCGAGGTCTTCCTTCGTCCAGCCGTGGACGTCGAAGCAGCGCGTCGCGCTCATTGCGAACATCGCCGGCGCCGAAGCCGGCGGCAGGAACGGATGCGCGCCTTCGCGCACGTTCGGCAACCCGCGCGAGCCTTGATCGGTGATCTTTTCGACGCCGCACGCGAGCACGATGTCGTATACGCCGGCGGCGACCGCGAAGCACGCATTGCGGAACGCGTCCATCCCCGACGCGCAGTAGTTCTCGACGCGCGTGACCGGGATGCCGTACATCTTGAGCGGGTCGGCGACGGCCGGGCCACCGAGGCCGGTGAACTGGTAGTAGATGCCGGCCCAGATCGCCTGGATGTCGCCGCGCGCGACGCCGGCGTCGCCGAGCGCTTCGTCGACGGCCTCGCAGATCAAGTCCTCGTGGTCCTTTTCATAGTGCTCGGTGAAACGCGTCGCGCCGACACCGGCGATCGCGACCCGATCTTTGATGCCGGGCATCTCTACACTCGCACCGGCGCGCGCCGAGGCGGCCGCGCCTTCCAGTAATAGTTGTGGAACCCGGCGCCGTCGTGCAGCAGGCGGAACGTCATCTCGATGCGGTCGCCGATCGCGACGGACGACGGATCGACTTCGGTCATCTCGAGGAAGATGCGTCCGCCCCCGTCGAGATCCACGACGACGCGCGGCAACGGGGTCTCGAGATACTCGCCGCCGAGCAAGTGATCGAGCGTAAAGGTGAAGATCGTCCCGGTCCTCTGCAGCGATACCGGCGCCATCTGGTCGAACACGCTGCACTCATAACACGCTCGGTTTGCGGGGAATTGCACCGTTCCGCAGTTGCCGCAGCGTACGCCGATGAGTGGGAGCGCTTGCGCGCGATCGCGCCAATAGGTGATCGTCGACGATTTCGGTTCGGCGGCGTCGCTCGGCAGCAGGCGGCGCGAGCGCAAATACGACTCATACGTCGGAACGGGCGCCCCGGCGGCGAGCTGGTCGCGGACGGGCAAGGCCGAGGTAACGGATGCTCGTACCTCGAGCACGAACGCGTCGGCGCCTTCACCTTGCGCGACGAGGAGCAGCCGGTCGCCGACGGACGCGTCGTCGAGAGCCGCAGCGAGCGCGACGAGCGCGTGCGCGGCGCCGAGATTTCCGGCCGTCTTGAACAGTGCGTCTCGCGCCTCGATGCCGAGCTTCTTGGACAGCTGGGCGAGCGTGCGGGGGTCGGGCGCGTAGCCGACGATGGCACCGGCAGTTCTTTCGCCGAGTGCTTTCTTGGCTGCGGCGCCCACCGGACGGATATAGCCGTATTCGGTTTCCAGCTTCGGATCGAACGTCTTCACGTAGCTATCGCCCGGCCGGCGCCACGGACCGGTGAAATCCTCGGCGTTGCTCGCGCGTGACACTATCTCGACGGCAGCCTCTTTCGTGACCAGCACGGCTGCCGCGCCGTCGCCGAAAAGCTGCTCCATCGCCGTGGCCGGTTCTGCCGGCCGGTTGTCGGCGGCGACCACGAGCGCCGTTCGCGCCGTTCCGGCATCAACCGCATCGAGCGCACCGCGCAAGGCCGCGGCTCCGGCGCGAAGCGATCCGGTCACGTCGCTGGTCATCGCGTCGCGCAGCCCGAGGACCGCTGCGATCGTCGCCGCGGCGTGCTTTTCCGCGTAGGGCGGGGTGGTCGTCGCGAAGAAAACGGCGTCGATGTCGTCGCGCGCACGGTCACCGAGACACGTGAGCGCCGCTTCGACCCCCATCGTCAGTGAGTCTTCGTCGCCGGCGCGGACCGTCCGTGCCCCGGGAAGTGCCGGTGTGCCCCAGGCCTTACCGAGCAGCGACCGCTCGAGCCGAAGCGCAGGAATGTACGCGCCCCACGCGCTGATTCCGGTCACAAGGTTCCTTTCAGCAACAGACTCTCAGCGTCGGATCCCACCACGCGCAAAATGCGTCGTCCCAGTAGGGATCGTCGAAACGGACGCCCTCGTCCGCGGACTGCTGTTGATCCGAAGCTTGATCGTCCACGCGGTCATTGTGAACGCCCGGCGCGTTCCGCGCCAACCGCATCGACGCGGTAGGGTCTCCGCGTCATGACCGACGCTCCTGCCCTGCGCCGCCGGAAACGCTGGCCGATGGCTCTCGGACTCGGAGGCCTCGTCGTCTGGGTCGCCGCTCTCGTCGCCGGGGTCGTGATTCTTTTTGCAACGGCGTCTCCGGTTCGCTTCAACGGCGCCTCCAAGTGGGATGAAGATCGTCTCTTCGGCAGCGGCACCGACAAGGTCGCCCTCATCAAGATCCAAGGCGAGATCGTTCCGGGTGAGGGTGGCGGTGGCGGCGTCCTCGGCCGGGGGTCGCTCGGCTCGGACGACTACGTCAGCCAGCTGCGTCAGGCACTCGAAGACGACGATGTGCAGTCGGTCGTCATCCGGCTCGATACGCCGGGCGGCTCGGTCGTCGCCAGCGACGACGTCTACCGCATGGTCAGGTTGCTGCGGTCGCGCGGGAAGCATGTCGTGGCATCGATGGGTGATGTCGCCGCGTCCGGTGGCTATTACATTGCGTCGGCGTGCGACGCGATCATCGCGAACCGGGCGACGATCACCGGCAGCATCGGCGTGATTGCGATGTTCCTAAATCTGGAAGGAACGGCGAAGAAGATCGGCGCCAAGCCCGTCGTCATCAAAAGCGGCCCGCACAAGGACATCGGCTCGCCGTTCCGCGAGCTCACCGCCGAGGAACGAGCCATCTTGCAGAAGCTCATCGACGAGGCGTATCTCCAGTTCCTCAACGCCGTCGCCGACGGTCGCGGCATGCCGGTCGATCAAGTGCGACGGATCGCGGACGGGCGGGTGCTGAGCGGGGCTCAGGCAAAGGACGCACATCTCGTCGACGACTTCGGCGATGTCCGCGACGCCTATCTCAAAGCACGCGATCTTGCCGGCATCACGCGCGCGAGATTTGTGGAATACGTTCCGCCAGGTATCGGGCTCGGCTCGCTGCTCGGCGGCAAGGTGCGTCTCGGAGATGAGATCCGTTCGGCGGTGCGTGAGGCCGGCGCCGACCTGACCGGGCTTCCCACGCGGCCGGGACTCGAATACCTCTGGGTGCAATGAGCACGCGCGTCTGTCCGTCCTGCGAGACGATCGCGCCGAATCCGTGGGCGAAATTTTGCACCAAGTGCGGCGGCGCATTACCCGAAGCGCAAGCCGCAGTGACGACGCCGCCGGCGCCGTGGCCGCCTCAGGGCGCATGGGTCGCACCGCCGTCCGGTTACCCGCCGCCCGGCTACCCGCCTCCCGGATACATCCCGCCGTGGTACATGCCGAGACCGAAAACGCCGGGCACGGCGGTTGCGTCGCTGATCTTCGGCATCGTGTCGTTCTTCGTCTGGTTCCTCGGCATTTTCACCGCACCGCCGGCAATCATCATGGGTGTGCTCGGGCGTCGGAAGTCCGTAGACGATCCGGTGCGCTGGGGCGGGAAGGCTCTGGCGACGACGGGCCTTGTTCTCGGTCTCGTGTGGATGGTGCTCGCGACGCTCGTCATCTCGCTGATGGTGTTCGGCCGCCTCGCGTCGCGCTGATAGGCGGGAGCCCCTACCCGGTCACCGAGTGGCTAGCCGGATAGCCAACACCAGACTGGGTATGCCGGGGGGAACAAAGCTAGGCGCGTCGGACGTGGCTCGGCACCAAATTCATGCCGCACTTCGGACAGCGGTCGGGAACCGAAGCACGCACCTCCGGGTGCATCGGGCACGCGAAGTCTCCCGCCGCCTCGACCTCGGGCGGTGGCGCTTCCATCATCCGCAGCATCGCGGGTCCGCCGGTCTTGAAGAAGCGTACGAGCAGGACTCCGGCGAGCACGAGGAACAGCAGGTTCAGCACCGTCGTGTAGTTGAACGTGATGCTGGCTTCGACCACGCGGGCGGAGCGATGAGACGGGATGAGATTCAACAGGTCGAAGACGAACTCGATCACGATTCCCGCGGCGACCATCGTCGAATAGAAGGTCACGAACAAGAACACGCTCATCTTCGCCCCGTAGTACTTGCGGTAGATATTGAGAATCGGGAGCACGATCAAATCGGCAAAGATGAATGACACCACGCCGCCGAAGCTGATTCCGTGATTCCACAGCACGGCCGCAAGAGGCACGTTGCCGATCGAACAGACGAACGAGACGATCGCAACGACCGGCCCGACGATCGGTCCCCAGAATTTCGCGAGCGTCGGATGCGACACGACGAAGAAGCTCCGCCAGAATGATTCCGGGACCCATGCCGCGAGCGCTCCGGCGACGAGCAACCCAATCGCAATGTCCTTCCAAATCGACGCCCAATCCATGACGAAGTAGTGGCTGATCGCCGTGAATCCACGTTCCGACGTGATGCGTTTCAACACAGGCCCTTCGGTCACGGCCATGTCCATGTCGGCGTGGCCTTCCATGATTCCACGGAGGCCCTTCTCGGCTTGCTTGCGCGCGAGATCCACCAGCTTCGGCGTGAGGAACATCCGAAACAGCACGGCGAGGAAGAACACCATCAGCGGCCCGCCGAGAAATTCGGCCAGCGTGAACTGCCATCCCATCAGCACGGCGAGAATGATCCCGAGCTCGATGACGAGGTTGGTCGAGGCGAACTCGAACGCCATCGCCGAAGTGAAGTTCGCCCCCTTGCGGAAGATCGAGCGCGCCAGGGCGACGGCGGCGTAGGAACAGGAGGATGAGGCCGCTCCGAGGCCGCACGCCACACTGATGGATCGCGCGCTGTCGTCCGGCAACAGTCGCGTCATCTCTGCTTTGGAGATCACCGCCTGGACCGCGGCGGAGAGCGCAAAACCGAGAATGAGCGCCCACAGAATCTCCCATGTCATCGACGCGGAGAAATTAAGCGCGTCGAGTATCTCGCTGCCAACGGTTGCAAGAAGCATTTACGTGGGGTCGTCTTCGGGGGCCGCATCGTCGGGCGCGCCGCCGAACACCGGAAGCGGAACGGGCGCGGGTTTCGTCGATCGCAACAAGACTTGCGAGATGTCGAGCACCTTCACGTCTTCCGACGCTTCGCCTTGCTGCACCTTGTCCTTCACGGCGTCGTCGAGCATGATCATGCAATACGGGCACCCGGTCGACACGATGTCGGGGTTGGTTGAGAGCGCTTCGTCGATACGCTCGATGTTGAGGCGCTTGCCGATCGTCTCCTCCATCCACAGTCGTGCCCCGCCGGCACCGCAACAGAACGTCTTCTTCTTGTGGCGGTGCATCTCGGTCGATGTGATGCCGGGAATGGATTCGACGACAGCGCGCGGCTGGCTCATCACGTCGTTGTGGCGCGCGAGGTAGCACGGGTCGTGGTAGGTCACGCGGGCTTCAACCGGCTCCCGCGGATTCAAGCGGCCGTCTTCGATGAGCTGCGCCAGCAGCTCGGAGTGGTGAATCACTTTGTACGACCCGCCGAAGTCCGGGTACTCCCGCGCGATCGTGTTGAAGCAGTGCGGGCATGAGGCAACGATTTTGCGCACGCCGATCTCTTCGAACGTCGCGATGTTCTGCTTCGCAAGCTCTTGGAACAGATATTCGTTGCCCATGCGCCGCGCAGGGTCGCCGGTACAGGTCTCGCGCTGTCCGAGAAGGGCGAACGACACACCGGCTTGAATCATGAGCTCCGCAAAGGCGCGCACAGACTTCTTCGGCCGTTCCTCGAGCGCACCGACGCATCCGACCCAGTAGAGATATTCAACGTCGGGCGGAATGCGCATGCCGGGCTCGATGATGATGAGGCTGTCCTCGATCCCTTTTGCCCAGGACAGACGGTCGCTCGCCGGCGCCGCCCACGGATTGCCGGAATTCTCGAGATTGCGCAGCAAGTTCCCGGCTTCCGCGGGGAAGCGCGACTCCATCATCACTTGCGCACGGCGCATGTCGAGGATCGTGTCCACGTGCTCGATGTCCACCGGGCATTCGTATACGCAGGCGCCGCACGTCGTGCACGACCACAGCACGTCGTCTGCGATAACGTCGGGGACCAATGACTTCGTGAGCTCTGCGACGCCTTCGTTCGTCTCCCCCTCGCCGGTCGCCCCGAACATTGCCGCCCCTTTCGCGAACAAGTGATCGCGAATGTCCATGATGACGAGCTTCGGGTTCAGCGGCTTCCCGGTATTCCATGCCGGGCATTGCGACTGACAGCGGCCACATTCCGTGCACGTGAAGCCGTCGAGCAGCTGTTTCCACGAGAAGTCCTCGACCTTCAGGGCGCCGAACACGGTGTCTTCGGACACGGTTTCCATGTCGATGTGGATCGGGCGCAGCGCGCCGAGTGCAAGCGGCTGGCGCCCGAACATGACGTTGAGCGGCGAGGTGAAGATGTGCAAGTGCTTCGAGTAACCGATCAGCAACAGGAATCCGAAGACGACCGCGAGGTGCACCAAGACGGCCGTGTCTTCGAGCAGCCGGAGCGTGTGGTGGCTGTAGCCCGTCATCCGCTGCCCGAAGAACTTGGCGACGAACGCCCAGTGCGGATACGGGAGCGTGCCGACGGCCCAGCGTGCGGACCGAACGATCTCGACCGTCGCGACGACGCCGAAGATCATCAGCAAGATCACGTATGCCGCGATCATGTGGCTCCCGAAGAAGCGCGATTTCCGTTCGAGCCGGTGCGGATTCTGGACGAGTCGAATGATCACGAACGAGATCAATGCGAGGACGACGAGCGACATCAGAAGGTCTTGCGTGAACCCGAGCCACTCTTGGCGCCCCAGCCACGGGATGTGGAACGTGGGCTGGAAGATCTCACCGAACGTTTCCACGAGCGTGATCTGGACGACCAGGAATCCCCAGAACGTCAGCGCGTGGGCGAGGCCCGGGAGCGACCACTGGAACAGCTTCTTCTGGAAGAGAACTTTCGCGGTGTGGTACTTGATGTTGCTCGCCATGCGCGCCCAGCGAAGACGTTCTGGATCGGGCTTGCCGAGGGCGAGCAGCTTGATGAGATGCACGCCGCGGCGCGAGAACAACCCGAGTGTAACGCCCATGATCGCGAACGCGATCGCGACACGGAGCCCGTAGGACATCGTCTCTCCCCATCTCGGCGGCTTCGGCCGCCGCGGATTATAGGGCGGCGTACTAGGGGCCGCGACTTAGCGAGAAGGCGGCGTGTCGTAGCGCTTTCGCGTGAACACGTCGGATGTGAGCGACGAGACGCGGTCGAGGAACAGCAACCCGTCGAGGTGGTCGATCTCGTGCTGCAGCGCCCGCGCCTCGAAGGCGTCGGACTCGATGCGAATCGTCTCTCCTTCGGGGGTGAGCCCGCGCACGACTACGGCCGCCGCGCGCCGCACGTTGCCGGTGAAGTCGGGCAGGCTCATGCATCCTTCGCGGATGACCTCGGCGCCTTCGGATGCTTCGATGACGGGGTTTATCATCACGATGAGCCCGTGCTGCGAACGCGCCCGGCGGTGACCCGTTACGTCGGCACAGAAGGCGCGCACCGATTCGCCGATTTGCGGCGCTGCGATGCCGACGCAGGCCGGCGACGCGCGCATGGTGTCCACGAGATCGGCTGCAATCGCCTCAGCATGCGGACCGGGTTCGAGTGGCAGTGCGAGCGTCTTTAGAACCGGTTCGGGATACCTTAGGACGGGACGAACCGCCACTACAACGTTTCGGCTTCGACCGGGTGAAAGGAAAGATCGACACCCGATGCTGCGTCGCGCAGCGCCCGTTCGACCTTGCCGGGGACCGTGCCGGCCGGAAGAGAAACCTCGATGATCATGACGTAGATTTTCCCTTCGAGAACGTGGGTAGCGAGGTCGGTCACGTTCACGTCCCATCGCGCGAGTGCGCCGGTCACGTCGGCGACGATGCCGGGGCGGTCGGCGCCGTAGACCGTCAACACATACGGCGTGCCTTCGAGGTGATCGGAAGCTGCGTGCGCCACGGGACGTACCGTCACAACGAGGTCCATACCGGCCGTCGCGCTCAAAACCGACTCTTCGACGGCAACCGGATCGGTGTCGTCGGGCACCTCCACGATGAGCATCACCGCAAAGTGCCCGCCGAGAAGCGCCATGCGGGAGTCCTCGATGTTGCCGTCGTGCTCGAGCAGAACACGGGAAATGGCGGCGACGATTCCGGGACGATCGAGGCCGACCGCGCTGACGGCGAGCTGCATGGGTGGCAACGCTAGAGGGCTCGTTGCCCCGGGTCAACGTCCGGCGTCAATGCAAGCGTTTGGCTAAGAATCGCCTTTTGTCTCTCCAAGCTCGGGTTCGGACTAGTCGAAAATGGCCCGGGTGCGCTATCCAGCGACGCTGTGTTTGCGCCAATAGATAAGTGAATGAAATGGCACGCAATGAGTCGCATGCATCGCCGACGCCGGCGCTTCCTTGGTCCGGCGCTTCTGTGCTTGTCGGTTTTCGCAGCGGCCAACGGGGCGGCTTTTGCGGATACGACCACCGGCATCGGCACCGCGACGGCGGGCGCAATTCCTCTGCAGATCTCACTTGGTGGCACGACGGTAGACCTGCTGAACATTCTGCTGAGCGCGACGAGCGACCCTGTGCGCGCCGGAACCGCCGGTCCGGCTGCGAGCGCGCACCTGACCGCGATGGAGGCATCCGGCCTGACGAACACGTCGGCGGGAACGCTCGACTCCAGCGCAAACGACGCCGAAGGCGATACCGAGCAGGCAGCGGACGTTCCGTTGCTCGTCCCCGGCGTCGTCTCCGGAACGTTACAGTCGGCCACCGCGCACAGCGCCGTCGATGCAAACGGCTCGCGGGCCAACGTGGGCGCGACGATCAGCAATGTGTCGCTCGGCGGCTCCCTTATCGCGATCGATAGCGCAACCGCATCGATGTCGGTCGACGTGTCGTCCGTGGGTTCGGTTGCGGAGAAGGTCCTCGATTTGCCGTCCGTCGCCGTGTTGCGAGTCGGCGATCTCGCGGCGATTGCCGGAACAACGATCGGTTCTCTGCCGGTCGATTCGCTGCTGTCGATTGCAAATGAGCTCCAGCTTGCTGCTACGGGAACGTTCGGCGCCATTCTCGCCCAAGAGGAAAACGTGCAGGCACAAATCGACTCGCTGCAAGCCGATCTCGATGCCGTCCTCGCGCAACGAGACGATGTGACGGCGCAGCTATCTGGAGCCGAGTCCGATTTTGCGGCGAAGCAGGCGGCGCTTTCCGATGCGCAAGACGTGGTGGCTACGGTAACGACTGCGGTTTCCCAAGCGCAGCAAGACGTTGACAATGCGACGGCGGCCGTGGCGGACGGCCAAACGGCGGTCACGAGCGCGCAGGCACAAGTGGATGCCGCGGAAGCGGCGCTGACGTCGTCGCAATCGGCGCTTGCCGGCGCTCAAGCAGACCAGAGCACGACGAATAGCTTGACGCTGCTGACATCAGGCGCCATCACGACGCTCCAAACACTCGCGAACAAATACGGCGTGCCGGTGACGGTCTCCCCGCTCAACTTCCTGACCGCGCTTTCATCGGTTCAGACGGCGATCAACGCCGCCGTAGCCAACGCACAAACGGCGGTGAATGCGCGACAAACCGATCTCGACGCGGCCGAGACGACGCTTGCTTCGGGGCAGGCATCGCTCGCATCGGCGCAAGCCACACTCGCGTCGACGGTAGCAGCGATGGCGAGCGCGGAAAGTGATCTATCGTCTGATCAGGCCGTGGTCGCAGCGTTGCAGAGCGCCGTCGAAGATCTGCAAAGCTCCATCGCGTCTCTGGGTGACACGCTTGCGTCACTCGATTCGACGATCTCCGCCGACGAAGGAGCGCTCGAGGGATTGCAGTCACTCCTCGATGACGTGATCGCGCAGCTGACCGCGTTTGTCGATGACCTCGAAGGTGCTGTTACGACGGCGGCAGTCATCAGCTTCTCCGGCGTTCGCATCACGTTGCGCGCCACCGCCGACGGCGAAACGGGGACGCCGGAGGTCGAGATGAGCTTTGCGGCAATGAACATAGGAAACGTTCAAGTTGCGAGCGACGTCACGTCCCTTGATGCCGTCGGTGACTTGTTGCCGCAAGTGCAAGACACCGTGAATGAGGTTGGCGGTTCTCTCGGCCTGGCACCGGCGAGCGTCGGCATGTTCGAGCCGTCGCAAAGTTCCGGCGCCGACGGCGACTATCACTTCGCGTCGGCGAGCTTCACGCTGTTCCGGCTGTCGGTGCCCGTGCCCACGGGAGGGACTCTCGAGCTGAGTGTTGGTGACCCACAGGTTTACGCCGAATTCGCGCCGGCAACCGGTGCTGGCGAAGGCGGTGGCAATGCCGGTGGCGACGGCGGCGAAACCGGCAGCGGTGACTCCGGCGGCAACGGGGGTGGAGGCTCGGTCGGCGGTGGTTCCGGCACCGGTGGAGGTTCCGGTGGTGGCGCACTGCTCGGATCGCCGTTGCCGGACGGTGGAAAGCTTCCGGTTACCGGCATCCCCGATCGCACGCGGGCGGGCATGGCGGCGATTGCGGCGGCACTTCTTCTCGGAGTCGCCACCGCGCGTCGCGAGCGCGTGGAGCACGCCCGCCTCTAACGAAAAGGGACGCCCGAAGGCGTCCCCGATCGTCCGTCCATTTCCTTAGCCGGTGTATGCCCACACGGCGTCGATGAACGTGTCGCCGGCCGCAGGGGCACGAGTTGCCGCTCGAAACATCGAAGTCCCCGCCGACTGCGCCGCGAACTGTTTGAAGGGGCAGCGTCGTCGACCACCGCAGGGAGCGCTGGAGAATGCCGGTGAGGTCGACTCTCGAAACAGTGCCGTTCTGTAGAACTCTCCCGTTGACCGATCCCGTCGCGAGGTCGACGTTCCGGATCGTGCCGTTGACGATGTCGCTGGACGTAACCGTGTTCGCAGCGTGTGCCGTCAGAAATGGGGCCGCAACGAGTACGAGCGCGGCGAGCGTAACGAACAATCTGCGCATGGATCCTCCCGGGGTGACGAACGAGAAAACTCGATTGTCGAAGGGTCTCGTTCACGGAGGACCGCGTGCAGCCGCGACGCGATTCTTTCCTTCGCCATTGAAGTGCGTGACGCGACCTCCTCCCGCTCGCTCGTGGCGAGCATTAGAGCCGGTCTTGCCGAGCCGATTGACAATACACCCTCGCGCTCGCTCGAGGCATTGGTCGCCTCTTCCCCGCGCTTTCCAAGCCGAAAACTGAATTCCCCCGGGGCCTTTTATGCTTCGAGACATGCCTGCCCGTCGTTACGCGGCCGTTCTTGGATTGTTGCTCCTCGCAGGTTGCGCGACGGACGCAGCACCGAAATCGGCAACGATCTCAATTCTCGGACCGGTTGCGATGTTGAAGGTTCGCGTCGAAATCGCGCGCACGCCCGCCGAGCGACAACGGGGCCTGATGGGCCGGCCATCCGTTCCCGCGGGAACGGGCATGCTCTTCGCGTATCCCGACGCTGCCGACTGGGGTGGCTACTGGATGAAGGACACCCTCGTGCCGCTCGATATCGCGTTTATCAATAACGGCACGATCTTCGAGATCGATGAAATGATTCCATGCCGCGCCGAACCGTGTCCGCTCACGACGCCCAAGAGCGAATACGACCACGCTCTCGAGGTCGCCGGCGGCAGCTTTGCGCGCGCAGGTATCGGCGTCGGTGCGCGCATAGATCTCTCGCGCACGTGAATCAGACGACGATCACTTCCAGGCCCGCAACCTCGACGTAGTCCTGATCCTGCGTGACAACCGGAACGGCCAGCGACATCGCTGTTGCGGCGATCCACGAATCGTTGACGCTCATTCGCCTGGCTCGCTCGCGCAGGAGAACACGAAGGCGTGCCCAAGATTCCGCCACTCGCTCGTCAATGGGGAGCGGCTCAAAGGCGAGGGCGTGGGTCAGCGTGACGAGTCGCCGGTCGCGTGTTTCGACGTCGCGCGCCGCCAAAACGCCCGCCCGCAACTCGCCGATCGTGATGACCGACACGCTGATCTCGTCCGGAATCGCACCGGCCTCGAGGGGTCGCCCAGACTCTCGCGCGATGAATAAGGTCGTGTCGGCAAGCCCCCGAGTCATGGTGGCGTGTCGTCGGTTGTGTCTGGCGCCAGCTCGCGGAGGAGCCGTGACAGCCCGGCGTCGGCTTGATAAGCCAGAATCTGCCGCGCGAACTCGTCCCGCGTCAGCCAGCGAGACCGGTGCCCGACCGGCTGAAGCACTGCCGCCGGACGGCCGTCCACCGTAATCGTCACCGCCTCGCCGGCTTCGACTCTGGCAAGCAGCGCCCTCGTGTTGTTTCGCAGCTCTCTCGAGGCGATCTCGGTCATGGCTACGATTGTAGCACTTCTGCTACGAAGAGCCCTCGGAAGGGGCGAATCAATGCGATTCCCAAAGCCCGAACTTGACAGCGTGACGCTCAAGTTTCATAATGTGACCACGCGCAGGACTATCCCTGCCAACACCAGCGAAAACAGGAGGATTTGGATGCCAAAAGTTGTCGGAATCGACCTCGGCACGACGAACTCGGTCGTCGCGGTCCTCGAAGGGGGCGAGCCGACGGTCATCGCCAACGCCGAGGGCGCCCGGACGACGCCGTCGGTCGTGGCGTTCACGAAGGGCGGGGAGATTCTCGTGGGCGAGGTGGCCAAGCGCCAGGCGATCACGAACCCCGACCGGACGGTGCGATCGATCAAGCGCCAGATGGGTCAAAAGGACTGGTCGCTCGACATCGACGGAAAGAAGTGGAGCCCGCAGGAGATCTCGTCGCAGGTCCTCCTCAAGCTGAAGCGCGACGCCGAGTCCTATCTCGGCGACAAAGTCACGCAGGCCGTCATCACAGTTCCCGCGTACTTCGACGACGCCCAGCGGCAAGCGACGAAGGAAGCCGGCCAGATCGCCGGTCTCGAAGTGCTCCGCATCATCAACGAGCCGACGGCGGCCGCGCTGGCATACGGGCTCGACAAATCGCAGAAGGATCACACCGTTCTCGTGTTCGACCTCGGTGGCGGAACGTTCGACGTGTCGCTGCTCGAGATCGGCGAAGGCGTCTTCGAAGTGAAGGCGACGCACGGCGACACGCAGCTCGGAGGTGACGACTGGGATCAGCGCGTCATCGATCATCTCGTTACGCAGTTCAAGAACAACAACGGCGTCGACCTGTCGCAGGACCGGATGGCGCTGCAGCGTTTGAAGGAAGCGGCGGAGAAGGCAAAGATCGAGCTGTCACAAGCGAACGAGACGACGATCAACCTCCCGTTCATCACGGCCACGGCTCAAGGACCGCTGCATCTCGAGCAGAAGATCACGCGCGCGGAGTTCGAGCGCATGACCGCCGACCTCCTCGAGCGCTGCAAGGGCCCGTTCACGATGGCCGTGAAGGACGCCGGCATCGACATCGGAAGTGTCGATCACGTGATTCTCGTCGGCGGCTCGACACGCATGCCGATGATTCAAGATCTCGTTCGCAAGTTGACGAACGGCAAAGATCCGCACAAGGGCGTGAACCCGGACGAGGTTGTGGCCGTCGGCGCCGCCATCCAGGCCGGCGTACTGAAGGGCGAAGTCAAAGACGTGCTGTTGCTCGACGTCACGCCGCTGACACTCGGCATCGAAACGAAGGGCTCGATCTTCACGAAGCTCATCGAGCGCAACACCACGATCCCGACGCGGAAATCGGAGATCTTCTCGACTGCCGACGACAACCAAACGTCGGTCGAGGTGCACGTGCTGCAAGGCGAAGGCGAGATGGCGTCGAGCCCCGCGGTTCGCTCGCTCGGCAAGTTCCAGCTCACCGGAATTCCGCCCGCGCCGCGCGGCATGCCGCAAATCGAGGTGACGTTCGACATCGATGCGAACGGCATCGTGCAAGTGTCCGCCAAGGACCGTGCGACCGGCCGCGAGCAGGCGATGACGATCACCGGCGGGACGGCACTGCCGCGTGAAGAGATCGACCGGATGGTTCGCGACGCGGAGCAATACGCGTCTGAGGATCACCGGCGTCGCGAAGAAGCGGAGTTGCGCAACAACGCGGACAACCTCGTGTACCAAACCGAGAAGGTCCTTACCGAGCAAGGCGACAAGGTCCCCGCCGGCGACAAGGACGACATCCAGAAGGCAGTCGACGACGTGAAGGAAGCGTTGAAGGGCAACGACGTCGCGGCGATTCGCAATGCGACCGACCGGCTGACACAAAGCTCGCACAAGCTCGCGCAAGCGATGTACGCGCAGCCCGAGCAAGGCGGCGAGGCGGCCGGCGGCGGCGCCGGAAGCGATGACGTCGTCGACGCCGAGATCGTCGATGAAGGAGAGCCGCAGCCGTGAGCGACGACTTCGACACGACACTGAACGGCGCGGGGGCCGGCGACGAGCCGGCCCCCAGCACCGAAGCGGCCGTCGAAGAGGCCGAGATCGTCGAAGCCGAACCAGTCGACGAGCTGACGCAAGCGCGCGCGGATGCCGCCGGGTATCTCGACGATTTGCGGCGGCTAAAGGCGGAGTTCGAGAACTATCGCAAGCGTGTGACGCGCGAGCAAACGGCTTTCATGGAGATAGCGTCCTTGTCGCTCGTGGAGCGCTTGCTGCCGGTGCTGGACAACTTCGAGCTCGCGCTCATCGCGGCCGATCGCACGAAGGATTACACAGCACTCGTCCGCGGTGTCGAGCTCGTGTTCAGCGAATTCAAGGACGTGCTCGGCAAGCAAGGGCTGAAGCGGATCGACGCGGAAGGACAACCGTTCGATCCGGAGCTGCACGAGGCAGTCATGCAAGGAGAGGGGCCGGACGAGGGGAAGCCGGTCGTCGGTGAGGTGTTCCGCACCGGATACACGCTCGGCGGAAAAGTCGTCCGCCCGGCAATGGTGAAGGTGGTACGCCAGTAAATGAACGGATCGCAGGCCTGGTTGGAGAAGGACTTCTACAAGGCCCTCGGAGTCGGCGAGAGCGCAACCGAGGCCGAGATCCGTCGTGCGTACCGAAAGATCGCGCAGAAGTATCATCCGGACCGCAACCCCGGCGACAAACAGGCTGAAGAGCGAATGAAGGAGGCCGCCGAGGCCTACGACGTTCTCAGCGATGCGAAGAAGCGCGCGGACTACGACCAGATCCGGCGGCTCGGCGCGCAAGGCGGGGGCTTCGGCTTCGAGGGCGGACCGGGCTTTCAGGGCTCGGTGCGGTTCGAAGACTTCGGCGATCTTGGCGGCATCTTTTCGCAGATGTTCGGCGGTGGGCGCGGGCGCCGTCGCAGCGCGCCGCGCGGCGAGGACCGCGAAGCAGAGGCGCACCTGTCCTTCGATGACGCGATGCAGGGCGCGACCTTCGCCGTCGCGCTGCCCGGCGATGCGCCGTGCGATCGCTGCGGTGGCTCCGGCGCAGAGCCGGGAACGTCCGTCTCTGCGTGCCCGGTGTGCAAGGGGCAAGGAATCGTGGAGGAAAACCAAGGCCTGTTCTCGATTCCGCGTACCTGTTCGGCGTGCGGCGGAAGAGGCCGTCAGATCGAGAAGCCGTGCGCCACATGTCGCGGCGCCGGAACCGTCGCGCGCACCGACCAAGTGCGCGTGCGGATACCGGCCGGCGTGAAAGACGGTGCGCGCATTCGGGTACGTGGCCGTGGCGGATCGCACGGCGGCGCGCCGGGAGACTTATACGTCGTGGTGCACGTTGCGCCGCATCCGATTTTCGGCCGGAACGGTGACGATCTGACGCTGAGCTTGCCGGTGCTGTTCACCGAAGCTGCACTCGGCGCCGAGATCAAGGTGCCGACGCTCGATGCTCCGGTCACGCTGAAATTGCCGGCCGGGACGCAGAACGGCCGCACGTTTCGCGTGAAGGGACGCGGTGCGCCGCGCGTGAAAGGCGGCGGGTACGGCGACTTGCTGGCGACGGTGAACGTCGTCGTGCCGGACAAGCTCACGCCGGCCGAAAGGGAATCGCTCGAAAAGTTCGTTGAGCTGCACGCCGTGAATCCACGCGAAGGGCTGGGAGTGTAAATGGTGGCGAAGAAGCCGAGGAAGGGAGACGAGCTCGCGGTGTACGTGATCTCGGTAGCCGCGGAACTCGCCGGCGTGCACCCACAGACGTTGCGCATGTACGAACGGAAAGGCCTCGTATCGCCGAGCCGGACGACCGGTCAAAGCCGGCGGTATTCCGACCGTGACGTCGAGCACGTCCGTCTCATCCAGTCCCTGACGCAAGACAAGGGCGTGAATTTGGCAGGCGTCGAGATGGTCATGGCACTGACGCGGCAATTGGAGGAGACGCGGCGCCGCATGGAAGCACTCGAGATCTCGCTTCGCGAGACGCAACAGCGAATGCGCGACGAGATCGAACGCGTGCGCCGTTCGCAGCGCGCCGATCTGGTGCCGCTACGCAACACGATTACGGTGTACAAGAGGGAGAGATAAACAAAGCATGGCCAACTTCGAAAAGTTCACGCGCAAGTCTCAGCAGGCGCTTGCCGCTGCGAAGGAGCTTGCCGAGATGCACGATCATCAAGTGATCGAGCCGGAACACCTGCTCTACGCCCTTCTTTCCGACCCCGAAGGTGTCGTCATGCCGGTCGTGCAACGACTGGGCCGGTCGCCGCGCGGGTTGCGCGACGAGGTCGAGCAGCTGCTCGGCCGTCTTCCCAAGGTGTACGGCAGCAGCGCGGAAGCGGGTGCATCGAAAGCGTTCATGTCCGTTCTCGACGACGCCGAGCGCGAAGCGGCGGCATTGAAGGACGACTACACGTCGGCGGAGCACCTGCTGATCGCCCTCGCGCAAGCGAAGGGCGCTGCCTCGTCACTGCTGCAGGAAGCCGGCATCACGAAGGATGCGATTCTGCGCGTGCTCGTCGACGTCCGCGGCTCCCAGCGCGTGACGGGTCCGGATCCGGAATCGACGTATCAGGCTCTCGAGAAGTACGGACGTGATCTCACCGAGCTGGCACGGCAAGGAAAGCTCGACCCCGTCATCGGGCGAGACGACGAGGTGCGCCGCGTCGTGCAAGTACTGTCGCGCCGCACGAAGAACAATCCGGTTCTCATCGGTGAGCCCGGCGTCGGAAAGACGGCGATCGTCGAAGGACTCGCGGGGCGTATCGCGTCCGGGGACGTGCCGGAAGGGCTCAAGTCAAAACGCGTGATCGCTTTGGACCTGGGGTCGATGATCGCAGGGACGAAATATCGCGGCGAGTTCGAAGAGCGCTTGAAGGCCGTCCTGCGGGAAATCAGCGAGTCGGCCGGCGAGGTCATCACGTTCGTCGACGAGCTGCACACGGTCGTCGGCGCGGGCGCGGCGGAAGGCGCGATGGACGCCGGCAACATGATCAAGCCGATGCTCGCGCGCGGCGAGCTCCGCATGATCGGCGCGACGACGCTGGACGAGTATCGCAAGCACATCGAGAAGGATCCGGCGCTCGAGCGGCGCTTCCAGCCGATAGTGGTCGGCGAGCCCAGCGTCGAAGACACAGTGTCAATCTTGCGCGGCCTCAAAGAACGGTACGAGGTGCACCATGGCGTGCGCATCACCGACGGCGCGATCGTCGCCGCCGCGATGCTGAGCCACCGCTACGTCACCGGACGCTTCCTGCCGGACAAGGCGATCGATCTCATCGACGAAGCGGCGTCGCGCTTGCGAATCGAGATCGATTCGATGCCGACGGAGATCGACCAAGTCGAGCGCGAGATCAAGCGGCTCGAGATCGAGCGCTCGGCGCTTCGCAAGGAAACCGATGCGGCGTCGAAGGAGCGTCTTGGTCGCATCGAGCAAGATCTCGCCGACTTGCAAGAGACCTCGACGCATATGAAGACGCATTGGCAGTCAGAACGCGAGGCCGTACAAAAAATTCGCGAACTGATGAGCAAGATCGAGGACGCGCGCATGCAAGCGGAGCTTGCGGAACGCGACGGCGAGCTCGACCGCGCAGCCGAGCTTCGGTACGGCGTGCTCGTCGAGCTCAACAAAGAACTGGAGACAACAAGCGCCGCTCTCGCCGCTCTGCAGACGACGCAGCGATATTTGAAGGAAGAAGTAGACGAGGAGGACATCGCCGAGGTCGTTAGCAAATGGACCGGCATTCCGGTGTCGAAGCTGATGGAGGGCGAGATCGCGAAGCTCGTCCACATGGAAGAGAACTTGCACAAGCGCGTCGTCGGGCAGGATGAGGCGATCGAGGCGGTCTCCAATGCGATTCGCCGTTCGCGCAGCGGCTTGTCGGACCCGAACCGCCCGATCGGCTCGTTCTTCTTCCTCGGCCCGACGGGAGTCGGCAAAACGGAGCTCGCGCGCGCGCTTGCAGAATTTCTGTTCGACGACGAAAAGGCTCTCGTTCGCATCGACATGAGCGAGTACCAAGAGCGACACACCGTGTCGCGACTGATCGGCGCGCCACCGGGATACGTCGGCTTCGAGGAAGGCGGTCAGCTGACGGAAGTGGTGCGGCGACGTCCGTACTCGGTGTTGCTCCTCGACGAGATCGAGAAGGCGCATGGCGACGTGTTCAACGTCTTGTTGCAATTGCTCGACGAAGGACGCTTGACCGACGGACAAGGCCGCACCGTCGACTTTCGCAACACGGTTGTGATCATGACGTCGAACCTGGGGTCGCAAGCGATCATAGATTCATCGCTCGACGAGGAACAGCTTCGCGAGACGGTGATGGCGGTGCTCCGGCAGCAATTCCGGCCGGAGTTTCTGAACCGCGTAGACGACGTGCTCATCTTCCACCGGCTTACGCAGGATCACTTGCGTCATATCGTCGACATCCAGCTGCAAGATTTGTCGAAGCGCTTGGCCGAACGCCACATCGCGATCGCCCTCACCGATAAGGCCCGCGAATGGCTGGCCGATCACGGCTTCGACCCGACGTACGGAGCGCGTCCTCTGAAGCGGCTGATCCAGCGCGCGATCGCCGACCCGCTCGCGAAGCGGTTGCTCGGCGGGGACTTCGCCGAAGGTGACACCGTCGAGGTGGACGCCGGCGCCGAGGCCTTGGAGCTCGTCAAGGCCTGATCGGGTGCCGTGTCCTTTTTGGGCGGGTATTCTAAGTGGGTGACGTGGCACATTCTTCCGAGAGATGGCATTGATTTTGCAGGTAAACGACTCCGTCGTGGGGAATCCCTTCGATAACCCGGCCGCTGCTTGGCGCGCCCGAATCAGAAAGGCGATCTGGCTATGAGCAACGTGAGATGGTGGGCCCGGCTGTGTGGCGCGCTCGGCGCGGCTTTGTTGATTGCGGGAGTCATGCAGGTTGGTTTCGCGGCAACGCCTGCGAGCGGAACGATCAGCGCAACGCATCAGCGCCTTACGTGGACCGGTGGCCCGATGGTCGGTTCCGCGGGAGCGGTGCGACGGGTGACCTGTAACCCCAGCACGTGCGACGACTTCGCGCTCAACGTCGACCTTCCTTTGTCGGCGTTCCCGAACCACCTGCCTGTGCTCAACCTGAAGCTGGAGACGCAAGTCCCAAACCTCATGGACATCATCATCTGCGCACCGGGACACTGTAAGGACGTGAACGCAGCCGACTATGAAGTGTTCTCCGCTTCCGACCCGGGCGGGTCCGTGTCGCATGCGATCCAAGCTCCGATCAAAGGCGCGTGGATTATCCGCGCAGGCTGCACACTCTGCGCAGGCGCCACCTACACGATGTCGGCTTCGGTGACGACGATACCGATACCGCCGAACCACGCTCCGAACTTCAAGAACGTGTTGTTGCCGGGCCCGACCGCGGATCAGCCCGAAGGTGCCGCCGAGCCGGGAATTCGCCTCGGTCCCGACGGTGAGATTTGGGTGGACGGCCCGGGTGGATCCGCGGACTTCTGGGGCTCGTATGACGGCGGCGAGACGTGGAAGCTCAACCAGCCGGCGGAGGATGCCCCCGGTGACACATGGATCACCGTTGGTCCGGACGGGACGTTGTACGCGGACAACCTGGTGCTGACGAAGGGTCTTGCCAATCTCGTGTACGTCTCGAAAGATCACGGAGTCACGTGGACCGAGAGCACGTTCCCGGCGAACATCGACTCCGATCGACAGTGGCTGACTGCCGACCCCAAGCAAGCCGGTGTTGTTTACTTCACGTACCACGACATCGCCGATCCGCTGATCTGGGTCTACAAGACGACGGACTACGGCCAGACGTGGATCCCCATCGCGAGCATCTCTCTCCAGGAGATCGTGAACAACGGAAAATTCGACACGCTTGGCGGAAACACGAGCGGCCCGATCATTTTCGATGCAGACGGCACGCAGCACATGACGGTGACGTTCACCGACTTTTTCGAGGGAACGATCGAAAATGCTCATCCGGCGAACGAGGACTTCCATATCTCGCGGATCTACGTGCTGACGTCTACCGATAACGGCGTCAACTGGAGCTTCAGCATGCCGGTGGACGACTACCAGAAGGGGTACACGCACCATGGTCATGCGTCGTTGACCAACGACAAGAAAAACAATCTGTACCTGGTCTGGTCGGAGCGCCCCGTCGATTCGTGGAAAACGGACGTTTACATGGAGACCTCCACGGACCGTGGCAAGACGTGGAGCCCGCGGCACAAAGTCAGCACGAACGGTGCGTCGAACATTTTCGCCACGGCAGGAGCGAAGGGCGATCCGGGCCGTGTCGACGTCGTGTGGCTCGAGTCTCCGGCGAAGGATTTCAACGACCACAAAGCGCAGTGGCGTGTCGTGATGGCGCAATCGACGAATGCGCTCTCGGCAACGCCAACGTGGACGCGGATGCAGGTTTCGCCGCACATCATGCACGCCGCCGATGTTTGCCAGGCCGGAACGCTCTGCTTGGCGTCGGGCGGCAACCGAAACTTGCTCGACTACATCTGGATGGACATCGATAAGAGGGGCATGGCGCACGTCGCGTACGCCAATGACCTCGGCGGCTTGCGTACGGTGTACGCAAAGCAGATCGGTGGGACGGGAACGATCGCGAACGCGCCGGCGGTGCTCGGGACGAAGACGACGAAGCCGGCGACCAAACCCGCCACGAAGCTCCCGGCAACCGGCGTCGGGACGGGAGCGTTCGGCGGTGTGCTCCTGAGTGTCGCGTTCGTGCTCTGGCGTCGCGCGCGGAGGCTTCCAGCCTAAGGGTTTGGCGAAAACTTAGGATCGTCGTCGGTCCGGTTCGTACCGCTATCTCCCGCGCGGCGCGGGAAGATCAGAAGTAGCCTTATGCGTCGTGGCTCGTTTGACTATGCGACACCTGGCGATGGGGGATTGGGAATGAAGAAGAGCGTATTCAAGCGGGGCGCGGGGGCGGCTGTCGCGCTCGCGGTGGTCGCGGCGCTGGCGCAGATCCCGAGCGGTGCGGCCACCACGAAGCTGACGTTCTCCTCACCATTGCGGCTTCGTCCTTGGGCAGGCGGCGAGCCGTCGATCGCTTTCGATCCGACGGGCGCGCGCGCCTATGTGGTCGCGCCGCAGAGCGGTCCGTCGATCGGGTATGCCGTTGACTTCGACCCGGTTGTGAATCCGTCGCACCAAGCGCTGTGGGACACGCAGCAGAGCGCCGGCGGATGTCCCGACGTCTCACCAGTG
>JAIVGO010000086.1 GCA_020201525.1 Actinomycetota bacterium | reverse complement strand
GTGGAGCACTCCCCAAGGATTACCGCGGACGGAACGCTTCTTCGTCTCGAATCACATTCGGTGGTGCTGAACCCCGAGCAATCAGCGCAACGCGATCACCTCGTTGCATCAATTAGCGGATTCCAACCTCCAAAGATAACGACCCTCGAACAACAATTCGGACGCTCCCTCCTGCAGGCGCTCATGGATTCGAGTGAGGTCATCAAGATCGCGGAATTCGCTTTCGCGAACGCATCGGTCGAGAAGGCCAAGGAAGCAATTCGCACGGCTATCGAACGCGACGGCGCTATGACCGCGGCCCAAATCCGCGACCTGCTCGCCACGTCGCGGAAATACCTGATTCCCCTGCTCGAATACTTCGACACCACCGGTTTCACGCGCCGGGACGGCGACCTCCGCCACCTTCGCTGACGTCGCAGGAACTACCCGCCGGCGCGGCGAACACTACGCGCGAGCCGGGAGGGATTGGATGAGACGGACGCTTCGAATGCTGTGCGTGGTCCTGCTGTTGCCGCTGTCCTTCGCCGGCGGAGCAGCCGCTCACCGGGACGCCGCGTCGTGGGTCGATCCTTTCATCGGCACGCTGGGCGCAGGATTCGTATTTCCTGGTCCCGCGGCCCCGTACGGCATGGTGCAAGTGTCGCCGGATACCGAAGGCATCTTCGCCTACACGGGCTATCAGTGGATGGATCAATACATTCGCGGATTCAGCAACGTGCACGTCGAATCGATGGGCGTCGTTGAAGGCGGCTACATTCCATTCATGCCGACGACCGGCGATATCAACACGGACGTGCTTGCGTACCAATCGAAGTTCGAGCACACGACCGAACACGCGTCCCCGGGCTACTACGGCGTTCACCTCGATACGTACGGCATCGACGCCGAGCTCACGGCGGGACTTCGCGTCGGCATGCAGCGCTACCGGTTCCCCGCGACCGACAAGGCCAACGTTTTGATCGACGCCGGACGGCAGATCGACGGCGGCCCGGACCCGACCAACTACGAAACGGCGAGCCCGCAGACGACACCGGGCACCAACCTCGCCCGCCTGAAGTTCATCGACGATCACACGCTCGTTGGAACGGCAAACACTGACCGCGCGAACGGCGAGCGCTACGCCGTTTCGTTCGCGGCACAATTCGACCGGCCATTCGCCTCGAAAGGACTCTGGACGGCACGCGGCGAGGCGCCGTCCGACATTCAGGAAACGACGAGCACCGGTGCCGGCGCCGCCGTGAGCTTCGACACAACCCTTGATCAAACCGTAACGGTGAAGGTCGGCGTTTCGTTCATCGACGAGGACAACGCACTCGCCAACCTTCAGTCGGAGCTGCCCGGAAGCGATTTCGACTTCGACGGGCTTCGGTCGCGGACGCGCGATGCTTGGAATGACGCACTCGGCGTGATCGACGTCGAAGGCGGCGCGATCCCCGATCGCATCGCGTTTGCCACGGCGCTGTACCACGCGCAGCACCACCCGAACATCTTCAACGACGCGAACGGCGAGTACCTCGGCCACGACAACGTCGTGCACACGATCGGGGCACCCGGCGACGCCATGCCGGTCGGATCGTCGTACTACGCCAACTTCTCGCTGTGGGATACGTATCGCGCCGAGATGCCGTTGCTCGCACTCATCGCGCCCTCTCGCTACAAGGACATGCTGCGATCGCTCGCTGCGATCCAAATCCAGCACGGACGCCTGCCTCGGTGGAGCCTCATGAACCGCACGCCGGATTACATGATCGGCGAGCCTGCAATCCAAACAGTGGCCGACGCGTTTTGCCGCGGGCTGGTGCCGCCGGAATCTCGTACGGCGCTCTATGACGGGATCCGCTCGCTCGCGCTCGTGAACGGCGACAAGGTCTCCGATATGAAGGCGCCCGGATACGTACCCGCCGAAACATCGAATGACTTTGAAAAGAGAGGTGTCGGCGGTTCCGGTCCTTCGACAACGCTCGAGCTCGCAAGCGCTGAGTTTGCGTATGCGCTGGTCGCCGACAAGGTCGGAACCACAGCCGACAGAGACGAGGCGGTCGATTTGGCGACCCGGTGGGTCAACGTCTTCGATGGTTCACAGTTCGCGCACCCCAGATATCGGGACGGCACGTGGGCCGGCAACCCATACATCCCTGAGGATTCCGCAGGTTTCAAGGAAGGAACCGGGTGGCAGTACACGTGGCTGGTGCCGCACGACCCGGCCGGCCTCTTCAGCCTCATGGGTCGCGACACGGCGGAACAGCGTCTCGATACGTTCTTCTCAACGGCTGCGAACACGGTCGCGCCCATCGCAACGGCCGAAGGGCAGCAAAAATCGACGGTGTACGGCGTCGCGTATTACGGCAATCAATACGCCCCGTCGAACGAGCACGACTTGCAAGCGCCGTATCTGTATAACTGGCTTGGGCAACCGTGGAAGACGCAAGCGCTTGCCCGCGCGTACCAAGGTCTCTACCGGATCACGCCCGACGGCCTGCCGGGCAACGACGACCTCGGGACGATGAGCGCCTGGTTCGTGTGGAGTGCGCTCGGCTTCTATCCGAACACACCCGGCTCACCCATATACACGATCGGCAGCCCGCTGTTCCCGAAAGCGACCATCAACTACGAAGGTGGCGGGTCGTTCACGATCGACGCGCCGCTCGCGCCGGGCGCGAAATACATCGCAGGCGCAACGCTCAACAACGCTCCGCTCAACCGCGCCTGGTTCACCCACGATGCGCTCACAGCCGGCGGCGCGCTTCACTTCGACATGCTGCCGGCGCCGAGCCTCGATTGGGGCACGACCGACCCGCCGCCGTCGCAAAGCGACAGCGCGCTCGCGGACTTCGCCTGCGGCGCGTAGCTACGCCGGAAAAATCGACGGCACGTCGCCGAGCTGCACCACGACGTCGAGCTCGACCGGCGCACCGAGCGGAAGCTCGGCGACCCCAACGGCCGATCGCGCGTGCCTGCCCGCGTCGCCGAAGATTTCCACGAACAATTCGCTGGCGCCGTTGGCGACGGTCGGCTGCGAGTGGAAGCCCTCGGATGAAGCCACGAAAACTTGCACCTTCACGATGCGCTTCACCCGCGACAGATCGCCGGCGCCCGCTTTGATTTGCGCGAGGGCGTTGAGCGCCGCGTACCGAGCTTCTTCCGTTGCATCCTCGACGCTGATGTCGCGCCCGACCAATCCCGTGCGCGGAAGCTTTCCGTCGCGCGTGGGAATCTGACCCGACAACCACAGCAGCTCACCCGCGCGGACGGACGGAACGTACGACGCAACGGGCGTCGGCGGCTCGGGCAATGTCAGTCCCAACGCCTCGAGACGAGCTTCCGGCGTCTCCGTCACTGCTTCGCTCGCTTGAACAACGCGATTGTTCCCGGCACATCACCGGGAACGTACACCTGAACCAGTTCCCAGCCATCCTCGCCCCAGTTATTCAAGATTTCGGCGATCGAATGTGGGATGAGAGGAACGGACGCGTATTCCCATTGCTGCATATCGCTCACTCCTTTCCCTGCGCGCGCTTACGAACGCGCGCGAGCAAGCGACAGCCTACGAGGATGACGATGCGAAAAGAAAAAGTGGGGCGGGCTAACCGACGCGCCTCGCCAGGATGGCACGCCTTTCTATTTCGTTGAACCCGCCCCAAATCCCATGAGGCTCGCGCGTCGAAAGCGCAAAGTCCAAGCAATCGCGCTTCACAGCGCACTCGGCGCAAATCGCGCGCGCCTTTGCTTCGCGATCCGCACGAACATCTCTCTTTTCAAGATAGGTAGGCGAGAAGAACAAGCTTGCGTCTGAGCCACGGCAGCGCGCGAGATGCTGCCAGCCCTCTTGCAATTCCCAAGGCGCGCGGATCCGCTCTTCAGGGGCTGAGTCACTCATGTCGTTCTCCTCGCCGCTCTCTTCCAAGATACGACGTCCGCGGCTCCGTGGATGTTCCATCAGCACGGGTTAGCAAACTTTAACATTGGGCTCCGGGAACCCGGCGCTGGTCGATTTTCCCTGGTTTGGGCTTCCTCAACCCGCGCCGTTCGGCTCGGCGGGTCGAACGACCGTGAGCACCTCGCCGGTAAGGCCGGTCACCGTGACCGGCTCCCCGACGCGCATGCGGCTCCCGTCCTCCGAGCGCGCTCGCCATAGCGCGCCGGATACCCACACGAATCCTTCGGGGTTGAGCATGCTCCGCACTTCGCCGTTCTGACCGACGAGCGCGCGCGTGGCGGCCTTGCCGATCGGACGAGCCTGGCGGCGGACGACCGTCATGATGGGAACGAAGAAGATGAGCGCCGTGATCGCTCCGAGAATGACCAGCCACAGCGGAGGGCGCAGCGCCGCCACCGGGAAGGACCACAGCGAGCCGGCGAAAAATGCCGCCGTCCCGATGGCCGTCGGAATGCCGAGACCGTTCAAGGAAACGTCGAGCGTCATCAAGCCGAGACCACCGAACAACAAGGCGACCGCCAACCAGTTGACCGGCAACACCAGCAATCCGTAGACCGCGGCGGCGATCAGCAGCCCGCCGGTCACACCCGCGACGCCGAAGCCCGGCTGAAACAGCTCGAACGCGATGAGCGCCGCGCCGAACAAGATGAAGAGATACACGAGCGCGGCGCTCGACATTACGTGCAACGCACGGCGAACGGGCCCCGGTTTGTGAAATCGCACGAGCACTTCGTCGGATTTCATCCGGAGCGTGACGGCTCCGCTCGGCGTCGTGACCTCTCGACCGTCGAGCGATTTCAGAAACTCCGCGAGAGACGGCGTAACGAAAGCGACCGATTGGTCCGACAGCGCGGCGCTCGCGTCGATCCGGTGTTCGAAATACGAACGAGACGCGATGTTGTCCTCGGTCAGCAGGCGTTGCTCGAAGCGACGTTGCAGTTGCCCTTTTGCTCCTCGGGCCGGTTTCGACAAGTCCGCCGGATGCACAGGCCCGAGCGTGGCGCCCGGCGCCATACCGGAAACGTCTCCCGCGGCGACGACGAGCGCGGCGCCGGATGCCGCTTGCGCATTGTTCGGTCCAACCCACACGGCGACGGGA
>JAIVGO010000097.1 GCA_020201525.1 Actinomycetota bacterium | reverse complement strand
CACGATCGTTGTGCGTTGTGGTGGGCCAGAATCCGAATCGCGAACATCTCAGGGCTTCTGGTGCACAGCTAGACCCGACGGATTCGGCTCCTGCGCCGGCGGTGATCGCGGACCGGGAGCCTGCGAGCTGTGGCGTCGAAGGGCGACCGATGGCGTGTACGCGCCATGTGAATTTCGCAGCATGGCGGTCTGCGCGCCGAGCGGCTGCTTTCCGGGGGCGGCCGCCTGCGCCGAGATCGAAGAGACCTTCGGCCGCGATGGCTCGGCCTGTGCCATGCGGAGGTGATGCGTGCGGATGCTGGCAGTCCTTTTTCTGGCCGGATGCGCACACGCCTACCGAGCCGAGGCCACCGCGATCAGCGACGGGCGGTACATGATCCGTTCGGTGCCCGACGACGAGCAGGTGAGCGAGTCGCTCGCCACCCGGTACGCGATGCAGCGCGCCGGCGAGGTTTGCGTCGCGGGCTACGACGTGCTCGAGAACAAGACGGGCGTCGCCACGAGCACCGAGCACGTCGCGGTCTTCGGCCGGCGCACGACCGAACTCCCGGAAGTCACGCTCGTGGTGCGCTGCCGAACACCGTGACGTGAGCCGCGCCACCGCTGCGCACCCGCGCAGCTTGCGAGATCCTCTGAGCGGCTCCACGGTGCAACCCGGTGAGAGGCGGACCATCACGCGGCGGCTCTAGGCTGCTGCGGCAGCGGCCCATAGAAGCGCTGCATCGAGATGCCGAACCCCTTGACCACCATCGCGACCAGCGTCGCGTACGACGGCATCATCATGCCGCTGAAGTAGAGCGACACCGACGACGTGGTGATGTCCGCGTCGCGCGCGAGGGCGCTCATGCTCCGCCCGGTCGCCGTGCGCCAGGCGATCAGTCGAGCGCGGAGCTCCTGCTCGGAGTCGGCAAGAACACGCCGGGGGCGCTGCTCGCCCTTGCTTTTCCGCCGGGTCCGGATTGGTCGTTCCATCCAGTGCATTGAGACGTTCTCAACACTACCTGTCAAGACCCACTCAAGAACGCCGTGGTCAACTACCCGACCCTGATGGCTCGCCAGTCGAGACCCCGCGGACCCTCGTGGCCCGTCGATGACGAGTGGAAACGTGGCGTCCGACTCGATATGGCGAAGGCCGGGATCTCACCGGCCGAGATGGCGCGCAGGATCGGTTGCACGCCGGGTGCCCTAACTGTGTTGTGGCGCACAGAAACGCGCGAGAGCAGGCTCGTCCCGGGAATTCACCGAGAGCTCGGCCGGCCCGCTCCGAGCACGGTGAGCAGCGCGGATGAAGTTTTGCGCCGGATCAATGCCCGGTGGTCCCTACTGTCGCCGGAGCAGCGCGTGCTGGTGGACGACCTGGTCGAGCAGCTCGCTGGCAATCGTCGGCATCGGGACAAGCCTTAACGATTCTTCGCACGACGCCCCATGAGGCGTATTGCTGCGCTTGTTGCCGATGTGCAACTGTGGACCTCGTGCGTCTCCGTCGAGAGGTGTTGAGCATCGGGCGTCGTTTACGTGGTGATGCTGAGGCTCTTCTGCTGATCGCCGCGGTGGTTGAGCTGCTCGCCACCCGGGCGGTCGTGCGCAAGCGCCCCGTGCGCTCGCGAAGGCGTGCGCCCAAGCGCAGTTGAGAGATACTCAAAATGCGACCTTGACCGATGTACCGGCGTTGATTACTACTCAATGCATGGAGAACATCCTCAACCCGGGGCGAGCGCCGACGCTCGCCGTGACCACGCTCGAACTTCTGACCCGCGGGGGCGTCGTCTCGCTCGCCTATCTCGACGTCGAGCGCACGCTCGACGCAGCACGCCGCGTGCTGGACCGCGATGACCGCGTTCGTCGCGCGCCGATCGCCGCCCTCCGCGCGCTCGCCAGCCGTCTCGGCGCCCATGCCGAGCAGCTGTTCCGCGACCACGTGCGCGAGGTCCCGACGCGCCTCCCGGCCGGCCTGACGATCCGCCTCCCGATGTGGGACAGCGACAGCGCGCGGCTCACCTCGTTGCTGCTGGTGACTTACCGCCAGCGGTGCGAGGGGCGGATCGCGATCGCGGTGGCCGCGCGCGCGGCGCTCCGCGCGACCCTCGCCGCTCAGCCCGACTTCGTGCCGGCCAAGGTCGCGTAGCCGTGGCCGAGCTCTCGAACGACCGCCTGCTCGCGCTCCTCCGCATCGAGCTCGCGCGCACCTTCGACCCTTATCGTCGGCAGACCCTCGTCCGGGCGATCGAGGCCGGTCCCGGCACCGATGCCTGGGTGGCGGGCCTCCTGGTGATCAACGCCCCGCGCTACGAGCCGCCGCTCCACTGGGAAGCCGAGGTCGCGCGCCGGATCGCCGCCGGCGAACAGAGCCGGTCCTGGTGGTCGCGCAACCGGCCCTACCTCTGCGCGATCGCGATCGGCATGGCCGTGGGCGTCGCGTTCGCCGTTCTCGCCCTGGTCGTCGGCTGGCTCTGATCTCGTCGCCTCCGCGGTGGCGCGTCGGAGCACGCCACTGCCGGGGCCGACGAGGGCATGCCCCAGCCCGAAGGAGATTGCGATGAAGACAACGATTTTGATGTTCGCGATGTTCATGGCCGCATGCGCCGTCGACCTTTCGACGCCGACCGGGGGCGTCGGCTCTGTCGAGCAGTCGAAGCCGCCGGCACCACAACCCGACTTCCAGTTCTGTGGCGGGATCTACACGTGCGACGCCCTCAACCCGTTCTTTTCTGACGATGCCTGCACGTCCGTCTGCGGCGAGCAGGCGTACTGCCCGGGTTACACCTCCGTCGAGATATCGACGTGCATCCAACATCCCTTCGCATCGGGATGCTGCGAGGACGACAGCGGCGCATCAGTGCCGTGCTTCAGGAAGAAGTGCATCAAAGGACAACGCCCGTAGTCCGCCGGAGCCCCCATGTCCACCACCAGCAACACCCCGCGCCCGTCGCTCGATGAGCTCCACGCCGCCGTCGCCAGCACGTGGGACGGCGGCGCGAAGTTCTACACGATCCTCGGCGGCCGCCACCACGTCACGGGCTGGACCGGATCGATCGAGCGAGATGGCCGGTCGGTCCGCGGCTGGTGGTGGGCCGTGCACAACCTGCGCGAGGTCCTCGCGATCAGCTGGTCGCCCGGCACCCACCGCGCCAACCGGGACAGCGACGTCGCGCGCGCCGTGGCGCAGATCGCGGCGGGCCGGCCCGCGCAAGGACTCGCATCATGATCATCATCTTCCTCGCCGGGGCGCTGTTCGGCGGCGCGGTCGTCGTCGTGGCGATCGCTGTCACCAAGTTGCGCCGGGCCCGCGCGCTGCCGCCGGCCACCACCGGACAGCTCGCGCGCGCGGCGCGCCGCAACCGTGCCGACCTGCGTTCGGTCATGCAGCCGATGCGCGCGGGCGTCGTGCTGCGGATGGACGAGCACCGGCGGGCGCAGCTGCCGGTCGTCGCGGCGCCCGATGTCGAGCTGGTCGACGTTAGCGCCTTCGACGAGGAGCACACCCATGGCTGACCGCAAGCCCGACCGCAAACCCCACTGGAGGACCGTGATCAAGCGGATGGACCCCGAGTACCTCTATGCCGAGGACCTCGGCGGACCGGGCACCACCCTCGATGTCGAGATCGTCGACAGCGGGAAGTGCCGCATCAAGAACCCCGGCGGCGCCAAGGATACGCTCTATATCGCGTTCCGCGGCAAGAGCAAGAAGCTCGGCCTCAATGCCACGATGGCCAAGGAGCTCACCAAGATCTGCGGCTCCGATCACTGGGGCGACTGGCGCGGCTGGATCACGCTCGTGGTGGTCCACGGGCGAATGCGCGACCCGACGACGGAGAAGCTCGAGGACATGGACGTCATTCGGATCGCCCCCGAGCGCCCGCGCAGGGCCACGAACGGATCGCGCCCGACCGAGACCGGCGGCGGGCCCGACGCCGAGGAGCTGGCCGAGATCGCGCGCCGCGAGGCGCAGGAAGGAACCCGATGATGCTGGACGCCGACGACACCTCGCCCTTCGATGACGAGGAGCCCGACCTCGACGCCCCGCGCCGCAAGGTGGTCGACCCGCGCACGCTGCCGGCGCGCTTTCACCACCTGAAGGCGGCCGGCGCGTGCGGCGCGCTCTGCCTCCACGCGTTCCAGGGCGACGGCGCCGACACGCTGGCGCGCCGGCTCGGCACGGGCGCGCACGCGGTCACCTTCGACAAGCCGATCGCTGTCTGGAACCAGCCGGCGAAGAAGAACCCGAAGAAGATCGCCCCGCGCTCGGGCGACGTGTGGAAGGAGTTCCAGGTCAAGCACGCCGGCAAGGCGATGCTGACCATCGCCGAGCACGACCACGCGCAGCGGATCCGCGACGCGCTACACGGCCATCCGGTCGCCGCACGCCTGCTGTTCGGGCCCGGCATGGTGTACGAGCGCTCCATCGTCTGGTCCGAGCTCGGCCGGGCCCGGCAGTCGACGCCCGACGCGCGCCGCGCCGACCACCTAGTCGAGCTCAAGACCACCAGGTGTGCCGCGCCGTGGCGGTTCGTGCGCGACGCCGCGAACATGGGCTACCACGCGCAGCTCGCCGACCAGCGCGCGGCGATCAAGCACGAGAACGGCGGCCGGGCGCCGCGCGAGGTGTACATCGTGGCGGTCGAGAACGTGCCGCCGTACGTGGTCCAGGTCTACGAGCTCACGCCGACGACGCTGGAGCAGGGCGACAAGCTGCGGCTCGCATGGCTGGAGCGGCTGCAGATCTACGAGGCCACGAACCTGTGGGGCGGGTACTCGACCGGCATCGAGCCGCTCGAGATCCTGCACGACCTCGGGCCGGCGATCGCGGATCCGGAATGGGTCGAGGATGCCGGGAAGGAGGGCAGTCGCGACTGACGCTTTGCCGCGCGGAGGATGTCTCCAACGCTCAACGCGCGGCAACCGGGCGGCTCCGGGACGGGGAGACCCGTCGACGCCAGCACCGACGAATCAGCGTCGGTGTCTCCCTCGGCAGTGTGGATGGCAGACACACCGTGCGGCCCCTCCAGGAATGTGGTCGCAATTCATAGTACGGAAACGCCGGTTCGAGTCCGGCCCGAGGGACCAGGGACAACAACAAGGGTGGACAACATGCAATTCACTGGAGTCAAGGTGTTCTCGGAGACGAAGCATTTGGACCGTCGTCAGATGGGCGACCAGATCACCGCCTGGCTGCGCGCGAACCCCGTCGAGGTCGTCGACAAGGTGGTCACGCAGTCCAGCGACAGCGAGTTCCACTGCCTGACGATCACGCTGTTCTACAAGGAGGCGCACCGATGATAGCCTCGCCCGTTCGCGAGCTGCCCGCGGGCTTCCGGCTCCTGCACGGCAGCCATTCGAGCTTCGAACAGGGGGCCTGCCTGATGGAAGCCGTCGCCTGGAGCGCCGGCGAGCCGCACAGCGACAGCCCGGCGTGCGCCTCGCCGGTACTGTCGGCAATCGGTCGCCGGCTCAACGACCGATTCGACGACGAGGAGCGCCAGCTGCTCTTGCCGCTGCGCATCGCGCTGATCGGGACGCGCACGACCTATCAGCACGACGTGCGCCGCGCGTACGTCTACCTCGACGCCGTGATCCGCGAGATCGTCCCGATGGGGCTCGACGCGGTAACGTGGCGCGATCTCGGCGACCTACTGCGCGACCTCGCGCCGATCGTGGACGAGTCGAGCGCCAAGGCTGCGCGCGCAGTCTCGATCGAGGTGCGCGACGAGGCGCGGCGGAGGCGAGCCGCCTACGTCGTCGCCGCCTACGCCGCCGCCGCCGCCGACGCCGACGCCTACGCCGCCGCCGTCGCCGCCGCCGCCGACGCCGCCGCCGTCGCCGCCGCCGCCGACGCCTACGACGCCGCCTACGCCGCCGCCGTCGCCTACGTCGCCGCCGTCGCCGCCGCCGCCGTCGCCGCCGACGCCGCCGTCGCCGCCGCCGTCGTCGCCGCCGACGCCGACGCCGCCGCCGCCGCCGCCGCCGCCTCCGTCGCCGCCGACGCCTACGCCGACGCCGCCGTCGCTGCCGGCGCCGTTGACGCCTACGCCAAGAAAACGCCGGAAGACCGCGCGCGCATCCGCTTGCTCGCCCGCTGCCCGATCATCGAGGCCACGGTGCGCGCCTTCGAGCGCGCGATCGCCACCGAGGCGCCGTGACCGACGCGGGAGGGCTGCGCACGTTCGCGCAGGGGCTTATCGACGAGGCTGAACGCGTCCGCGCCGAGGTCGGTGAGGCCGGAGCGCATGTCTGCGCCACGCAGGCGCAGGCCGCCAGGCTCTTCATCGAGGAGATCGATCGCCTGCCCGCGATCGACGCGCCCGAGCGCATCCCGCCGGCGATCCGTGCCGGGCTCGACCGCTACGCCGATGCCGGGATCCGCACGGGCAGCTTCCTGCAGGCCGTGCTGAGCGGCGACCTGTTCGACGCGTTCAAACGCGCCGATCCGGAGTCGCTGCTGGCGATGCCCGCGATCGTCGCGTACGTGCGCACCCAGCTGCCGGATGTCTGCTGGGGCAGCGAGGATCTCGTGGAGGCATGGATCGCGAGGCCGCGGTCATGAAGGGCGACAACCCGCCGTACTGCTGCGGTGCGCCGATGCGCCCGGCCGCGTTCCCGGGCTGGATCTGCAACGGCGGCGCGGACCCGCTCGAGGGCAAGGGTTGCGAGCGCCACGAGGCGCCGGACGGTGTGCGCACCGAGGGCCCCTGGTGGAGGGAGCCGCCTGGGTTCGCGTGGCGCACGCGCGAGCGGCTGGAGCATGTGCGGCCATGACCCGAAGCTACCTCGCGCCAGCGCCGTTCGCCCAACATCGCCACCCGCGCTGCGTCACCCCGCCGAGCGGCACGTCGATCCCGCCGGACGACACCGCGACGATCGCCGAACTCCACCGCCAGCTCGCCGAGGTCACCGCGGACCGGGATGGCCTGCTCCTGGCGGTCTCGCGGATCGCCGAGGCGTGCGGTCTGCCCGAGGGTACCGAGATCGACAAGGTGATCCAGCGGATCGAGGAGCTGGCCTGATGCCGCGCACGTGCAAGTGCGGCTCCGACCACCACCCGCGGGTCGGCCGGTGCCTGGTCATCGGCGGCCGCGACAAGGTGCGCACCGCCCGGCTGCACCGCTGGGACGCCGACGAGCGCGCGACCGAGTGGATCGCCGAGATGCGCGCGGCACAGGCGGTGCGCTGATGATCTCGATCCTCTCCGCCGTGGTCGCCGCGGCGACCGCCGGCGCTCTCGGTCGGGCGTTGGCCCGCCGTCGCATCCTCCAGCTCGAGGCTCTGGTCGAGCAGTTGCGGTGCGGCGACCTGGTCGACTTCCAGTCCGGCGAGCTCGCGCCGGATCGCGCCGCGGCGTTCCGCGAGCACTTGGCCCGGTGCAAGATCTGCGAGTCCGCGCTCGAGGACCTGATGCAGCAGGACATGGCCCTGTCGCTCGCGGCCGCGCCGCGCGAGCCCGGGAGGAGGCGGTGATGCGCAAACGATCTGGCAATGACATCGAGGACGCCAAGAACGAACTGGAGCAGGCGAAGCATCGCTACCTGCGCTCGCACGGATGGGAGCACACCAGCAACACGCCGGGTTGCCTGTGGATGTGGCTCAAGCGGTGCGAGTACCGAATGAAGCGCACGGAGTCGACCACCGAGCCGTGCTGGATCATGGTCGATACCGACACCGCGATCTCGATGCAGCGCCACAGCTGCGCGATCCGGGGCAACGCGTGGTGAACCACGACCAGCTCACGGCCATCGCGCGCGGCGTGGTCTCGGTGATCGCGGGCGCGGCGATCTTGGCCGCGCTGATCCGCTGGCTCGGCTGGTGGACGGTGGCGGTGCTCGCCGGCGAGGTGGTGCTCGACCTGCTGCCCTGGCCGCTGCGGAGGTCGCGGTGAAGGAGCGCCCGATCCTGTTCAGCGGCGCGATGATCCCGCCGATCCTTGACGATCGGAAGACGCAGACGCGCCGGGTGATGACGCCGCAGCTGCGCAAGGAGCGCGCCAGGCAGGCAGGCGAGGGCGTCCCGTGATCGTGCGCCTGCATCCCGACGACATCCGGGCGCTCGCCGCCGAGTTTGCACGCGCTCTCCGCTCCGGAGGACCGTCTCCGAACGGAATCGGCGCGCTGGGTCAGGAGATACCCACGTGCGACGGAAGAAACAGGAGCGAGTCAATGGACCCTACCCCCACGGCAACCGATGGCGGATCACGATCGATCGAGCAGACGGTGAGCGAAGCTCTCCGAGCTTTGCGACAGAGGCCGAGGCGATCACGGCACTCGGCATCGCCCGCGCCCAGATCGAGGGCCGCACGATCGCCAGCACCGTTGACGCCTACGTCGAGCACTGCCGGGCGCGGGGGCTCCGGTCGGTCGTGACGATCGGCTACCGCCTCGCGGGGCTGCTGCAGACCGACGGCCCCGATCGGCCGCTCAGCGCTCTCACGCCCGAGCTCGGCCGCGAGCTGTGGAAGGCGCGCTGCGCGGACGTCGGCCCCGACACCCAGTTCGGCGAGCTCGGCACCGCGCGGCGGTTCGCGGCGTGGTGCCGGGGGCAGGGCTGGCTCGCCGGCGGCGACCCGTTCGCGGGCCTGGTCCCGACCGGCCCGCGCCGGCGCGGCAAGAAGAAGTTGCGGATCGACGAGGCGCGCCGGTACGCGGCCGTCGCCCTGGCGGAGAAGAGCGAGGCCGGGCTCGCCGCGGCGATGGCCCTGCTGATGGGGATGCGCGCCGGCGAGATCGCGGGCCGGGCGGTGCGCGACGTGGACGACCGAGCCCGGGTGCTCTGGATCGAGCGCGCCAAGACGCCTGCGGGCGACCGCGCGCTCGAGGTGCCCCGGGTGCTGCGCGCCCCGCTCGCCGCGCTCGCCGCCGGGCGCCGCGGCGACGAGCTGCTGTTCGGGGGGCGCGATCGGCACTGGGTCGCGTACCACGTGCGCCGGCTGTGCGCGGTCGCCAAGGTGCCCGAGGTCTGCCCGCACGGCCTGCGCGGCACCCAGGCGACGATCTCCGCCGGCGCCGTGTCGGTCGAGCACGTCGCGGCGGCGCTGGGGCAGATCGGGCCCAAGGTCACGCGGCGCCACTACCTGGCCCCCGGGGCCGAGCAGGACGGGCGCACGCGGGCGATGCAGCGCGTGCTACACGATGAGGCGAACTGATGCCGGTCCAGTGGCCCAAGCACATCGAGCTCTCGCTCCAGCACAACCCCCACCGGGGCGACTACCTCCCGCTGGAGACCTGGATCGAGAGCCACCTGCTCGCGGCGGACGCTGGCGGCGAGCCGCGCGATGAGGCGATCCGCCCTGAGGACCTCGCGGCGATCCGGGCGACCGGCGAGGTCTGGGTGCTCACGTGGTGCCCGGACACTCCGGTTGGGTCCTGCGTCGCGGTGGCGGCCACCTTCGAGCGCGTGCTCGAGCTCGCCGCTGGAAACGACCCAGCTTCATCCCGTTCCCAGGACGACCCGGCTGGGAACGGGAGTGGAGCTAAGTCCTCGTGCGCGAAGGGGGACTCGAACCCCCACGGTGTTACCCACTAGCACCTCAAGACAGGCCGATGCCGGCGATCCGGTCACTTGCGCGGCGCTTTCATTTCCAAGCCGCCGATTCCGTCGCAAGTGCCGCAGGTTGAGCTGGTAACGACTACGACTTGACCCGGATCATCGCCGTGCGGTGCTCGGGCTTGGGCCACAGCCCGTCGTGCGTCACCATGCCCAGGCCGTTGCCCGCGACGATGCCGGGCCGGGCGCCGTTCGGCCCGCGGCACTCCACGGTGTCGAGCAGGCTCCAGTCCGGCCGGTCGCGATCCCAGGCGGTGCAGCGCGACACGCCCACCACGAGCTTTACGTGGCCGATCCAGGGCGTCGGGTGGCCGGGCAGGTGGATCGTCGGGTACAGGATCAGCGCGCCGGGCATCGGCGTGGACAGCCGCTCGAACAGCTCGCCGGCGTGGTCGGCATCCTCGATCGCGCTGTTGCAGTTGAGGGCATCCGACACCGTCGCCCAGCTGCCGCGGTTGAAGCCCGGCCGGTGGCGCGGGATCCCGAACAGCTCGCAGCACGCGAACCCGAAACAGTCGCGCGCGTCGTCGCCGGAGCTGTCGATGTCCCCGGTGCCGAACACGTAGGTGCCGCGGCCGATCAGGGCGAGCGCGCGAGCGACGGCCCGGTCGGCGTCGTGGAGGGGGCGCGGGCCGGTCACCGCAGCCCGCTCGTGGTGCGGAACTGCGCGCCGCCGGCGACGCTCGCCCGGTAGCTCTCGAACGCCGCGCGGCCGGGCCGGGGATCGACCGGCGCGACGGCCGCGGGCGCCTGGTCCGCCGCCATGGCGACCTCGAGGAACGCGCACCCGCCGATCGCCACGCCCGCCGCGATCGCCTTGTTCTCGACGCAGTGCCAGTCGGTCACGCCGGCAACCGCGCACCCTTCGGGTTTCTCGGCGCGCATCGAGGCCGCGGCGCTGGCGATCGCCGTCGAGCTCGCCGCGGTGCAGTCGACGACCGCGGGCGGGGTGGCGGTGCGCTGCGCGGCGGTGCAGGCGATGGCGATGAACAGCGCGACGAACCCGGCGATCACCAGGCCAGCGGGGATCCAGAGCGCGACGAACCCCGCCTGGGGGTCGCGCGGCGGGCTGGAGCTGAGGTCCTTGGGCTCGCCGCGCCCGGCCGAGTCGCGCATCGCTGCGCCGCTCATGAGCCCCGTCGGCACGCCGAACGGCGTCCGGAACGCGGCGAACTGCACCTCGGCGGCGCTCTTGCCGTGGTCCGCCACGCCCTGGGCGCCGATGTAGACCAGGAACGCAGCGAACACGCGATCCAGCACGGCGGTGTCGACGTCGAAGCCGAACCGGCCAGCGAGGTAAACAATCACGGCGGTCAGGGCGGTGAGGAATTTCTTCGAGGTGAACAGGTCGATCAGGGTCTGTCGCATGGTCTGGTCCTTTCGAGGCGCGCGAGGGCGCCGGTTGCCTGGTGATCAGTCGTCGCGGCCGCCGGCTCGCGGTGGCCGGTAGCCGTGCGGGTTGGTGCGGTGGCGCGGTGGCCGGGTGTCGTCGTCGAACTCGACCGGCGTTCGCTCGCGACGCTCGATGAACGCGTCGAGCCGGACCGCGAGCGCCTCGATCTTGCCGCCGAGCTCGGCCATCGAGCGGGCCTGGGCGATCAGGGCGTCGATCATCTGGCGGTGATCGGCGCTGGCCTGCGCGGCGCTCGCGGCCGCCGCGGCGATCGCCTCGCGGCGCACGGTGGCCCAGAGGCGGAGGGCCCAGCGGAGGCCGGCCGCGATCGCGGTGCCGCCGGCCGTGATGAGCGTGACGAGCTCGGCCTCGGTCACGACGGCCCCATCCCCGCGCGGCGCTGGGCCGGCGTGCCGGGGTCGCTGCGCTTCACCGAGCCGAACCGCGGGTTGGCCGTCGGTTCCTGTGTCCCGCCGGCGGTGCCTGGCTCGCGCGCGTACATGCTCTGCAGCTCGCGCAGCACCGGCGGATGCGTCGCCGCCGCGACCGGCTTTCCGGTCAGGATCGACAGCGTCAGGCGCCGCTTGTACGGCAGCTTCTTCTCGAGGGTCGAGAGCTCCGATGCGACCTGGTTGATGTACGACTGCAGGATCTCGGGCGCGGTCGCGCGCAGCGTCATCACCTCGGTTGGGGTCACGCGACCCTGCGCGGCGCGCTCGAGCACGCCATACGGGTCGTCCGCGGCGCCGGCCTTGCGCGCCCACGTGCGCATGGCGAGGTCGCTCGGCGTGTACGTGTCGGGCCCGATCTGGACCGCCGTGATGTCCGGCCGCCGCGGTATCTGCGAGGCGAGCCAGGCGATCCGCCGGGCGCCGGCGGTCTCGAGGCGATCGGCGGCGACCGGGTCGACCACGCCGAGCCCCGCGAGTCGCGCGGCCATCCGTTCGCGCGCGGCCCGCTTCATCTTGTACGTGCCGTCGGGCGCGAGCTCGACCTGGGCCTGGATCTCGCCGGTCCGCGCCTTGTACAGCTCAGCGAGCGTCTTGGGCTCGGGCTTGCGCTTGCCACGGTCGTCGGTGGTCGACTCGCCGTAGCGCAGCTTCGACAGGACCTCGGTGGCGACCGGCGGCGCCAGCTTGGCCGCCTTGCCGGCCGCGGGGCCGGCCTTGCCCAGGAACGTCGAGGTCGCCCGGCCGAGCCGTTCCGCTCCCTCGCCGACCGCCTTGCGCAGCCCGGACAGAGCGCCGGCGGCCTTCTCCGCCATACCCCCGAACGGGACCGCGCTCGCCGCGACCTTGAGGACGTCGCCGAGCGCCGAGCTCGGCGCCTCACGCTTGATGCCGAGCGCATCCTCGGCCGCGTCGATCGCCGACAGCCGCGGCGAGGTCGGGGCCTCGGCGAGCTTGGCCAGCTTGTCCTGCAGCGCCCGGTTCCGCTCGAGCGCGCCCGGGACCGCGTTCAGGACCTGGAGGTTGGTCGGCAGGCGATCGGGGTGCGGGTACTTCTCCTGGAACAGGCGCTCGACGATGTCGTCGATCACCGGCGATTCACGCGAGATGCCGCCCTTGCCGAACCGGAAGCCGTCGACCTTGTTGTCGAGCAGCTCGGTCCGGATCGTGCCCCGCGCGCCAGCGACCTCGTCGAGGTAGCGCTGCGTCTCGCGCTCGCCCCACTCGCTGAGCTTGCCCAGTGCCTGCTCCTGCTGGCGCAGCGCCGACAGCGCGCGCTGTGGCTTGTCGACCAGGTCGGCCTCCACCTTGAGTAGCGAATCGATCCGCCTGTCGGCGTCGAGCGTCGCTCGACCGATCGAGCGCACCTCGCGCGTTCTGCCGCCCTGGGTAGCGATCCACGTCTTCTCCGCCTCGGCCGCATCGCGCGACGCCCGAAGCTCGTCGACGAACGCCTTGCGCTCCGGCTCCTGCGCCGCCGAGACCGCCTCGATCTCCTGGTCCCGGGCGACCTTCAGGCCGCGGCGGTCCAGGAGGCTCACGTCGGTCTCGGGTCCGATCTCGGAGATCTTGCTCGCCGCCTCCTTGGCAGCTCGGTCGGCGGCCCGCTCGGCGAGCGTGCGGTCGAGCGCGCGCTTGGCCGCGCCGAGTCCGGCCTCGACGCCCTTGAACACGCCGGTGCCTATCGCGCCGCCGGCCGCGCCGTAGAGCGCGTTGCTGCTGATCGCGGCCGCGGCGTGCTCGAGGGTCAGCGGATCCTGCGAGAGGGCGAGCTCGGAGACGCCCTGGCCGGCACCGAAGATCGCGCCCTCCGCGGCGCCGCCGGCGAGCGCGCCGACCAAGCCGCCGCCCGCGCGCTCGGCCACCCCGGCACCGAGCCGGCTGGCCAGGCCCGCGGGCGCGGCGGCGCCGCCGGTCAGGAGCGTCGGCAGGATCATCCCGGCGAGCTCGGAGCCGAACGACACGCCCGGGTTCTGCTCCTGGTAGCCGCGCAGCGCGATCGCGGCATCCTCACCGCCGGTCAGCCGGCCCACGAGATCGCTGCCGCCGAGCGTCGCCCCACGAACCACGCCGGCCAGGCCCGCCGCGACCTTCCCGCGCGCGCCGCCGTATAGGCCCTCGGCCGTCTCCGCCGACAGCCGCGTCGAGTGCTGGTCGGGCGTCTCGGGCGTGAAGCCCTGGTCCTGGTACGCGCTGACCTGATCGAGCGGCACGTCCGCGGCCCGGCCGGTCGCCGGGTCGATCATCGTCAACGACTGCGGGGTCGGAAGGAGCGGTGGCGCGGGGTCCGGCATCACTGCCCTCCGGCCGACGGGATGGCGTTGATTCCGGCTGCGATGATGCCGTCGGGCCCGTACAGGAGCTGTCGCGCATAATCGCGCACCTCGGCGGTCACCGCGCCCCGCCCGCCGCCCTCGCGAGCGGCCACGTCGGCGATCATGGTGATGGCCTCATCGTGATCGGGGGCGTTCGGATCTCGCGCGCGGGAGGCCACTTCGTCGAGTCCCTGCCTCTGCAGCAGAATGCCGTGGCCGTGATAGTCCGGCCGCTGATTCGCCGTGTCGCCACGGAAGCGCGTCTTCTGTTCGGGGAACGGTTCGCTGTCACCCCGCGCCGGACGGGGGGCGCCTGTTGGGTCGTATTGCGACTTGGCGACATTCTCAGGATCGTCGAGGAGCATCTTGAGCATCCGATCATTGACAGTGTCCCTTGGCTTGGCCGGCTTGCTCGTGTCGGGCACGTCGAAGTGACGATCCTCGGGAAAGCCTGAGGCGTGCAGGCTGTCATTCAGATCGAGCAGCACGGTGCGCCGCGCCTGCTCAATGCCCTTGGTGGGATCGCGGAACGAGGTGGGATCGGATGTGCCGAGGTAGCCGTCGAGGAGCTTGTAGTCATCGGCCGAAAGTGCTCCGAGACCGAGTGAGTCTTTACCCTTGGCCTTCGCGGCGCCCCAGATCTGCTGCAACTGTTGCCACTGCGCGCGGTCCGCGACGTTGTTGTTCGAGTAGCCGTCTCGAATGCGGAGTGCATTGTCGAGCAGATGCACGATCGTGACCGAGGCTGCCTTCTTTGTGCGCAGCTTCGCGACCTCGCTCGGCTCGCCGGTCGCGATGAACGTCGTGTCCTTGCCCGTCTTGGGATCGGGCACCGTGACGCCTGGGACGCCGCGCTGGGTGACGGGCGCCTGATTCGCGATCTCGCCGCCGGTCTTGCGCTGATCGAGGAATGCCTTGTACTCCTTGCTGTTGTACGCGACGGGCGGCACCGGGTTGTCCGGGTGGATCATCGCCCACTGCTCCGGCGTGAACGTCGGGCCGTCCTTGCCGGACTCTTTGTCCTTCTCGAGCTGGAGCTTGCCGTACTCGATGCCTTCGCCCACTCGATTGTGGCGCGCGGTCTCGTCCGCGAGCTGCTGTTCACGCGAGGCGTTCTGCAGCTTCATCGAGTTGTCGAATAACTTCTGGTCGCGCGCCTGCTTGTTGGCGGCGATCTGTCCCGCGATCCCGGTTCGGATCCCTGCGATCCGCAGCGCGCGCATTCCGTCAGGGGCGAATTTGAGCTGTTCCTGTGCCAGGAGCTCGTCGGCGTGCTTCAGGTCGGCGAGGCGTTTCACCTCGGCCGCCTCGTACATATCGCCGGTGCGCGCATACTGCTCGGCAAGCACGCTCTTGCGCATCCCTAGAACGTCGCGCCGGTTCACGAGGTTAAAGTGCTGCTCCTGGAGGTCGCGGTTGATGACCTCGTTCAGCGCGTCGAGGCCGGGGTTGCGCGCGCTGCCGGTGCGGCCCTGGTATAGGCCACCGACGACCGCAGCGATCACCCCGGCGATCCGCTGGAGGGTCGTCGGGTGGTAGCCAATCTTGGTGTCGGCGATTCTCTGCGCCTCCGCGTCGATCGCCTCCGACTTCTGCCGGATCTCCGCGCGCGTTTTGTCGCGGAACTGGGCGTTCTCGATCTGGCGATCGTGGTTCGCGTTCTCGATCTCCTGCCGCTTGGCCGCCATGTACTTGAGCTGCGCGTCGCCCATGCGCGTTTCGAGCTCCGCCTCGCCCTCGGGGTCGCGCTTCTTGAACTCGTTGAGGTAACGCTGCGTGTCGGCGTCGATAGGGGCGTCCGGCCCGGCGGTGAGCAGCCGGTCGAGCAGCTTGCCGGGGTTGCGCTGGTACTCGCCGGCAACCTGCTGGTACCGCCGCTCGGCCTCCTGCCACTGCTGCTCGGGCGTGAGCGTCGAGCCCTGTGCTGCGCCGGTGTAGTAGCCGTAGGTGCTGTCGATCGCCGGTGCACCCGACGGCGCTGCGGATTCCGGCGTCCAGCTGCCAGGATCCGCCGGCGCCGCGGTCACCTCGGCCGGCAACGGCGGGGGCTCGCTCGAGCTCGGCGCCGGCGGCACGAACGCGTCCAGCGTGCTCACCGGGATGCCGAGCCCTGGCTGGGTGGGCTCGAGCTGCGGCGGGGTCGCGTCGGGGGGCGGCGGCGCAGCGGCCGGCGTCTCCGCCGGCGCGGGCGGCGGCGGGTCCCACGGGTAGGACAGCGAGCCGAGGTCCGGCCCGAGGTCGAACGCGTCCAGCGACAACCCGCCGGTCGCGTCGTCGTAGGTCGGATCGGGCATCTACTCCCCCCCGTTGTCCACCAGCGCACCCGCGCGCCTGAGGGCCGCGAGGGCCGCGGCGTGCCGCTGCCCGGGGGTCTGCCAGTACTCGTCGCTGGGCAGCGGCCGGAAGCCACCAGGGTACGCGCCGGCTCGGCGCAGATCGACTTCCTGCAGGAGTGAACGTCGGTGATCGAGCGCCTGCTGCGCGGCGTAGGCTCGCGGATCGCCCTCCCGCACCAGATCCATTCGCTCCTGCCTCTGCCCGAGCGGGCTCTTGTCGTACCGCTCGGCTGGGCTCTGCCCCTCGAGCTCGGCGACGCGACGACCGAGCGCCGCGATCATGGCGGTGTTCGCGCCGCTGAGCTTGCCCGGGTCGACCATCTCGCCGGCGGGCGTCTTGACCACGGCCTGGCCGAGCCCGGCGCGAGAGAGGTCCTGCGTCGTGGTGCCGAGCTGCGGCCCGGTGCCGTACTGCTGCGGGTCTTTGTACCGGTAGGCGTACGGCCGGAGCGCGTCGATCGCGGCATTTGCCTTGTCGTCGCCGGGCCCGAGGTCCGTTTTCAGCCGGCGATCGGAAGCCGCCGCCGCGGCACCGCCCGCGATCGCCGGGCCGTACTGCTGAATCCACGACGGCTGCGCGACACCCGTATTCGGGGCCCCGTAACCGCCCAGCGCGTTCTGCCGCGATTGCGTCGCCGCGCTGAGATCCTGGCCGCGGAGCTGCCCGACCAGCTGGCCGTACTGCTGATTCGCCGCGTTGCGCTCAGCCTGTCCGGCAACCGCCTGTTGACCGGCCGCCGCGGTCGATGCACGCCCCATCTGGATCGCCGCGGTGCGCGCGGCGCCGGCGGCGTTGCGCGGCGAGGCGCCAGCGGCGAACGAGCGCTGCTGCGCGAGCTGCTGGCCGAGCGCCTGGCGCAGCTGCATCGCCGAAACGGAGTCCTGTCCCGACGCCTGGCGCTGCAGCGCAGCCAGTGCGCCCTGCGCTTGCTGGCCATACGCGTTGTACCCGGTCTGCGCCTGGTCGGCGAACTGGCCCGCGAGCCCGCCTTGCTGCGCAAGCAGCGCCTGGCGCGTGGGATCGGCGACGTCCACCGGCGCTGCCAATCCGGTCTGCTGGGAGAGCAGCTTGCCGTACGGCGTCACCATCTGAACCGGTCTGCCGTCCGGACCACGGACGTTCGCGTATGTGCCGGTGCCGCCCCCGGTGTTCCCGAGCGCGCTGGAACCTCCGTTCCAGAGGTCCTTGATCTGCTCGAGCGGATTCCACACGTCGCCGAAGTCGAAGCCCATGGTCTATGTCTCCTGGCTGTGCGCGTCGCGCGCGGTTGCGTAGTGGTGCTTTCGGTGGTTGGTCACGCGTCGATCGCCCCCCACGCCTTCCACGTTCCGGGCGTCCCGCCTGTCACGCACACCCATCCAATCTTCCCGCTGGCGACGGGGTCGGCGTTGAACACGATCTCGCCGGCGACGTGCGTGCCGGTGCTTGGCGCCGCGGCGCGCGCGCCGGTTCCTCTGAGCGCGACCTGCGCGGTGAGCAGGCCATTCGTGCCGATCTTGAAGCTGTCGGCCCCTCCGCTGATGCAGCGGAACGTGCACTCGTTCCCGCCCTGGAACGTGAATCCGTAGAAGTTCGACTTCGCGTTGTCGGTCATGACCAACGCCCGGGCATCGGTCGGTCCCGGCGTTGCCGCCGTGGCCTGCACCACCAGGGCGCCGCCGGTCGAGTGAAGCCCGCTAACGTAGCCGCCGGCGTCGACCCACAGCCGATCGGTGCCGTCGGAGGTGAAGACCCTCCACGCCTTGCCGGTCTGCGACGGTCCGATGCGCAGCGCGATCCCGCCCATTGCTGGCTCGCTGTCGTCCGGCGACACCTGCAGGCGCGCCGTGCCGTCCGGGGGCGTGACGCCGATACCGAATGTCGGGGCGAGGGCGCCCCGGTGCTTCACGTAGAAGAGGTCGCTCGCGGTGCCGCGAGTCACCGTCACCGCCACGCTCGACGCGGTCGCCGTAGCGTTCGCCGACAGCGTGAGGCTCGTGGTGCCACCGACGGCCGAGACCGTCGTCCCGTTCGGGATGCCAGCGCCGCCGATCGACGCGCCCACGAGCGACGACGTGAACCCGCCGCCACTCGCGCTGGTGAGCGTTGGCGAGCCGCTAGTCGTCACGCCGTCGCCGAACGAGTACGTGCCGCGCTGGCCGACCAACACGAGGTCGCGCGACGTCTGCGCGTTGGCCACGTCGATCCCGAGGAACCATCGCCCGCGGTTGCCCGCGAGGTCGATCTCCGGGCCGACCGACGGGCTCGCGCTGCTCACGACGTCGAGGTCGGCGATCGTGTGCGTGGTGGCCGCGTCGAGCGTTCCGCTAGCCAGGTAGGCCGAGAGCTGGCGCAACAGCTGGAGCACCGCGTTCGCGTCGTTCGGTGACCACTTCCGCTTCGGGTTGACCGCGACGGGAGACGATCCGCCAGCGGAGTCGATCTTGTCGGCGGGCAGGCTGGAGAAGGTGGTGGTCATGCGTGCTGGCTCCCTGGTAGCCGCCGGGTGAGGCCGGGGGCGGCGATCCCTACTTCGAGGCCGAGGCCGGTGAGCTTCAGCGCCTCGCCGGTGGGCGCGCCGAACGTCCCGCCGGCGAACTGGCCGGCCGCGGCGTCGCCGGCCGCGAGTACCTTGGCGGGCGAGCTGTCGGCGATCGCGAGCGTCGCCAGGGTGGTGTCAGCGGCGATCGCCGCCTCGAGCTCGGCGACCGTCACCGTGCCGGCGACCAGGACGCCGATGTTGTCGAGGTCCTCCACCCAACGCTCGCCGTCCGGATCCCACGCGAGGTGGTCGCGGACCTCGACGAGCCCGGTCTCGCTCACGAAGTCGAACGGCAGCGTGACCGGCAGACCGGCGATCGTCGCGCCATCGAACTCGGTGAACGCGACCGACATCGTGAGCCGGTTGCCGAGCTCACCGTAGGCGACCTGGTCGGTGGCCACGCGCGCGGCCTGCCATGTCGCCGCCCAGGGCGCGCCGTCGGTCGAGATCGCCATCCCCGTCGTGGCCAGCGTCGCGCGCGCCTGGTCGGTCACCGCGGTGAGTCGGATCTTGAAGCTCTGGCAGTTGCGGCGCCGGGGCCCGTGCGAGAACTGCAGCGGCCCGCCGACCACCGTGGGCGACGGGCTCCACACCACGTCGTCGACCGCCGCGCTGTCGTCGAAGTTGTAGTACATGCGCAGCCGGAGCAGATGCCCACCTCGGTACTCGCCGAGCGGCTGGACCTTGCGCACCGCGACCGCGCCGAACAGGTCGGCCGGCTTGATGTGCGACGTCGCGACATCGAGCCCGTAGGTGACCCCGGTGAAGGTCGTGCTCTCCTGCTTGGGGCCGCTCGCGGTCAGGTAGACATAGGTCCCGTTCCACATCACCGCGTCGAGACCGTCGGAGATCGACCACACACCCCAGCGGCCGGGGTCCTGGTTGGTCGACGCGATGAGCCCGCGGTAGTCCCACAGCAGCATCCGACTGCTGGTCAGGATCCGGACCTGGTGCTTGGCAGTGATCGTGTGGACCGCGAGCACGGTGTCGCTGTCGAACGCCGAGACCGCGCCGCCGACGTAGCGCAGTTCGCCGCCGGTGAGCAGGTACCAGCCCTTTGCCGTTTTGAGGAGCCGGCCGAGCGAACCGGCCGCAGCGTGGGCTTCCTGTGAGACCACGCCGACGTCGCGCGAGATCGTGCGGACCAAGCTGAAGTTCTGCCCGCTGTCGTCGTTCGCCTTGCCGGGCCCGGCGAACGCGTAGAGCGCGGTCTGCCGGGCGACGTACACGAACTGGTCATCTGCCCACAGCGCGGTGATGGAGCCGCCGGTCGGCGGAACCTCGACGCGGAGCTCGTCGTGGAACGAGACGATCTCGCCGTCGCCTCGCTCGCGCGAGTACCTCCACGCGTCCGGATCGCCAGCGATACCCGCGAGCAGGAGACGCGTCTCGGTCGGGACGATGATCCTCGCGGCCGGTGGGGCCAGGAATTCGAGGATCGTCTCGTTCTCGGGATTGGTCTCGTTGCCCTCGATCGAAGCATCGGCAAGGTCATCATTGAACGTCGGAAGAGCCGCCGACGTCGGATCGTTGGGGAGATAACGATTCGGATTCGTGAGGGAGGCAGGATCGTTGCTCGACACGAGGAAGAAGGGCGCATCGGCGCCTGGCGCGACCTGGGTGCGCCACATCTCCACCGCTGGTGGCACGGTAAGCTTGTGCGTCGGCGTCAACGGCTGCGTGAATGCGAACGTCACACGCCCTGAACTGACGACGACGATGCCTGTTGTAGCGGTGGTTGAGCGCTCGCTCTCCCCTGTCGCGTTTTGATAGCGCCATGTCACCTTGTACGTGTAAGTGCCGGAGGCGACCGATCCGGTCGCCGCATCGGCTGCAACGAACGTCCACGGGTAGACGTGGAATCCGACCTCCACGAGCCTGACGCCGTCATAGGCGATGAGCTCACCGCCGGACAGATAGAGCGTGGCGCCGAGCTGCGCACTCCTCCTCGCTTCGTTGCTGTCGAACGCGAAGATCACGTCAACGGGGGAGCGCGCTGCGAAATCAACGTGGCCTGCACCTCCAGACACGAACTTCCGTCGCTCGGTGGCGCACCATGAATATGTGGTCGATCCCGCCGTGAGCGACACGGCCGGCAGTCGTCCGGCCGTTGGCGCGGTGCCGCCACCATGGTCAAAAACGGACTTCGCATTGGCCAATGTGCCGTCATCTCGGTACAAAAAGTAAGTGTTCTGGAGTTGAATGTTGGGGAAGCCGCCGCCGCCGGATCCGGTAAACGCCGTCGACTCGCCGAATGCGAGCCATAGGTACACCGATCCTGCGTATTCGAATGCACGCGAAGCGATGGACAGCACTTCCTTGAACAGCCCCTGCGTACCAAGCGAATTTGACGTGTCGACCCAATTTGACCGTGTTCGCGGACTGCTGAAGGTGGTTATCACATAGCTCCAGAAGACGTAGCAGCGATATGCTCCGCCATTCTGGACGCTCCGATGGGCTGCGGCGATCTGGAAGGGCGCGAAGTCCGCTGTGCCAATCGGCTGGCCTGTGAAGACATCGGCGAGCGTACTCGTCGTAATGAGATCGCCCAGGATGTTTGCAGCGTTGTCCACGCGCACTATCTGCGTCTGGGTGCCATCAGGGACTGCCGACACCGCTATCGCCCCACTGCTCACGCGCGCCTTGGTTGAACTGGTAACGACGAGGCCCGGAGTGACCGTGAAAACTTGGTAGCTCGTGGTCGGCACGCGGCGGCACGCGCCGACAACGAGATCTTGAGTTCCGGCGCGCACGACGTCGTAATGTAGGCTGTAGTTCGTGGCGAGCACCGTCGTGCCTGCGCCGCTGATGCCGCCGCCCGGCGAGGCCGGGTCGATCGCCCGCACGGTGAGCAGCGTGGTGCTCGCCTCGACGAACAGCAGGATCTTCGTGGCCAGCGCGACGAGCCGCGGTCGGCCGATCGCCGTCGATACCGCAGTCGGCGATACCAGCACCGATCCCGTCACCTTGTCGATCGCGCCGGCATAGACCTGATTGTTCTCGACCCACGCGACCACGACGGTCCCCGCGAGCTCGGCACGGTCGCCATCGATCTGATCGCCGGTGGTCGCGAGCCGGGGCGTCTCGTCGACCGACACCGCGAGATGCGTCCCGCGCAGCACCCAGCTCGAGAGCTGAGCATTCCAGCTGTAGAACCCGGTGTCGGTGAAGACGCAGAGCTCACCGTTGACCGTGGCGAGCTTCCGACAGTTCGACAGCGCCCCACCGCCGAAGATGGCGCCGCCGCCCATCACCTCGCCGAACGGCGGCCGCGTGCCCAGCGCGCCGATCTCCTCGAACTGGACGTCCTGCGCCAGGGCGAGGCTCGGTGGCGCCAGCGCGCGCGCGTCGACCTTGCTCTCGAGTGAGCCGTCGAATCGCAGGACCAGCGACGTCCAGTTGAGACCGCTCGGCGGCACTAGCCGAACTCCCAGATCTGGTGACAGCCCCCGGTTCCGGTCCCGCCGACCTTGCCCGCGGCCGTCGCGTTGCCACCACCGCCGCCGGCGCCGAACCCGGCAGCGGCTCCGCCGTCGCCCAGTAGCCCCGGCGCACCGCTGATACCGAAGGGCGACGCGCCGCCGGCGCCGCTGAAGCCCGCACCCCCCACGACGAAGCCCATGTTCCCACGCAGCGCGGTCGTGAACGTGCCGGGGTAGCCCGACGAGCCGGGCTGCCCAACGCCGCCGAACACGGTTCCGAGCGCCGTGCTCGCCAGGCCGCCGCCGCCGCCGCCGCCCTTGGCGACGAACGGGATCCCGGTGACCGTGATCTGCGCGTCGCCGCCGGTGCCGCCGGTGCCGCCGGTGTTCGCCCCGCCCGCCCCGCCCGCCCCGCAGGTGTACGGGCACGAGCGATTCGCGATCCGAACACCAGGCTCCCCACGCGTCCAGTGCAGCGTGATGCCGGCGCCGCCACCCGCGCCGGCGGCCTGATTGACCCCGCCACCCGCGCCACCACCACCGCCACCGGCGCCCTGCGTGATGCCTACCACCAGGCAGGTGCCCTCGGCGAGCTGGTGCGTTCCCGAGCTCGCCGTGAGCAACGTCGGCCCGCGGAGCAGGCGCATCCCGGCGGTCAGCGCCGTGTCGACCGCCCGCGCGGCGTCCTGCAGCTCCGCGATCTGCTGGTCTTGCACGCCGCGGATCGTCTCGGCCATCGGATCGCGCAGCGTGCCGGCGTGCGGCCGGGTGAACTTCATCGCGGGCACCACCGCCAGCTCGGCGGCCGCCCGGCCCACGGCGCGACGATCGGCCGGCGCGGGCCGTGAGTCATCGCGACCTGGCACGCCCAATACTCGAGATCGCCCTTCGCCCGGGCCTCCTCGGCGAGCGCGCGATCTTGCGCCTCGGACCCGCGGTACGCGGCGATCGCCGCGACGCCCCAGATCAGGAACTTCCGGCCGTAGACGTTGATCGCGTCCACCGCGGTCGAGTCGCTCGCCGAGGAGTAGTCGATCGGCTGGGGGAGGTACAGATGCTTGTACGACCCGGCCGTCGGCGTCGGGTACAGCGCGAGGTTGCCGGCCTCGAGGCCGTACGCGCACGCCGGATCACCGCCGGCGATGCCGACCAGGTACGTGCGGTCCTGCACCGCGATCGGTCCGTACAGCGGCCGCCGCGGCCCCGTCGATCCGCTCAGCACCGCGTCGACGCCGATCGTCGACATCCAGTCGTCGGGCAGCGCCAGATCGCCGAGATCGACGTCGACCTCGGTCTCGAAGTACCGCGAGCCCTTCTCACTGACGAGCGCGTGGAGCTCCTCGTACTTCTCGCCGAGGAGCTCCTTCCACTCGGTGTCATCGAGCTGGTTGTCGCCGTCGCGGTTCGCCCGGCGCTTCATGCGCCCGACGAGGGTTCCGACAGAGACCGAGCTCGCCATGGGGTCAGGCCCGGAACACGAGCGAGAGGTCCAGGTGCTCGGTCGCCTGGAGATCGTCGGCGGCGAACGTGGAGCTCCAGATCGAGATGTCGATGAAACCGTGCGCCGTCGCCGTCGCCTTGGTGTAGTCGCTGGCCGTCAGGGTCTGGCCTTTGACGTCGGCCGCCGTCGTCGCGCTGAACATGTAGCCCCCGATCATGACGAACGTCCCCGGGGTCTTCGTGAACGTGATGCGGTGGACGCCGACGGCGCGGCGAACAACGGTGCACTCGACGCCCAGCTGTTTGGTGACGTCGGCGGCTCCGGTGCCGAGTACCCGGATCCGATGAACCTGCTCGTTGTCGAGATCCGACCTGCTCGGTCCCATGGCTCAGCGCTCCGTCCAGCCCATGCGGACCTTGTAGACGCCGGCCGCGTTCTGGCTCGGCGCGTACAGCGCGAGCAGGAACTGATCGGTCGGCCCCAGCTGCACCGGCGGCAGACCGATGATGCTGCGCCGGACCGCGGCCGCGGCCGTCGCGCCCGCCGAGCCGATGGCCTCGGGATCGCCGCCGAACACGAACATGTACTGATCGCCGGCGATCTCGATCGAGGGGCGGATCTGACCGTGGCCGAGTTCGCGCACGCTGCTCTCGGCGCCGACGACGACCGCGCCACCCAGCAGGCTGTTGGTCGAAGTCAGGACCGACGCCGCGGTCGATTGCATGTTGGGGTTCACGATCGTCAGGGCCGTGCCGCCGCTCGAGAGGCGGGTAGCGCCGGTGTCGAGCTGCGCGGCCCAGTTCGCCGACGCGCCGGTCGCGCCGGCGGTGATCACGTCGATCTCGATGAAGTCGAGCTCGATCAGGCGCTTGTCCGTCGTGGCCGTCGGGTTGCGGATGAAGATGAACGGCTTGGTGAGCGTCGCGTCGGCATCCGCGAGAGCCGGCGCGGCGTGGCCGGCGAGCGTGGTCGCGGCGTCGTTCGTCGCGTTGTGCGCGATGAAGTAGGTCCCCTCCGCGGCGCGGTTGTGGCGCCACTTCCCCGTGGGCGCGGAGAAGAGCTCGCCGTAGCGGTTGCCGCGCACCGCGCCGTATTGGCCGTCGTCGGTGGGCTGCGGCAGCGCGCGCGAGAGCCGGGCCCAGATGGTCTTTGCGATATTCAGGTCGCTCATGTCGTTCTCGTTTCAGCGGCACCGGTGAAGCGCCGCGGTGGATGCGTTGCTGGGTGTCAGGAAGGGATCAGCTGGCGGACTGGAACGACGCGACGCCGTGCGCCGCCTGGTCGGGCTGCAGGTAGTTGCCCTGAAACACCGCGCGGTACTCGAGGCCATCGGCGTCACCGATGTTGTGCGCCACGCCCGCGTCGTCGCGGATCAGGTACACCACCGTCGAACCGAGGTAGGTGATGTTGTGCGCGTCGTTGGCGTACGCGCGAACCTCGGCCGGCACGATGTCCGGCTCGGCCATGACCTCGATCGCGTAGCTGGCCGCGTTGATGACGATCGACTGGAATCCGATCTTCGCCTGGCCGCCAGGGTTCGTGTACTGGATCTTCGCGCCGAGGCGCTTGACCATCGCCTGGAACTCGGTCGGGTAGACGGTCGCCCGCTCCAGCTTCTTGCCCATCAGACTCGCCTGCACCGCGAGGTTGCCGATCTGATCTTCCGGCAGCACGTCGGGATCGTCGATCCGCGTGCCAGCGAGCGCCTCGAGGTCGTTGGTGCGCTCGACCTGGCGAAACAGCACGCCCGCCGTCGGGGCCGCGAGCGGCGTGCACGCGCCCATACCCTGGATTCCGTTCGAGGCGGTCTGCCCGAGCCGGAACAGGAAGTCATTGTCGGAGAACGACGAGATCGCGCTCGCGTCGGCCACGACGATCTGCTTGGACGCGCGAAGGATCTTCATGACCGTCGTCGATCCGGAACGCGGCGACGTCCCGTCGGCGTTCTGCGCGGCGATGATCGTCATGCCGCGGTAGAAGTAGTGGACGTCGGACGCCTTGGTCAGGGTGATCGTGTTGCCCGCAGCCGAGGCGCGCCGGCCGCGGAGGCCGGCGCCATCGCGGTGCAGGTCGAAAGAGATCTCGCTGCCGAGCTGGGCGAGGATGCCATCGACGTGGCGCACCACGAAGTCGACGAACACCGCGTTGTTGGCCTTGTTTCGACGGATCGACGGCCCGTCGAGGGTCAGATAGCCGTACTTCACCACGTCGGTGGCGATGAACTGCTCGCCTTTGAGCGGCGACGCGGCGGAGCGCGACGCATCGAACGTATTGCCCACGCCCTGCGGATTGCCGGTCACCGTGGCGTACGCGAAGTCCTGGCCGCCGAGGCCCTGACGCTTCGAGATCATGGTGTACGTGGGCTTGTCGCGTTGGGTGATGTCCGCGACGCCCGCGTCGGAGTAGCGGCGCTTGAAAATGAACGCCACCGTCTGAAAGTCACTGGCCGGAATGGTCGACATGCACGGTTCCCTCGAGCCACCTCGTCGAGGTGGCGAACTTCAGTGGGTTGTGTGCCGTCGACTTATGGCAGGAAGGGTAAGGACTTCGGTCGCAGGCGGTAGCAGGCGCGCGGTGGCGCGCCGGGAATCAGATCAGGTGGGCGCCGGCCCTCATCTCCCGGAGGAGATCGTCGGTGGACGGCAGCCCCGCGCCGACTTCGGCTTCTGGCTTCGCGGCCGGCTTGGTCGCGGGCTTTGCGGCCGCCGCGGGCTTCGCGCCCTTGGCCGGCTTCACGGGCGCGGCCTTCGTGTCCTTGGCGGCGGCCTCGGTCTCGGCCGCCGGCGCAGCGGCGCCGGGCACCGCGATCCCGCGGGCCCGCAGCGCGCGCGCCTCCTTGCGCTCGTGCTCGACCAGGAGCTCGGCGACCTTGGGCAGCCGCCCGAGCTTCTGGGCGAGCTCGCCGGCGGTGGCGGTCAGTTCGCGCCGCGCCAGCTTGGGGCGCGTGTCGATCAACTTCTTCGTGATCGGGGTGGCGTCGGTCGCCTTGCGGAGCGCGCGCTTGAAGTAGGCCTCGAGCTCGGCGTCCTCCGCGGCCTGGCGTTCCTTGGCCTCGAGCTTGGCTTCGAGGTCGGCGATCCGCTTCTCACTGGCGGTCGCCTTGTCGGCGGACTCGCGCTCGCGGATCGCGCGCTCGGCCGCGGTGCGGTACTCGGGCTTGCCGGACGCCTTGGCAGAGCGCGCGAACGCCTGCGTCGCCGCGTATTCCATGTCGTCCGGCCCGAGCCCGGCGGCCTCGAGCAGCGCGACCGGGTCGATCTTGGCGCGCGCGATCAGCTTCTTGAACTGGTCGACCTCGCCGCGGAGCTGCCGGGTCTCGGTCTGGAACGCGGCGCGGTCGCGGTCGAGCTGTGCGCGCTCGGCGTCGCGTCGCTCGCGCAGGCGACGGTCCGTGCGCCGCACCGCCGCCATCCGCTTCTTGGTCTCGGGATCGGCATCGGCGTCCTCGTCGGGCTCGTCGTCCTGGTCGCCGTCGCGGTCCTCGTCGTCGTCCGGATCGGCGTCCTCGTCGTCGGGATCGTCCGCATCCGCGTCGACCTCATCCTCGTCGTCCTCGTCGCGATCGCGGTCCTTGCCCCGGTCGTCGGCGCGCTCGTCGTCCGGATCGGCGTCGTCCGCCGCATCCCCGGCGGGCTCGACCGACGGCGCTGGCTTCGCAGACTTCGCGGCCGGCTTGGCCGGGGCCGGGTCCGCCGGCTTCGTCTTGCCCTCGGCCTCCAGCTCGGCGAGCAGCGACGCGACCTCATCCCCGGTGCCCTGGGTCTGCGCGCCGTTGGTCACGGGGGCTGAATCGGCGGCCGGAGCTGGCATGTGCATTGAGGGCTACACGATCTGCGCCGGATTGTGACGCCGGGTCGGGATCTCACCCGATCAGGCGGCGGACGGGATCGCCGTACCGCGGAGTTGCATCGCCTGGGGCGACAGCGCGGCAGTCGGCGGCCCACCGCCGGGCGGAGTCGCGATGGCGTCCTGGCCGGGCGGGCCCGCGGGTGCGGCACCGGGCATCGCGCCGGGTGCGGCGTTGTCGTTCTGCGCCTGCATCGAGGCCAGGAAGGCGGCCTGGTCGATATAATCGCGCAAGGACTCGAGCACGGCCTCCGGCGCGCCCTTCCGGCGGCCGCTCGGGCGGATCCGGTTGTACATCTGCGTCGCGCGCCATTCGATCATCTTCAGGTTGTCGTATGGCTCGGGGACCGCGGTTCCGCCGTCGAGGATGGCCTCGATCTCGAGGTCGATCACGTCGAGCGCGGCGGTGTACTGGGACATCTCGCTCTCGAGGTCGGGATGTCCGATCAGTCGCCGGAACGTGTCGGTGCTGATCACCCCCGCCTGCGCCCACTCGAGGATCGTCTGCTCGCGGCCGGCGGCGGTGCGCGGCAGCGTCGAAGCGGCGGCGATCTGGATCTTCACCTGGCCCATGTCGACCTCCCCCCACCCGATCGGCTGCTGCCAGCGGCTCTCGAGCACGGTCGGCGCCGCCTTGCCGAGGTCCTTGCACGCGTCGATCATCAGCCAGTTGACGTCGAGGACGAGCTGCTCGAACGCAGCCTCCTGGGGCGCGTAGCGCTGCGTCTGGGCGCTGGTCGCCTCGCGCACCGCGGCGCCGGTCTGGAGCCCCGCGGGGATCTCGCCGCGCTGCCGGGCCTGACTCTGGCCGAACTCGTCCGCCGCCGACTGCTTGAGCTGGATCCGGCTGTTGAGCAGCTCGGGGTGCACCGCGGGCGGGGTCTCCGTCTTGGGGTACTCGCCTTTGATCGGGATGAAGTTGCCGACCTCGGTCGCCTGCATCTTCGTCACGGCCCCGAAGTCGGCCGGGCGCACCCAGGTCGTGACCCGGGCGTTCTGCTGGAGCATCTGCTCGATGGTCCAGTTGCGCAGGTTCAGGGCCCTTTGCAGGCCGACGATCCGCTCGGAGCCGCTGATCGGGAAGAACGAACCGTTCCGCGCCGACCACTCGATCACCGCGATCGGGTGGTACGGCTTGTGGTACGGCTCGTCGAGCAGCGTCCGGGTGGCGATCGTGATCGTGTGCCGGCCCGGGACGTATCTGGCGCCCTTCGAGCTCTTCTCGCCGTCCTTGGCCGGACGGACGCCGATCGGCAGCCGCCAGCTCTCGATGACGGTGACCTTGTTGTGCGCCCAGCTCGACCGGGTGGGGTGCCGGTCCATCACGTTGGCCGGCAGCGTCGTCCCTCGGAAGGCCTCGATCTCGTCGGCGTACTCGGGGAACTCGGCCTTGAGCCGGTCGCGGTCGTAGTTCCGCATCACGTGGTGCAGCTGCAGCGGTGGCGCGCCGCTCTGGTGATCGGCGTCGGGAACCACGATCTCCACGAGGGGAATGTGCTCGACGCACACCTGATCCCACCGGTCGGCGTAGACCTTGACCAGCCCGCCGCCGATCTTGGCCGCCTCGCGGAACGCCAGTCGGCACTTCCGGTGGATGGCGAGCTGTTTGCCGAGGCCCTCGGCGTAGAGCTCCATCTTCGCAGCGCGGCGCTGGGTGGACCAGCCGGCGCCGTCGGTGAGGAAACGCGCCCGGATCTCGGCCGTCGCGATCGACGCGTACGTGGTGTCGACGTTGGACGCAACGACGTTCTCGTACATGTCGTTGAGCATCTCGCCAGCCGCGCGCGGGTCCTCGGCGAGGCTGCCCTCGGGGCTGTGCTTGTCGTACAGCGACTCGAGGGTCATCAGCCGGTCATAGACGTCGGCCTGCTCCTGCTCGATCTTGTTCACGAAGCGGAACACCTGCGCGTGGCAGTCGTCCTGCGTCGCGTCGTACCAGTGCTCGAACGGGTTCAGCATCACTTCTCACCCGGGATGAGCGGCGTCCGCGTGAACCGGGGGACACGATCCGCGGCGCCGCGCCCGAAGTGGCCGTGCGTCGCCGGATCCTTGAGCGGATCGATCAGCGGCCTCTCCTCGGCGAGGCCGGGGCCGGGGTCCGCCGGCGCGACGATGAACACGATGTCGCCGAGCCTGACCTCGCCGAACACCCCGGCCGCGCGCAGCTTGGGGGCGCGATCCGCGATGGTATCGAGCAGCTCGGCAGCTTCCTGGGCGGTCACAGCTTGCGCCAAGGATCTACAGGGCGGCGCGTCGTACTCAAGCCACCCCCCGCGGGTTGGCTATAGATCCCCGGCTCGCGGCGCGTCACGGGCTGGGGCGGGGTCGGGGCGCCGGGGCCAGCTTCCTGCTCGACCGCGCCGGATTCGAACAGTCCGGCGATCTCCTTGCGGCCGTACACCAGGGTGTCCGAGCTGTGGGATGCCTGGCGCTGATCCTCCTCGACGTGCCCGAAGCGGTTCTCGCGCCACTGCAGGCTGGTCAGCTGGTCCTCGAGCGGCGAGCCCTTGATCACGTGGATCCGGCTGTCGATCAGGTCGCCGTTGGTGAGCTCGATCGCGCCCTTCTTGTAGTGTGGGTTCTTCTCCGCCTTCTTGTAGGGCAGGCCGTAGGTGTTCGTCAGTTCGGCCAGCGTGGCGAGATCGGTGTCCATCACCTGCGCGTCGGGCCAGCCGGTGACGCCGAGCGCGCCCGCGTACGGCTCAGCCGGCCGGTGGAGGAACGCTCGCTCGGCCGCCTCGGGCCCCATGTGGAGCTCGGCGATCGGACGCGCGTGCATCCCGGTCCGCTCGAAGAACATCACGTGCCAGATGCCGCGCTTCGCATCCTTCGGCGAGAACGCGAAGATGTTCAGCGCGTACGGAAGAGCGGTTCCCATGTCGCCGCCGTAGACGAACCGCAGGTCGACCAGCCCCATCTCGCGGAGCTTCGCGAGCGCGATCACCAGGCCCTGAATCCCCTCGAGCTTCGCGCCGCCGAACGGGTCCCACTGATTCAGCTCGGGCCGGTAGTGGAACACCATGTTGGTGTCGTTCGCGGCCCACTGCGCGATGTACTCGCGCAGCCAGATCGGGTTGTCGTCGGACCAGCCCTTCTTGGTCTTTTCGAGGAGCGCCTCCTCCCAGTTCGAGGCGATCGCCGGGTAGAGCTGCCGAGCTCGCGGCAGCTCGTAGACCATCTTCGCGGTCCAGTAGTGGGAGGACCAGTAGCGCTCCTCGTACCCCTCGTTTCCGCGATCGACGTACCGCGCGTGCTCCTTCGAGCCCGGGAACGTCGCGTCGTAGAAGTCGCCCTTCAGATCGAATCCGGCGGTTCCGGCGAGCACGAAACAGCCTCCGCGCTCGCCGAGTCGCGGGCCGACGATCTCGTCCTTGAGCTTCGCGACGCGAGCTACCGGATGGCTCGCCGCCTCGTCGACCTGGACCTCGTTGAACGGGTAGCCGCGGTGGATCTCGATGTCCGAGTCATCCTCCATCCCCTTGATCGTGATGACGCTGCCGGTGCGCGTGCAGGTGGCCGTCTGCTCGCTCTCCTTGAACCTCAACTTGAGCCCGTAGTGCTCGTTCATCCGCTGGAGCGGGTTCCAGTAGAGCTTCTTGGCGTGGCCCTTGGTCCGGGCGAAGAACAGGATCTCCGCCTCGCGGATCGACGTGAGCTTGATCGCTGCGCGACACCGCAGCGTCGTCGTCTTGGCGCCGCCGCGGCCAGCCAGGATCGACACGCGGCGCGACGGATCCTCGACGGCGGCGCGCTGGAACGGGTGGCAGTCGGCGAGGATGCGCTCGCGGATCTCGGTAGCCCAGCGCTCGTCAGGCGAAAGCACGCGCCGCTCGGCCTTCACGCGCTCGTGCGGCTCGGCGCGGGGCCGGCGACCGGCCATCAGCCCCCGGCAGCGGGCTGCGGCGCGGCGCCGATCGCCGGCGCGAGCTCGTCCTCGAGCAGCCACACCAGCGCGTCCCGCGTGGCCTGCTGGATGCCCGGCTCGTCGACCTCGCGCGGCCCGGTGACGTGCAGCGTGTTGATCTTCTCTTCCGCGAGCCAGGCCACGACGCCCTTGCGCAGGTCCTCTGTGACCCGCGATCGCTCGCCGGCGGGCAGCACGACGTGCAGCGCCGGCTTGCGCTGCTGCTCGATGGCCTGGTCCACGTACGCCACCGGGGTGCCGGGCGCGAGATCGGACCGGAAGGACACGATCAGGGTGCCGTCGCTGTCCTGGACGTTCAGCCGGGCGGCCATCCGCGGCGAGACCGTGCGCTTCGTGCGCTCGGCGAAGATCGCGGGCAGGTCCTCGGCTGCCGTCCAGCCGCCGGCGCCGAGCTCGAGCTCGATGGCGCCCTCGAGCGCGCCGCGCGCCGCGCCGGCATCTGCGGTGCTCACGATGGTGGCGAGCCGGATCACGCCTTGCGCTCCGGTTCCGGCTCGGCCGGCTGGTCCTCGGGAACGTAGACGACCGCCGACTCGGGGATGCAGAACTCGACCTTCAGCTTGCCGTGGACGACCTCACGCACGCGATGGTGCCGCAGCCAGGGCTCGAACTGGATCGTGATCCGCGTGCCCTCTTTCTCGCGCGCCGCGATCTTGCCGCGGCCGCCGCCGCTGTTCGACATCGGCAGAGGCGGGCCGCCGGGCATGAAGAACCACAGCTCGCGCACCCGGATGGGCTCGAGGAGGGGCGCGGCGGCGCGCGGGCGATCGCGGTTATCGTTGCTCATGTTGGTGGTCCCGGTAGTTGGTGTATCGCGCCGCCGCGGGGGCGAAGCGGGCGCGGGGGATCTTCTCCTGCAGCCGGGCGACGACCCCGGTCCGGCAGGTGTAGAGGAACGGCTGCGCGGGCTCGATTCCGAGCGCGCCGAGTAGTCCGCGGGCGATCCGCGGGCCGCCCCGCGAGCCATCCGGGTGCGCCTCGCTGCGGAATGCGTCCTTGACGTAGACGTAGTGCACGACCCCGACGTACTCGACGTCGACCCACCGACGCCCTCCGGCGGGCTCGCTCAGGGTCACGCGCAGGTCCGGGTCACCGGCGATGAACCCGTACAGGAAGTCGCGGCCGCCGCGGGCGACCAGCGTGCGGGTGTCAGGCCGGTCGAGCAGCTTGCCGATCTGGGCGTGCATCACCGTGGCCCAGTCCTCGGCCGCGATCATCCCGGCGAAGTGCGAGCTCTTGTAGGAGCTCGACCAGGTCGCGATGACGAACGCGCGATCGTCGGAGCCGGGCGAGAGGTCGGCGAGGCCGTAGACCTTCATCGCTCGGCGATCTCCGGGTCGGATCCGCCGATGATGATCGCCTCGCTGCCGTTCAGCGCGAGTACGCCGGCGGCCACGATCCAGGCGCTCGGCTTGCCGTCCTCGCCGTCGGGGGTCGCCTTGGGCTCGTACCGCGTGCCGGCCGCCGTCCGGATCGACACGGCGGCGACCGCGAGCTCCCACTCGTCGGTGGCCACGCACCAGACCAGCGGCGCCGCGCCGTGGCGGTTGAAGTAGATGCGGAACGTTCCGCGACCCATCTCAACCATTGAGGATCTCCTTCACGGCCTTGTGCCGCTCCTCGTCCCAGACCTTGCGCTCGCGGTCCTCGCGCCACTCGTCCACGGGTTGACCCTCCATCAGGTTGGTCATGTCGGTCCAGGTCTTGTGCTCGGGCTTCTGATCGCGCCCGCGGACTGCTTCGACGAGGCGCACTTTGCAGCGCGCCGGCGCGGAGATGACGTGCGGCGAGGGCGTGCCGCACGTGCCATAGTCTTCGCGCCGCATCGGCATCGCTAGCGCGAACGCGTAGTCGACGGACGCGCCGGGACCGGGATACATCGGGGCGGCGCACGGCCACTCGGCCGGCGGATCGCCGTTCTCGCCGCGCGGCACGTCCACGGCGAACCGGCCATGCACCGGGCACTCGTACTCGGCGGCGACCAGGGCGCCGGGCGCGGTGCGGACTTTGATCTGCCAGGTCATGCAAGTCCACTTCTGCGGCTCTCGATCACCGAGAGCTCGCGTAAGATGTGTTCGCGATCGGCGCGGTCGAGCTGGCGGAACCACTGCAGGACCAGCGCCGGGGTGATGGATTCGAGGCGTTTCAGGCGCGCGGCCTCGGCTTTGCGCGTCGCCTCGTAGATCGCGCCGGCCTTCGAGGCGAGGGACGCGACCAGCGAGCCGGGGTCGCGCTTGCTCTTGCCGAGCTTGCCGGTGCGAACGCGCTCGATCTCGGCCCGGATCGCGTCGACGCCGAGGGCCATGGTCTCGATCGCGGCCTGGTTGACGCCCTCGAGGGTCGGCGTGGTCCTCGGAGGGCCCGGATCCGGCGCCGCTGAGGGCGATCGATCGCGTTTTGAACCTGATTTTGGGTTTTTCATAGGAGATCTCGCGAGCAGCTGCGCGCGCCCGCAGCCGGGGTGGCCTCCAAGGGGGTGGCCCTCCGGGGATCGCTCGCCTGGGGATTGACACGATTCGGGTGCGCGCGTTCTTCTCTGCATGTACCGCTGCCGCCCGTGCTGAGAGACGCAGTGCTCGCGCGCTCGGAGCCGGTCACAGCTGCTGCTCCTGCACTGCGAGGTCGCGGCACGTTCTACAGACCCTCCCGCCTTCGGGCGTGACGATCGCCGTCTCGCTCAGCCGGTGACCGCGCGGACAGCTGGCGATCCGCGTGCGATGTGACCAGCGCTTGCGCAGCTCGTTCTCGCGGCGGGTGACGAGCTCGAGGTGGTCGAGCGAGCAGCACGCGCGACGCCGGCAGGTGTGGTCGAGCTCGAACCCGTCGGCTACGGGGCCGTGCGCTCGATCCCAGGCGACGAGGTGCGCGCGCCGCTCGCCCGCGAACACGTAGCCGTCCTTGTCGCGCCGGCCGATCGCCAGCTCGCAGCCGTACACCGGGTCGAAGTCGGTGTTGATCATGCGCTCGCCTCGGCGCGCCGGCGCCGCCGCGGTCGATCGGGCGGCGGTTGGTCGTTGCAGGCCGTGCAGATCAGGTACGTCGGACCGCCCGCGTCGAACTGCGTGGCCTTCACCGGCAGGTCGTCGCGGCCGCAGTTGGCGCAGGCGCCGATCGGGTCGGCGGGTGGCTGGGGCAGCGCGACGATCGGGCGTCGCGGCGCCCGCTGGGCTCGCAGCTGCCGGACCGCGACGCCGAGCTCGTACGAAGAGCGCGCCGGCTCGATCGGCACGCGGCCGGAGAGCAACGCGGCGATCGCCTGGCCGGCGAGCTGCGAGAGCGGGATTCGCTCGCGGGCGGCCAGGGCGTCGAGCGCGATGTAGAGCTCGCGCTGGACGCTGATCGTGCGCCGCGACTGCCGCTTCGCCATCAGCCCTCGCTGACCTCGGCCGCCGCGCCGCTCCAGCTCTCGGCCGTGAACGCCTCGACGCGCAAGGTCCACCGCTTGGCCTTGCCCCGGTCGCCGCGCTTGCTCCACGACCACAGCTCGAGCCGCCCGCCCGCTTCGACCCACGCCTTGGCGCGCGGCTCGGCGAGGATCTTCGCGCGCCGCGCGGCGTGGTTGCCGCCGGTCAGCGCTGACGTGGCCTGGATGGCGACGATGCTGGGCCTCCCGATGAACGGCGCATCACTGAAGTCTGACGGGCATCCCGGGCAGATCGCCACGATGTCGATCACCCCGAACAGGTCGCGCTTCGTCCCGAACGGCTTCGGGAACGGCAGGTGCTGCTCGACCACCTGCGCGATCCACCCGCGCTTGCGGCACTCGGCGAGCGTCCTGCTGGTCGGCGAGATCGACGACTTGCGGCGCTTCTTCGCGGGCGCCGCTTCGGGATCGCCGAGCGCGTCGACCAGGATGTGCTCGGCGGGGTCTACCACCGGACAGCCCCGCCATCGTGGTGCTCGCGGAACGCGTCGTGGATCCCGTCGACGTGTCCGCGCCCGCACCGGTAGATCGTGCCGTCGAGCTCGATGGTCGCGGGGCACTGGTCGCCGGGCGTCGTGGCGCTCGCGTGCTGCAGCGCCGGGCCGAGCTCGCGCCGGGCGAGGATGCGGCGGCGAGCGATCACTCGTCGTCGCCCTTCTTGGGCTTCTTCGGGTTGAGCTTGCTCTTGCGCTTCTTGATGACCTTCTCGAGCTGCACGTCCTGGAGCACGCCGTTCGTATCCTCGTAGGTGTAGACGTCGAGCTTGTGCTTGACGAGCAGCCCCTGGCGGGTCGCGTTCTTCTCGGCGATCTTGTCGCTGATCGCGGTGCGCTTCCCGGCGTCCTTGTCGATGTCGAGGCACAGGTCCTCGATCTCGTCGATCACCTTGCGCTTGGGCGGTTGCGGGATACCGGGGAGTCCTTCTTGCTTCGGTGCCATGGCGTTCCTTTCTCGGGTCAGGTGTCAGTGGTCGACGCGCCAGCTCCAGCACATCGCGCGGATCGCGTCGGTCGCGTCCTCGGCGTTGGCGTAGAACAGCGCATGCGGGAACTGCTGGGCGACCGCTCGCTCGGGCGGCACGCCCGGCGGCGGGATGAAGTTCACGCGGCGGCGAGGGATCAGGATCAGCGCGCTCGCCGCGTGGAGCTCGGCGAACCACTTCGTGCTGGTGTCGAGCTTGAGCAGGAAGCAGAACCGCGTGTGCTTGTACGCGGCGATCCAGGGCGGCACGTCGCTGTAGGGCGGGTTGATGAACACGCGCCAGCCCGGGTTGACGTCCTCGCCGCGAGCCAGCCCGTCGATGCCGAGGTCGAGCACGAACGTCGTCGCGGCCTGCACCTGCGAGCGCTCGTTGCTGCACGGATCCAGGTCGAATCGTCCGAGCGGCTCGGTGAGCCACGGCGGGGTGCACCACGTGTCGCGGTCGATCTCGACCTCGGCGTCCGGGCTCGGCACCAGCGAGAGCACCGGCGCGACGTCGCCCGGCGGCGCCTCACCCGAGATCTGGCTCACCTGGCGGCCGTGAGCCGGATCCTGTGGAGAACTCGGCCGGGGCGGCTCGCCGTGGACCGTGCTGGTCCGGGCCGCGTCCATGTACCGCACCGCGGTCGAGTCGTCGAGACCGACGCGCGCGAGGAACTCGCTCCACCCGCGCGCCTTCGGGCCGCTCGCAGGCCACGTCGGGCGGACCTTGTTCAGCCAGCGGCCGACCTCGAGGCGACGGAGCTTCGCGGTCTCGCGCGCTGCGGCGGCGAGTCCCTCGTGACGAACGGCGGTGCGGTCGGCGTCTTTCTCGCCGGCGAGCGACACGATGATGTGCTCGGCCGCGGCGTCGACGTCGACCTGCGCCGGCTCGACGATGGCGGGGACGGGCTTCATCGGCCGGCCGCCTCGAGCGCCTTGACCAGCTCGACGAACAGGTCGCCCTCGAAGTCGGCCGTGCCCATGAGCTCGCGGTCGAGCACACGCTTGCCCTGCTGGTCGACGAACCGCTCGGCGGCGCGCGCGATTGCGACCAGGGCGAGCACGACCTCCGGGCCGCAGTGCGGGTAGTAGCTGTGCCCCTCGTCGGCCTGTTCACGGTGCTCGCGCTCGATCTCGTCGAGGTCCAGCTTCACGGCGCCGACCCCTCTGGCGCCGGGTCGGGCACCTTCTCCCACACCTTTACCGTGCGCTCGACCTGGTGGACCTTGACCGCCTTCACCGGGCCGTAGGTCTGGATGCCCTCATCGTGGTGCGAGTCGAACCACGCGGCCCAGTGCGCGCCATCTGCCTCGAACACCAGGCGGACCTTGCGGCCATGACGCCACGGCTGCGAGTCGATCTCGGTCGAGTCCTCGAGCAGTTCATCGATGTCTCCCTCGGGGAATTCGCGTGTCACGGTCGTCCTTTCCCGGGCGCGAGCCCGAGGTGCTGTTGCTGGTGCGGTCGTCGCAGCGCCGCGACGAGCTCGTCGTCGCGGCGCTTGCAGGCGTCGCAGATGAACCCCTTCGACTTGGGCACGGACTGGCCGCGCTTGCCGAGCAGCACGTTCACCGCCTCGAAGGCGTCGAGCGCCTCCTGCGGAACGTCGACGATGGTCCCGCAGCTCTTTGCGCAGGGGTGGCGCTCGACGATCGCCGGCGGCGACCACGTCGGCCCGCCGCCCCGCTGGAACTCCTGGCAGTCGCAGGCCGGCGTGTTGCACTGGCCGCTCGCGAGGTCGTGCGCCTTCACGTGGCACCCACACTCGTCGCAGTCGACGAGCGAGCTCCGCGTGCTGTCGCGCCTGCTCGCCTCGCGGTGCGCGATGTCGGCGCGCACCTCGGGGTCGTCGAGCGCGAGGTCGCGGGTCATGAGCTCGCCCCAAACAGCGGCAGCGAGAATCGATCTCCGAGACGCCGCGGGTTGTAGCGAGCGGCCTTCCATCGCTCCCACGGGATGCCCTTGTCGTACGCGTCGACCACCCAGCGCTGGAACCCGAGCAGCTCGGGCGTCCGCACGAACGGCATCGGGTAGGGCCGGCAGCCGTACTCGCGAAGACGGCGGCGCCGGTGATCGCGGTGCTCGTGAGTCTCGCCGGACGCGTGCCCGATGAGCATGTAGACCATGATCCAGTCGGGCTTGATGCCGTGCGCCTTCAGGCAGTCGAGGCCGCGGAACACCACTCGCTCGTCACCCAGCGCGTCCCAGGCGGTATAGATCCGGCGCGTCTCCATGTCGTCGGCGCGGAAGTCAACGCTCGCGATCGCGGCGGCGACTTTGTCGCTGGAGACGCGGACGTTGATGCCCTGCGTGAACGAGACGCGGAACCCTCCGTCGCGGATCTCGGCGATGCGATCGGGCCAGGTCTCCACGCCGAAGAAATCGTTGTCGAGCAGGTGCAGGTGCGGTGGCCACGGCGCGCCGCGATAGATCTCGGCGACGGTGCCGTGTGCGCGGGCGCGTCCCTCCTTGCGCGGAACGACGCAGTGCGAGCACTTGAACCGGCAGCCGCGCATGGTGAAACCCATCGACGCGGTGAAGTCGGGGTAGCTCGAGTAGTCGAGTGGACCGTCCACGGGGACGCCGACGTCGGCGAGCGTGCGGCCGAGGCTCCACGTGCCGGTGCCGCCGAGCTCGGCGGTCGGGTACAGCTTCGCGAACCGCTCGACCAGCGGCCGCGTGCGCTCGAAGATCGCGCTCGCGTAGACGCGATCCCATGCCGGGTCACCGAACCGAGGCTCGATCTCGCGCCACGCCTTGACGTCGAGCGCCGCGCCGTTGCTCACGCGGCGGAGCTCGACCCGATCGCCGCGCTCGCGATGGTGCGCAGCGATGCGCATCAGGGCGAGGTTCGGCAGCTTGCCGTCGAGGTGCCAGAGCAGGACGTTCACGTTGCTGCCTTTCGTCGGGGTTCGTCGTCGGGATCGGTGGGTGCAGCACTCGCCGGCGGCGCTCGCGCTCCGTCGGGCGAGCCAAATCGCTTCACGAGCTCGGCTGTGGGGAGCGCCGCGACGTGGTTCGCCATCGCGCTCAGCTCGGCGAGCTCGGCAGCGGTCCGCTTGCGATCGGCGGAGGCCGGTTGCGTCGCGACTTCCCGACGACGCTTCGCCCCTGCGTCCGCCGATCGCTTCGCCAACGGCGTGCCAGCGAGGCGCCGGAAGTTGTCCGGGCTGAACACGGCGCCCGTGAACCACTGGAGCCGATCGGGCTTGCCGGGCTCGGGCGCGACGCGTGACTCGGCCTCCGCGGCCGCGATGGCGTGCCGCACGTCGGCCACCAGCTTGGCGCGCTCGCCGACGCGAGCGGCCTCGACGAGCGCCTCCGCGAGGTCGCGTCGGCCGCGATCGTGCGCGACGAGCGGGCGGATCGCGACCCCGCGGGCGACCGCAGCGCGCTGGCGGGCCTGCTCGAGCTCGGACCAGAGCTGGTCGAGGGTCGGCTCGCCGGTGGTTGCCGGTTTTCCGACCTCGCGCGAGGCCGGCTGAGCCCTCGCGATCTCCGCGGGGGTCGTGACGAGCGGGCCGGGGAGTAGGGGCTGGGCCGGCGCAGGTGCCAGGGCCGGTACCGCTGGATCGCGCGCGGGAGGGAGATCTTCGGATCGGATCGGATCGGATCGGATCGGAGTGACATCGCGTGACACCGCGTGACGTTCGGTCACGATTCGTGACTCGCTGTCACGATTTGTGACGACCCTGCGACGCTCCCTACTTTCGCGCTGCCGCTGTTTGTCGGACTGCGGGGTCTCCTGGGCCTCGATGTAGTTCGGGATCACGTAGCCGAGCTGGTGGTCCTGGAGGCAGCCGTCCGCGACCAGGTCGGGAAGGGCGGCCTCCACCAGATCCACCGGCAGCCCGACCAGCGCCGCCAGGCCGCGCGCGCCGAGCTTGTTGGCGATCACGCCGCTGCGGTCGGCCTTCCGGATCAGGTGCGGCCACAGCGCGCGCGCCTGCCATGACCAGCACAGCCACTCGGGCGTGTCGCGGGTGTACAGGCGCACGAACCGCTCGTTGCTCCAGTCCATCAGGCGGCCCTGCTCACGGCCGGTCGCCGCGCGCTCGCGGCGAGCTCGACCAACCACGCTGCGAACGCCGGCGGGGTGCGGCGGCGCTGCTGCGCGCTGCAGACCTTGATGCCGGGCGGGACGGCGCTGCCGTTCTGCTGGTAGTGCTTCGGATTGCGCGAGGTCGAGGAGCGGAATCCGGAGATCCAGTGCGTCGGCGTGCCGCCGGTTCTGACGCCGCTCAGCACGACGCTCCTCGGGACGCCGACGACATAGAGCCACGAGCGCTTGCGCGCGAGATGACCCCACGCGCACTGCTCGACGGCGACCGTGAATCCGCCGAACAGGTCAGCGGGCTCGTCGGGCTCGGGGAGATCGAGAGCGCGCCACAGCCGCGAGCGCTCGGGATGCTCGACCACCCCCCCCCATTCCCTGGCCGCCGCGATCGCTGCCGGCGCGCAGTCGTGCTCGGCGCCCTGGTAGAGGTGCGCGAGGCAACCCCACGGACCGCACGGCGGGTGCGCGACGATCGGCAGCGGCCCCGCGTAGGTCCGCGCGTCGCGCTCGACGTCCCACGGGTCGACGCCCCGCATGCGGAAGTAGGGGCCGCCTGCCTCCACGTAGAGCGCGGCGACCAGCGCAGGCGGCCGCGGCAGTAAGAGCTCGAGCTGGGCCATCACCCGACCCCCAGCGCGAGCTCGGCCTGGTCGCGTTCGAGCACGGTGAGCGCGCGCATCGGCATGTTGAACCCTGTCGACAGCCCGAGGATCCGCACCACGCGCGTTCCCGCCGGCGGCGCCGGCACGATGTAGTGCACGAAGGCAATGCGGCCACCGGGCCGCACGACGCGCGCGGCCTCGGCGAGCAGGTGCGCCGGCCGCGGGTACTCGACCCCGTACAGCGATTCGGCGTACTCCTCGCAGTACGGCGGGTCGCACATCACCGCGGCGATCGAGCCGTCGCGCAGCGGCAGCGCGCGACCGTCCGCCAGGATGTCCGGTCGAGCCTCAGGCCGCACGTCGACCCGGATCCCTTCCCCGCGCGGAAGCGCGCCGGAGCACACGTGCAGGATCTCGCGGCGCTCGCAGCGCAGCAGGGGGAGCAGCTTCGCGATCAGCCCGCGCGGGTACTGGCCGTAGATCGGCTGCGGCTCGACCTCCAGCGGCTCGTCGTTCTGATCCTCGTGCAGGTTGAACAGCGGGGGGGGGCTTCGGTGCGGTGATGTCGCTGCGCTTCACCGTGTTGGCCGTCCACTCGGCGTGCGAACGGGTGCGCCGCTTCAAGCGCGCCGTCGAGCCCGCGAAGTCCGATCGGCTACGCATGCCGTCGACGCCCCCCCCCGCCGAAGGGCGCGGGGTGCGGCACGTTGCGCGTCGGGTTCGGGCGCTTGCCCATCAGCCCTCGCCTCCGAGCTCGACCGTCAGTTCCTCGTACGCGCCGACGACCCCGCCGATCTCGTCGGGCGGTTCGGCGTGCTTGCTACCCGGCGCGTGCAGTGGGCATCCGGGATCGTTCAGCTCGACGGCCTCACCCTCGCCGCAGCTGCAGTCGCCGCAGCGCGGGCACCAGCGCGCCGTGAGCCCGTTGCAGATCGGCCGACGCGGCAGCCGCACGATCGGCGCCGCGCCTAGCCGCACCGACTGGCGCACTCGCTCGCGGTACTCGCGGATCGCCTCGCCTGCACCGGGCTGGGTAAGAAGCTCGGCCCGCGCGGCCTCGCGGAGCTCGGCGTGGTCCTGGTCCTCAACGGCGAGTTGCTCACTGATCGCGTAGAGCAGGCCGTCGACCGCCTCGTGGCCGAACCGCGCGGCCAGCCGGCCGTGCACCACGTCGAGCTCGAGATCGCCGTGCACGGCCCGCAGCTGCTCGAGCCGGGTTGCCAGCCGGTCGAGCACCCGCAGCGAGCCGAGGTCGAGCGCGGCGATCCGCGGGTGGAGGCTGCGGACCAGGGCGGTCCGCTGCAGGCCGCACGTCGTCCTGTTGGGCTGGTGCGCGAGCTCGCGGATCGCGCGATCGGCGTCGGACCGGTCATCGGCCATGGAGGACCTCGGGTGCCGCGAAACGCGGCGGATTGCGGAAGGGCGCGCCCGGCGATAGCGTGGCGGGATGAGGAAGATTCTGGTCGTGGTGACGGTGCTGACCGGGGCCTGCGTCAGCGTCGACGCCACGCGCATCCGCAAGGACCTCTACGTGGTCAACGTCCGCGGCAACGCGTTCGGCGGACAAGGCGAGGCGATCGCGGCGGCCAACGAACGCGCGAACGAGCTGTGCCCGGGCGGCTATGAGATCCAGGACAGCGCCGCTGGCTCGTCGTCCGCCTATTTCCGGACGAGCTACGGCTACCAGCAGGTGCGGAAGCCCGAGGTCACGATCGTTGTGCGTTGTGGTGGGCCAGAATCCGAATCGCGAACATCTCAGGGCTTCTGGTGCACAGCTAGACCCGACGGATTCGGCTCCTGCGCCGGCGGTGATCGCGGACCGGGAGCCTG
>JAIVGO010000190.1 GCA_020201525.1 Actinomycetota bacterium | reverse complement strand
GCACTGCTCTTACTCGTTCCCCCGTGGCTCGCCGCTACGGAGGTCCGTGCTGCAGCCGGGGAGTGGCGGCAGCATCCGGCGAGCGCCTTCGCGCGCGTCGAGCGGGCGCGCGACCTGAATCCGCTCACGGATTGGCCCGACGTGATCGCCGGAGCGATCGCCAGCCGGCTCGGCGATGACCGTCTGGTGATCGCGTCTTTCCGCCGGGCTCTCGACCGGAATCCGACGAACTGGTACTCGCACCTCGAGCTCGCGGTCGCCTACGGGAGGATGGGCGAGAAGGCGCCGGCGCTGCGCGAGCTTGGCTTCGCCGAACGCCTGGATCCGCTCGAGCCGACCATTCCTTTCGTCCGCAGCCGTCTCCGCACAGGCCGTCCCGTCCAGACCCAGGAGCTCGACACAATCTTTTTGCGCCGAACCTTCGTCTCAAATCGGGGAAGGCCAAAGTGATTAAGCCGCGATGGTTGGGGTATTGACAGCAAGAATGGTTGTGCCTAGCTTGTATTACCTATCTGCGGCGTCGGGGGGCGTAGTGCCCAGGATGGAGGGATTTCGGTGTTGGTTCGTCTAAAGATCGTTCTGGCGGTCGTGATCGGTGCGCTCGTGGTCACCGCGGGAAGCCTGGCGGCTGCGAAGCCGGCTCCCTATAACGGCAACGCGGGCAACGTGGAGCAACAGGTCAACGGAGCAGCAGGCTCGAACACGCTCGGCGCGCTCCCGTTCACCGGACTCGACCTCGCGCTGATCGTCGGTGGTGGGCTTCTCCTCGTGCTCGCGGGGGTTTCGCTCCGCCGCATGGCTGCTCGCCGCACGACTGTCTAGCACCTAGATCGCAGCTCACGACGCTCGGCTGCCGTCGCTCGGCGGCCGACGTCGAAGCCTGTCACCGCGCGGTCCAGCGACCGTTGCTCATCCCTCATTCGAGGTTTGTTGAGCGCGGCAACGGCTCCGATGGATTGGACGTCACCCCACGTCCGCCAGGAGCTCCGCCGCGTTGTCGCCGTTTCGCCGTTCGCATCTCCATTTCCGCCTCGTCAGTCTCGCCTTCCTGGCGGTTCTCGTCGCGGCCGGCGCAAGCCCCGCTTCGGCCTACCGTGACGGCTGGCATCGATACAAGGGTGAGCGGTCGAAGCCGTCTCGAAACGCAAGCCACGCAAAACGTCGATCGACGCCGGTGCAGAGAAGCTCCACGCGTGAGGTCTGGTTTCTGGCGAGCCGGCAAACGCCGAACGCGCCGGCCAACAGCGCTCTCCCGACGATCGCCGGTGACGCGGTGGTGGGCGGCACGCTCACTGCGGGGAGCGGGAACTGGTCAGGCCCGACGACCTCGTTTGCGTATGCATGGCTCCGCTGTGATGCTCACGGGGGCGCATGCGCATCGATCGCCGCCGAGTCGCGCGCAACGCACGTCGTAGCCTCCGGTGAGCTCGGCGCGACGCTTCGCGTCACTGTGACGGCGGGAAACAGATGGGGCAGCACGAGCGCAGTCTCCGCCGCGACGGCCGCAGTCGTCGCGCCCGTGTCAGCGCCGCCCGCGCCGACCACAGCACCGCCTGCCTCCCCGGACCTGTTCGGCGCGGCTTCGGGATGGCGGCTGCCTTGGATGAGCCAGGCAGATCGCGACCGCTATCTCGACAGCGAGCGCGCGATGGGCGTTCGCATCGTTCGATTCGACGTCGACTGGCAGTCGATCCAGGCCGATGGGCCGACGAGCTTCAACTGGGCGCCGTTCGACGCAATTGTGCAGGGGCTGAACAGCCGGGGGATGAAGGCCCTCGGCGTGATCGCCTACACGCCGGCATGGGCGCGTGCCGCAGGCACCAACGACAAGTTCCCGCCGACGAACGCGAGCGACTACGGCAACTTCTGCGACGCCACGGCCAAGCACTTTGCCCCGATGGGCGTTCACTACTGGGAGGTCTGGAACGAGCCCAACCTCTCGAACTTCTTTCAGCCCGCCGCCGACGTCGCGAAGTACACCGAGATGCTCAAGGCCTGCTACGCGAAGATCAAGGCGGCCGACCGATCCGCGACGGTCATCTCCGGGGGCACCGCACCCGCCGGGACGTACAACAACCCGTGCGGTTCGTCTCCCTGCCCGAACGTCAATCCGGTCAAGTTCCTCGAGGGCATCTACGCGAACGGCGGCAAGGGCTACTTCGATGCCGTCGGCCACCACCCGTACAGCTTCCCGAACCCGCCCTCCGTCACGGCCGACTGGCACCCGTGGTACCAGATGTACGGAACGAGTCCGAGCTTGCGCAGCCTGATGAGCGCACACGGTGACGCCGACAAGAAGATCTGGGCGACGGAGTGGGGGGCCCCCACCGACGGCCCGGCGAACTCGGGGTTCGTGTCGGAGGCCGTTCAGGCCAGCCAGGTGACGGAGGCCTACAAGATGTTCGGCTCGTATTCGTGGGCCGGGCCGCTGTTCGTGCACACGTTCCGCGACGACGGGACTGCGACGACCACTCGCGAGAACTTCTTCGGGCTGATTCGCTGGGACTTCTCGCCCAAGCCGGCCTACGCGGCATACAAGGCTCTCGCCGCGGGCTAGCGTCCCGCCAAGGCTCTCTCGAACACCCGCATGAGTGCGTGGGCAGTCTTCTCCCACGAGTACCGGCGAACCGTCTTGTCTCCTCGTCGCCGTAGCTGATCTCGAAGCGCGTCGTCGGCGATTATCCGCCGAATCGCATCCGCCCAATCGGCCTGGGCATTCGGCTCGATCAGCAGCGCGCCGTCGCCGGCGATCTCGCGGACGGCGGGAATGTCGCTGGCAAGGACGGGGCATCCCCGGGCCATGGCCTCGAGCGGCGTGAAGCCGAAGCCTTCGTACGTCGAGGGCAGGACGAGGGCCACGGCCGTGCGGTAGAGACGGTCGAGCTCTACATCGCTGGGACGTTCGACGACCTCGATGTCCCGCGCGCGCCGGCCCCCTCGAATCGCTGCGATCACGTCGGAGGCGCCTTCGCGCGGATTGCCGGCAAGGACGAGGCGTGCCGCAACGTCGGTGCCGTGGTAGACGCGGATCAGCAGCGGAAGGTTCTTGTTGACGCCGATGTTTCCGACGTACAAGAGAAACGGCTCGTCGGTCTCGTTCCTCGGCTCGCGAGCGGTAGCCGCGGCCGGGCCGAGGCCGGGGCCCGAATGGATCACCTCGATCTTTCCGGGCGCGGTGCCGAAATATTGCACCGCCTCGTCCTTCGCGAACTGCGAGACCGCGACCACCGCTCGCGCGTGCGTCAGAGCCCACGGAAAGAGCTTGAGCTTGTACGTGTTGTGAAAGCGCCGGAACCCGTGGATCGGGGCGGCGTCGTGGAACGTCGTCACGAATGGACGCCGGGGCGCCAGCACGGGCCCGCTCGTGTCGAAGAAATGGAGCAGGTCGCCGGAAGCGCGCCGTGCCTGCCATTGCTCTAGAAGGATTCGGCCCGGCCCGGCGTTCGCGCGACGGCCGCGTCCGGCGACGATCTCCATCCGCAGGTTGTGCGGCGCGATCGTTTCAGCTCCGGACTCCGTCGTCACGACCGAGAGGGTGAGGCTGCGATATCCGGGGCTGACTGCATCCAGAGCCTCGAGCAACTTGGCCGCGTACCGCGGCACGCCTGAGTGGCCTCCGGCGATCAGACCGAGCAACGTGACGTTCATCTAGCTCTCTGGGCTGCGGCGATACACGTGAACATCTTGATGGCCCGTGGATTCGCCGAGACCGTCCTCCGCGAACAGCACCTGCTCGAGCAGCGGGCGGCGAAGCGATCCCACCAGCTCGGCGACGCGCGACGAGGAATGCCACGTCATTCCGTAATCCTGCGTCCCGTAGTGGTGATACGGAATGTAGGCGACGCCGTCTCGGTCGACCTCCTCCCGAAGGCGCCGCTGCATCTGTGCGTACGCAGCGGCGTACCACTCGGGACGATCGAGCGCCCAGCGCCCGTGCGTCGTGAAGAGGAGGTAGCCGCCGGGTCGCAGCGCTTCGGCGAACACGCGCAGCAGCTCGCGACCTCGCTCGGGCGGAAGGTGCGTGAGGACGGAGATCGCGTAGATGTAGTCGACGGACGGCAGCGTGAGAGTGGCGACGTCCGGTGTGGAGACGATGGGATGGACGCCGAACTCACGTGCGCAGAACTCGACGGCCTCGCGGTTCACGTCCGCGGCCCAGATGCGCTGCGGTTCGACGCGAGTCGCGAGTGCGCGCACGACGCGTCCGTACCCACAGCCGAAGTCGAGCCACGCGTCGATGTCCGTCAGGCGCTGCCGAGCGGGTGCAAGGCTTTGTTCGATGTGATCTACAACGAGCTCCGCGCCACTGCGATAGAGCTCGAGCGACGGCGGCGAGTCGTCGGGCAGCCCGAGGTCGTTGAAGTGGATGCGACCCGGAATCCCATCGAATTGTCGTGGTGGAACGAACCGCCCGAGCTTGAAGCGCAAGGCGCGCGCACCCGCATACAGACGCGGGCTCCGTTTGACCGCGTCGAGCGCGCTCTTGGGCAGAAGCTTTCGTCCCATGGGCGGCAATCCTCGCATGAGTAGGGTGCATCGCTTGTGAGGCGCACGGACAGAACGGCGGGTTTCGCGGTGATCCACGCCTGCGAGGCGCTCGGCGGCGGCGTCCTCGGCGTCGTGCAGGCGCTTGCGAACGCGACGGCTCGTCGGGGGATTCCCACGGTCGTCCTGCACGGACGTCGGCTCGAGACACCGGCTGATGCCGCGACGCTCTTCGACGCGGAGGTCCGACTCGTGGAGGTGGGAGGCTGGGGCCGCCGTTCGCCCGGTGGTGTGCTGCCGTCGGCCCGCGCTGCCGCCGCGCTGCGGTCCGAGACGGCGCGCTACCCGCGGGGCGTGTTGCACCTGCATTCGACGTTCGCCGGGATCGTCGGGCGTGCGCTCCCGCGTCGTCGGGACTGGCGGAAGCTCTACACGCCGCACGGTTATGCGTTCCTGAACCCGTCCATTCCGGCGGCCGGCAGGGTGGCGGTTCGGTCGCTCGAGCGAAGGCTCGGCCGGCGCGCGCTCACGGTTGCCTGCTCCGCGACAGAGGCGGAGGTCGCCCGTGAGGTCCTCCACCTCTCGGAGGTGGAGGTCGTACGAAACGGGATCCGGCTCGAAGCATCTAACGCGGAGCCGGACGCGGAT
>JAIVGO010000189.1 GCA_020201525.1 Actinomycetota bacterium | reverse complement strand
ACGACCTCCGCCGAGTACTGGTACACGCCGGGCTCGGCAACCGAGCCGAGCGCGTAGAGGATCCGGCCATCCGGTGAGAGGGCGATCGCGCTCTCGTAGGCGAGCGTGAGTGCGCCGTCCCCCACGAACCCCTGCGTCCAAACGGGCGCGCCGGTCGACGCGTCGTAGGCGATCTCCACGAAGTCCGGGTCGTAGTCGGCGCCGTGGATGCTGGTCCCGCCCACGAACACGAGCTTTCCGTCCGGGCTCGGCACGATGGTCGTGGTGCGGTCGAACGTCCCGTAACCGGGCCAGTCGTCGCCACCCCACGGCCCGTCGTAGCGTGGCGCGACCCAGGACTCGCAGTGGTCGTCGGACGTCGGGACCAGACAATCCGCCGGACCGGCATCACCGGCCGGGACGGTCACGGGTCTCGACGGCGGCAGCGCGCCGGGATCGACCGGAGCGTCGCAGCGCCCCAGGAGGATCCGGACGTCCGTCCCTCGTACCGACGAGAGAGCCCGGCCGGCCGCACAGACCGGGTCGGTGAACGGCGCCAGGGCGGGACGGGTTCTCTCGGCCGCCGACGCCATCGGCCCGGCCGGGATGGCCAGGACCAGGGCGGTGACCGCGAGAGCGGCGGAACGGACGGGCCGTGGTGTCGGCATCGAGAGGCTCCTTTTTCGACGCTGCGACCACCCCTTCGGGCCGGCCCTCCTCGGAACCTTTGTGCAGACCTACAATCCCCCGGTGAGCGCGACGGAGCCGGATCGGGGACGGCGTGCCCTGTGCCTGGCCGTTCCGGGTGGCGAGCCGTGCAAGAACCGGCCCGCGCCGGGGCTCCCTTTCTGCCGGGAGCACATCGGGCCCCTCGAGCGTCACCGGGAGCTCACCCCTCGGGAGTTCCTGGACCAGTGGCGAGACGACCTCGAACGCGCCGTGTCCAGACGCCTGAACCGGCGTCCCCTCAAGGGCAACTACGACCGGGACCTGGTGAAGGCGCTGCTGCCGATCGCCACCCCGCTCTACAACTGGTACTGGCGCGTCGAGGTTCACGGCGTCGAGAACATCCCCACCGAGGGGGCCGCGCTGCTCGCCTCGAACCACTCCGGGACGCTGCCCCTCGACGGCGCCATGCTGAAGGTCGCCGTGCTCAAGGAACACGGGCGCAACCCCTGGCTCCTCGCGGGCGATCTCGTGTTCCGGATCCCGGGGCTCGCGCAGATCACGCGTACGGCCGGCAACGCCCGCGCCGACCGCGAGGAGACACTCGATCTCCTGCGCAAGGGTGAGCTCGTCGGGGTGTTCCCGGAGGGCTACAAGGGGATCGGCAAGGGCTTCCAGAAGCGGTACCAGCTCCAGCGGTTCGGCCGGGGTGGGTTCGTCGAGATGGCCATGGAGGTGGGTTGCCCGATCATCCCCGTCGCGATCGTCGGGGCCGAGGAGGCCTATCCGATGATCGCCGACATCAAGCCCATCGCGAACCTCTTCAAGCTCCCGTACTTCCCGGTCACGCCGTTCTTCCCGCTGCTCGGGCCGCTCGGCGCCATCCCGCTGCCGTCGAAGTGGGTGATCTCGATCGGCGAGCCGGTGCCGACGGCGCAGTTCGGCCCGGAAGGAGCGGATGACCCGCAGCTCGTCCTGGAGACCTCCGAGAGCATCCGCCAGACCGTGCAGCACATGCTCCTCGAGAGCCTGTCCCGCCGCCGCAACGCGTTCTTGTGATGCATCGGGGAGGGGCTACCCCTCCCCAACCCCCACCCCGGCCTGAGCTGTCCTGCGGGACAACCCCTGGCGCACGAAGTACCCTCGCCCCTCATGGAATTCGACCTCGACGACGAGCAGCGGTCGCTGCGGGACGAGGCGCGGCGGTTCCTCGTGCGCGAGGCGGGGGTCGCCTACGCGCGGTCGATGATGGAGGACGACCGCGGCTTCACCGACGACGCGTGGCGCGCGATGGCGGGCCTCGGCTGGACCGCGCTGCCGTTCGCGGAGGAGCACGGCGGGCTCGGCCAGGGGTACGTGGCGCTCGCGATCCTCCTCGCGGAGATGGGCCGGGTGGTGCTGCCCGGTCCCTTCTTCTCCACCGTGGTGCTGGCCGGAACCGCGATCGCGGAGGCGGGGTCCGAGACCCAACGCAAGGAGCTGCTGCCGGCGATCTCCGAGGGCGAGCTGCTGGCGAGCCTCGTCGCACCGCTCACGGAGGATCGCGTCGGGGTGGAGACTCGCGGTGATCGCCTGCACGGCGAGGCGACCTTCGTCGCCGACGGCCACGTAGCGGATCGCGTCGTGGTCGCCACTCGGGGACCGGACGGCGTCGGCCTGTACGTCACGCGCGGACGCGACGGCGTCGAGGCCACGCCCATCTCATCCATGGACCAGACGCGCAAGGTCGCCGATCTCCGCTTCGACGGCGCCCCGGCCGAGCGACTCGGCGACGGCGGATGGCCGGACGTGCAGCGCGTGCTCGACCGGGCATCGGTGGGCCTCGCCGCGGAGATGCTCGGCGGCGCGGAGCGTGTGCTGGAGCTCTCCGTCGACTACGCGAAGCAACGCGAGCAGTTCGGCCGTCCGATCGGCTCGTTCCAGGCGGTGAAGCACCGGGCCGCCGACATGCTGCTCGACGTGGAGTCGCTGCGCTCCGCCGTCTACTACGCCGCATGGGCCGTGGAACGTGACCACCCGGACGCCTCGCTCGCCGCCTCCATGGCCAAGGCCTACGCCAGCGACGCGTATCGCCGGGTCGCCGCCAGCGGTATCCAGATCCACGGCGGCATCGGTTTCACGTGGGAGGCCGACCTGCACCTGTACTTCAAGCGCGCCAAGGCCTCGGAGGTGGCGTTCGGCGACGCCACGTTCCACCGGGAGCGGATGGCCGGGATCCTGCGCGAGCGCTACGCCGCGGCGGCCACCTGACATGGCCTTCGACTACCGGGGGAAGGTCGCGGTCGTCACCGGGGCGTCGTCCGGGATCGGCAAGGCCGTCTCGCTCGACCTCGCGAAGCGCGGCACCACCGTGGTGGCAGTTGCCAGGCGCAAGGAGCTGATCGAGGAGGTCGCCGAGGCCTGCCGGATCCACGCGCCCGACAGCAGCGCGGCGGTGGTCGACGTCGCCGACCGCGCCGCCGTGGAGGGGATGTGCCGCGAGACGCTCGAGCGGCACAGCCGCGTGGACGTCCTCATCAACAACGCGGGGATCCCGCAGCGCATCCACGTCACGCGCCTCACGGTGGAGGACGTCGAGCAGGTGATGCAGATCAACTTCATGGGAACGGTCTACGCGACGCTCGCCCTGCTGCCCTCGATGCTGGAGCATGGGAGCGGCCACATCGTGAACGTCTCCAGCGTCGCCGGGCGCGTGGGCAGCCCGCGGGAGTCGTCGTACGCGGCGTCGAAGTTCGCGATGTCGGGGTGGAGCGAGGTGCTCGCCTCCGATCTCCTCGAGACCGGCGTGCAGGTCCATCTCATCGTCCCCGGCGCCATCGACACCGAGATCTGGCAGAAGGTGCAGGAGCCCGCGAGCTACAGCGGGAAGTTCATCCCGCCCCAGAAGATCGCCGACGCCGTGCGCGACTGCCTGGAGACCGGCAAGTTCGAACGCTGGGTGCCGCGCCGGCTCCAGCCGGTCTCGGTGGTTCGCGCCGTAGCGCCGAAGAGCTTCATCAAGGGCATCCACCGCTACGACAAGCGCGCGGAACGGCCCGAGGGGTAGGCGTCGGATGGGAACGGGCTACGAGCTGAGGGTCCGCGCGACGTAGCCGTCGTACGGCACGAGCAACCTGGACGAAGCCGATCACGTTAGGTGTCACACACTTCCAGAGTTTGGAACAGAGTTAGCACCATTGCTGTGGATTGTTCGGTTGGCTGGGCAGCTGAATGACTTCGATTCCGTCGGGATGGTCAACATCTGGGTCGATACACTTGAACCAAACATCGTGGTTGGACGATCCCCCATGGAGAGTATCCGATCCCTTTCCATCGAAGAGGGAATCAGCATCTTCGTTCCCGCTTATGACATCCGCCCCAGCCTTTCCGTAAAGGGAGTCGTTTCCCATTCCGCCCTCAATTGTGTCGTTGCCTGCATCCCCAAGGACTGCAAGATCTGACCAAGAACCGCCGTACATGACATCCGCACCGTCACCTCCAGTCATGGTGTCGTTCTCCGAACCGCCGTTCATCGTGTCGATCCCGGCGGAACCACCTAGCAAGTCATCGTCAGCGTTTCCGCACAGCCAATCATTCACGCTCCCGTCGAACACGGAGTCGTCTCCATCTCCGGCGGATATGGAATTGCTGTTATAGTAGTTTCCAGTGATGTTGTCCTTCCCGTCCGTGCCCTTCTTCGTCACAGCTTGACCTTCACAGGTAGAGTTGCAACTCGCGCAATCGTCGCTCAGGGGCGCATCCGAAAGGCTCGATTGATCAGGGCTGTTGGAGGTTCCTCCCCCCACGGAAGGCAGGTCAAAGGGGATTTGGACCCATCCCGCGTCAGCATCACCTGATGAGATCGGCTCAAAAGTCGCCACGAAGTCAGGATCGCCTTCCTGTTCACCTTCCGAGTGGTCAAGCGTGGCCACGATACAGGTTTGGGGATCTACCTCCGGGAAGGCTTGGTCCACCTGTTTCAGCACACTGCTCGGATCCCAGGCAGGTCCATGCCCCTGCAAGCCCTCGGCGGTGGCTGCTACGCCTTGGTAAGTGAGAGCGGCGGCCATCTCTGCACGATGTGCCTCCTGAGTCGCCTGTGCGATTTGGCAGAGCGCCGCATCGAAATGGGGAGCGGGTGGGGGAGTCCATCCCGATGGCATTGTCGTGCAAATGAGAAGGTCAGGCCGATCCGTCGAATAGGCAGTGCACCCTGAAAGATCGTCGGGATCATCTGCTTGTGCCGGGGACGGCAACGGATGCCATTGCCGACAAAATCAATATGACAAGCCCTAATGGCTTCCGAGCAGCCGAGAGGTGAGACTGCTCTCCGAGCCACCGGCGGGTGAGCACCGACAAGCCCGGGGCCGAGAGCCCTAAGCCTAGATCGTGCCCCCGCCGGGAGGCGAGGAGCCGACGGCTGGTGGGATGTCGTGCCATCCGAGCACTGATCCATTAGGGCGCCGCGTACTCCTCCAGGCTCGAGATCGTCGAGACGGAAGGAGGAGGAGTGATCTTCGT
>JAIVGO010000085.1 GCA_020201525.1 Actinomycetota bacterium | reverse complement strand
CTAACCACCTGAGCTACACGCCCGCGACCGCACAGGGTACCACCCGGGCGCTAGTCCTTCTCCGAGACCGAGACCTCGATGCCGCCGACGACATCGGCGATCAGGTTGTACAAAAACGCGGCGAACACGCTCACGGCCGTCCACACGATAGTCCCGAGCACGCCGACGAGAAACAGCCACTTGAAGATCGCGCCGCCGGATATCTTCACCTTGATCTCCAGCGACGCGAACAGCTGCTCGACGTTTGCGACGACCCCGAATGCCTTCAAGATCGCGAAGATGATCGCGGAGCCGAGGAGCACGATTAGCAACAGGCAGAAGTAGAACAGCAGCGAGAAGCGAAGCACCGACCACGGGTCGACCTTGCGAATGACGAGACGCGCGCGACGCCAGCCGCGCGGGTACGAGCTCGCGGCGACCGTCGGACCGGGCGCTAGCCCTTGACGACCGCCAGGGGGCGCAGGCGCGCCACCTTCTTGGATAATCTCGCCCCCTCACAGGTCTCGACGACAGCGGACACATCCTTATACGCGTAGGGAGCCTCTTCCGCCAGGAGGCTCCACTGTGTCGAGTCCACGAGGATTCCCGCACGGGCCAGCTGTTTGGCGAGATCTCGGCCGCTCATCTGCTTCTTCGCCTGCGTGCGGCTCATCATCCGCCCGGCGCCGTCACAGGTCGACCAGAAGGTCTTCTCGCGTCCTTCAAGGGTGCCCGATAGCTCGTAGGACTCCGTTCCCATCGACCCCGGCTCGATTGACGCGCGCAAGGTTCGCAGCGGCGGCCATCGACGTCGCCAGGTCGGGGGCGCGCGCTTCGAGTCCGATGTCGGCGGTACGCGGAAGGATCTCGTAACTCAGAGAGGCCCCCTGCTTACTCCGTGGTTTCCGGCTCCTCAGCAGCGGTAACCATAGCCATCGCCGAGACTTGCGCGCCAGACGCCAGGCGCATAACGCGGACGCCTTGCGTCGAGCGACCCATGCGCGAGATGTCCTTGCACGCCATCCGGATCACGACGCCGTCCGACGAGATGAGGAAAACTTCGTGGCCGGGACGCACGACGGCCGCTCCGCGTACTTGTCCGCGCCGGCTCGTGAGCTGCGCGGTCTTGACGCCCTTCCCACCGCGCTTCTGACGCGGGTAGTGCGTGAACAGAGTGCGCTTGCCGTAGCCCGCGTCGGTGACGACGAGGAGCTCGCCGTTCGGGTCGACGACGTCGAACGCAACTACCTCGTCGTTCCCGCCCACGCGCATGCCTGCCACGCCCGTTGCCGTCCGTCCCATCGGACGGACGTCCGTTTCCGCAAACGTGATCGACATCGCGCCTTTCGACACGAGCACGAGCTCATCTTCACCCGTCGTCGCCTTCACGGAGACGACTTCGTCGTCGGGGCGCAGGTTCACGGCGATGATGCCGTCGCGCCGCGACGAGTCGTACGCGCTGAACGCCGTCTTCTTGATGACGCCGCGCTTCGTCGCGATCACAAGGAACTTCTTCGCCTCGTAGTCGCGCGTGTCGATGACGGCAGCGATCGACTCGTCGGTCGCGAGCGGCAGCAAGTTGCGCACGCTGATACCGCGGGCCGTCCGGTCCTTCTCGGGAATCTCGTGGGCCTTGATGCGGTACACCTTCCCGCGGTTCGAGAAGAACAGCACGTACGCATGCGCGGTCGTCGTCAGCAGGTGCGCGACGATGTCGCCTTCCTTCGGCTTCGCGCCGCGAATGCCTTTGCCGCCGCGGCCTTGCGCGCGATACGTCGTCGCCGGAACGCGCTTGATGTATCCCGCGCGCGTAATCGTGATGATCACGTCGTCATCGGCAATCAAGTCCTCGACGTCGATCTCGCCTTCGTCGGCCGCGATCTGCGTGCGGCGCTTGTCGGCGAACTTGTCGCGAATCTCCTTCAGCTCGTCCTTGATGATTGCGCGCACCCTGGCCGGGTCGGCGAGAATTTCCCTGTACTCGGCGATTTTGCGCATCAGCTCGGCGTGCTCGTCCTCGATCTTCTGCCGCTCGAGCGCCGCCAGTCGCCGCAGCTGCATGTCCAGGATCGCCGTCGCCTGGATCTCATCGAGCGAGAAGCGCGCCATCAACGCGCTGCGTGCGTCATCCGCCGAATCGGATCCGCGGATGATGCGGATCACTTCGTCGAGGTTCGACAGCGCAACCAGCAAACCCGCGAGGATGTGTGCGCGCTCCTCCGCCTTCCGCAGCCGGTACTTCGTGCGTCGCTCGACGACGACGACTTGATGCTTGATGTACTCCTGCAGCACCTGCATCAAGTTGAGCGTTCGCGGCTGAACACCGTCGATCAGCGCGAGACAGTTCACGCCGAACGAGTCCTGCAGCTGCGTGTGCTTGAAGAGATTGTTCAGGATCACTTGCGGGATCGCGTCCCTCTTGAGCTCGATGACGAGCCGCAGCCCGTGCCGGTTGGACTCATTCTTCAGCGCTTTCGCCGAGGGCGTGATGCCGGTCACGATCTTCTTCTCGACGAGGTCCGCGATCTTCGCGAGCACCCGGTCACCCGACACCATGTACGGCAGCTCCGTGATGATGATGCGCGACGTGCCTTTCGACGTTTCCTCGATCTCGGCCTTCGCCCGTACCTTCACCGAGCCGCGGCCGGTCATGTACGCGTCCTTGATGCCTTGGCGGCCCATGATGACGCCGCCGGTCGGGAAGTCTGGCCCCTTGATGTACTTCATGAGCCCCGGGATATCGATGTCGGGGTCGTCGATCATCGCAATCGTGGCGTCGATTACCTCGCCGAGGTTGTGCGGTGGGATGTTCGTCGCCATACCGACGGCGATGCCGGTCGAGCCGTTCACGAGCAAATTCGGGAACCGCGCGGGGAGAACCACAGGCTCTTCGGTTTCATTCGAGTAGTTCGGAATGAAGTCGACGGTCTCTTCGTCGATCCCGTTGAGCAGCTCCATCGCCAGTGCCGCCATACGACACTCCGTGTACCGCGCCGCCGCCGGCGGGTCGCCGTCAACCGAGCCGAAGTTGCCTTTGCCGTCGACGAGCGGGTGCCGCATCGCAAAGTCCTGAGCCATGCGCGCCAGCGTGTCGTAAATCGCTTGGTCCCCGTGGGGGTGGTACTTCCCCATCACGTCACCGGTAACGCGCGCGCTCTTCTTGTACGGCGTTCCCGGTCGCGCGCCGAGCTCGCTCATGCCCCACAAGATGCGGCGGTGCACCGGCTTCAAGCCGTCGCGCACGTCGGGCAACGCGCGCCCGACAATGACCGACATCGCATAGTCGAGATAGGAGCGCTTTACTTCTTCTTCGAGGTCTATCGGCTCTATGTGACGTTCGAGAGGCAGGTCTGGCATCGGCAACCTCTAAATGTCGACGAACGCGTCTTTCGCGTTCTTTTGAATGAAGTCTCGCCGGCCCTCGACGTCCTCGCCCATGAGAATGACGAAGACCTGATCGGCGATCGCTGCGTCTTCGAGCGCCACTTGGAGCAAGTTTCGCGTCTCGGGGTTCATCGTCGTCTGCCACAGCTCCTCGGCCGGCATCTCGCCGAGACCTTTGAAGCGGCCGACTTCGGACTTACGATTCGGATTCGCTTCGAGGAGCTCGTCGCGTTCGCGGTCGCTGAACACGTAGTGCACCTCGTTCGCTCCGAAGCGGATCGAATACAGCGGCGGCTGCGCGATGTACACGAACCCCTGCTCGATGAGCGGCCGCATGTGGCGGAAGAAGAAGGTCAGCAGCAGTGTGCGGATGTGCGCGCCGTCCACGTCGGCGTCGGTGAGCATCACGATCTTGCCGTAGCGACGCTTCTCCGGATCGAGCTGCTCACCGACCCCGGTGCCGATCGCGTTGATGAGCGCTTGAATTTCCTGGTTTTCGAGGACCTTGTGCAACCGCGCTTTCTCGACGTTCAGGATCTTGCCGCGGATCGGAAGGATCGCTTGGTTCTCGCGGTTGCGCGCCGCTTTCGCCGAGCCGCCGGCCGAGTCTCCCTCGACGATGAAGACTTCCGTCGAGTTCGGATCGTTCGATGAGCAGTCGGCCAGCTTGCCGGGAAGGCCGCCGGAATCAAACGCGCTCTTGCGCGAGATGTCGCGCGCCTTCTTTGCCGCAAGCCGCGCGCGCGCTGCGGCCATCGACTTGGCGACGATGCGGCGCGCCTCCGTGGGATGCTCCTCGCACCACTCGGCGAGCTTCTCGTTCATCACGCGTTCGACGAAGCCGCGGACCTCCGTGTTGCCGAGCTTCGTCTTCGTCTGGCCCTCGAACTGTGGCTCGCGCAGCTTCACCGACACGATGCCGGTGAGGCCTTCGCGGATGTCCTCGCCGAGGAAGTTCTCTTCCTTTTCCTTGAGAAGTGCCTTGGCTCGTGCGTAGCGGTTGATGACGTTGGTGAGCGACTTCTTGAAGCCCTCTTCGTGCATCCCGCCTTCGTGCGTGTTGATCGTGTTCGCGAACGTGTAGATCGACTCGGTGAAGCCGGCGTTCCACTGCAGGGACACCTCGACTTCGCGCCCGTCCTCGGCCGCCTCGAAGTAGATGACCTTGTTGAGGGTTTCGCGGCCCGTGTTGAGCGCCTTCACCATGTCGGCGATGCCGCCGGTCGCCTTGTATGTCCCCTCGACGGCCGGATGTTCGCGCTCGTCGCGCAACGTGATTGCAACGCCCTTGGTGAGGTAGGACAGCTCTCGCAGCCGTTGCTGCAGGACGTCGAACTTGAACTCGAGATCCTCGAACACTTGCGGGTCCGGCCAGAAGTTCACGGTCGTGCCGGTCCGTTTGCTGGGCTTGCCGCGCTCGAGCTTCATCGTCGGCTTGCCACGCGCGTAAGTCTGGCGCCACGCGAAGCCTTCGCGCTCGACGACGAGGATTTCACTCGACCCGTAATTGGTGATTTGCTTGGCCAAAACCTCACTCCTCGGGGCACGTGCGCAGGGTCGTTTTTCGTGCCTGCGGGGAAGCCCGGAATTACGATCGCTCGGGGCTTAATTCTAGCACGTCAGAGGCCATTTTTCGCATCCGAGCGTGGCCTGTTTTCGAGCAATTTTGGCCCATTCGTCGCGACCCCGATTTTCGTGCCCCGAAGGCCACTGCGGCTGCGGCTTTTCGGCGCCGTTTCACGACCCTGCCGGCGGCCGGTGAAACCCCCCACTGGAGACCACGCGAACCTCCCGGACGACGCCCCCGCCGAGGGCTTGGTCGGCTCGCTGTGCGAGCGAGCGTCCGAGGAGCGTCAGCTCCGTCGCCCACGTGCCGGTCTCGGCCCGAATCGTGAGCACGCCGCCGGACAGCTTGAAAGGCTCGCTTCGCGACGCCACCGACTCACCGACGACGCTCGCCCACTGGTTGCGCAAGCGCCCGAGAGCGAGGTGCTCACCCCAGCCCCGGCCGTTGGCATACAGCCCGACGAGCTCCGCCAAGGGCCGCGGCTCACGCTTTGGCTGCGGCTCGCGAGCCGTCACGCGATCACCATCCCGCCGCTCACGCGATAGATGCGCGCTCCCAGCGAATCGGGAATCGCGCCGGGGTCGGCCGCCGTTACGATCGTCTGCGCGTCGGGTAGTGCGGTGCCGACGCGCTCGCGGCGATCGGGATCGAGTGGTTCGAGCGCGTCGTCGAGCAGGAGCACCGGCTCGTCGCCGGTGCGGTCCGCGATCAAGCGGTGCGCACCCACCACGAGCGCGAGCGCGAGCAGCCATGCCTCGCCTTGCGACGCGTGATTGCGCGCCGGCAAGCCGTCGATCTCGAGCGCGACGTCGTCGCGATGCGGGCCGACGAGCGTCACGCCTCGCACGAGCTCGTCGGGGCGACGTTCCTGGAGACGCGCCAGCATCGCCTTCGTCCAATCCTCCGACGAGGCCGCGGCGCCTTGATCGGGCACGTTCGGTGTGAACGCGATCCGCAAATCCCCCGTGCCGGCAATGGCCGACCACGCGGCGGCGGCATGCGGTGCGAGCAGCGCAATGGTCTCCGCGCGAGCGGCCGCGATCTCACCTCCCGGACCGGCAAGCGATGCATCCCACGCATCGAGCCCCGGCGGGACACGGCCGCCGGCCTCCTTCAGAAGTGCATTCCGCTGACGCAACGTCTTGTCGTAGTCGCGCATCGTCGCGTACAGACGCGGCGATAATTGCACCAACATCTCGTCGAGAAACCGCCGGCGTTCCAGCGGATCACCGCGAACCACCGCGAGACGCTCCGGGGCGAACAGCGATGCGCGAAGCGTGCCGAGAATCTCGCGCTTGCGCCGTACCGGCGCGCCGCCGAGCTGCGCACGGGACGCACCCTGCGTCCGGATCTCGAGCTCCACCACTTGCGTGCGTGCGTCGCGCAGCGCCGTCGCTCGGACGACGGCAGAGTCGCGGCCGCGCATCACCAGCGCAGCATCGGGAGCGCGGTGGGAGGAGAGCGTCGCCGCATACCACGCCGCCTCGACGATGGACGTCTTGCCGCTCGCGTTGGCTCCCACGATCGCAACGCGTCCGCTCGGAAACTCGAGCGACAGCGCGCTCCAGCAGCGAAATCCGTTCAGCTCGATCGCGGCGAGTTGCACCGATCTCGGGCTACGAAACGCGTACAGGCATCAGTAGGTAGAGGAACGACTCGTCGCCCGGCGCGCGCATGACGGCCGGCTTCAAGCCGTCGCGAACCCCGAGGACGACTTCGGCTCCTTCGATCGCGGCGATTCCCTCCGACAAGTACGTCGGGTTGAATGCGACGAGGTTGGGTTGGCCCGCGTAGCTCGCCGCAACGTGCTCCACCGCGTCGCCGAGATCCTGCGTGCCTGCCGTGAGCTTCACGCCGCCCTCGCCGAGCTCGAGCCGAACGGGAACGCCTTGTTGCGCGAGGATTCCGACGCGCCGGACGGACTCGGCGAACGTTTCGCGGTCGATCGTCAGCTTATTGGGTTGATCCTCGGGAACGAGCTGGCGCCAGTTCGGGAACTCGCCTTCGATGAGACGTGTCGTGAGTCGCCGACCTCCGGCTTCCACGCCCGCTTGGGATTCGCCGAGGGAAAGCTTCACTTCCGATTCCGCGTCGGCCGCGCGAGCCGCTTCGGCAAGCGCGCGCGCCGGGACGACACGCCGGATCGGCTCGGACGGACCGCTCCACGGCAGCTCGCGCACCGACAGCCGGTAGCTGTCCGTTGCCGCCAGCGTGATCTTGCCGTCGGCGATCTCGATCAGGACGCCGGTGAGGATCGGGCGCGCCTCATCGTGGGACGCCGCGCGCACGACCTGGCCGACGGCCTGCAAGAACTGCTTCGCGTCGAGCACGCCGGCAACGGCAGCATCCAGACCCTGAAATGCGGGAAAATCTTCATGCGGGAGCGCGCGCAACGTGAACTCCGCCGCGCCGCCTGTGATCTTGCCCTGCGCAGCGTCGGCTTCGATCGTCACGCTTCCTTCGGGAAGCGAGCGCAGGATGTCGTTCAGCAGCCGCCCGGGAAGCACCGCGCGGCCCGACTGCTCGACGGCTCCCTCGATCTCGGCTCTTCCAGCGATCTCCAAGTCGGTCCCCGAGAAGGAAATCTTTCCGTCGGACGCCTCGACGAGAATGCCGCCGAGAACGGGCAGGGTCGCCTTGCTCCCGACGGAACGCAGGACCCATGCGACGGCGTCGGCGATCTGGTCTCGTTCGATGCGAATTTTCACTTTCCCCACCTCCGGTTTGGATCGTACTCGGGGCCTGTGACACACAGGCCGGGATTAGGTGCTTTTAAATTTCAAATGGTCGTAGTACGTAGTAGGGGCTGTGGACAAACGGGACGAAGCTGCTGAGCAGCCAAAACCGTCGTCCCCCGCTGTGGACGGCTCTGTGGATTACTCACGCGGTTTCCACCTGAGTGCTGGCCTTCTGCCGCAAACGCGCCGTCAGCTCCTGAACCTGTGCATAGACCTGACGCCGCTCGCCCATGAGCTTTCTGATCTTTCCGTCGGCGTGGAGCACCGTTGTGT
>JAIVGO010000084.1 GCA_020201525.1 Actinomycetota bacterium | reverse complement strand
AGCATGCGGCGAGCAGGCCCACGCGGAGAACCCCACCAGGTGCTGGGCCGGTTCGGTCAACACCGGAACCGGGAACCTCTTCACGAGCACGATCGACGCCGCCCTTCCCGGCATCGGCATCCCTTTCACGTTCTCCAGGAGCTACAACGCCCAGGACACGTGGGCGCCGGCCGGCCAGAGCCCGATGGGACCCGGGTGGACCTTCTCCTACAACGTCGGGCTCGACCTCACGGGTCTGGGGGGCGACGTCACCGTGCGCACCGAGGACGGCCAGCAGGAGCACTTCGCGAACCTCGGCAGCGCCTACGCGCCCGATCCGGGCGTGCACGACACCCTCGTGAAAAACCCGGACGGGACCTACACGCTGACCAGGCGCGACCAGATCAAGTACGTGTTCAACTCTTCGGGCCAGCTCACCTCGGTGAAGGATCCGAACAACCAGGGCCTCACCCTGGACCAGAGCTCGGGCAGGCTGGGTTCGGTCACCGACAGCGTGGGCAGGCAGATCACGATCACCTACAACGGCAACGGCCTCATCTCCACTCTCTCGCTCCCGGACGGTCGCAGCGTGGGCTATGCCTACACCAACGGGCGGCTCACCGCGGTGACCGACATCAGGGGCGACACCATCGGCTACGGCTACGACGCCGCAGGGCGGCTGAACGGCATCACCGATCAGAACGGGCACACCACGACCGTGGTCTTCGGATCCGACGCCCGGGTGAGCACGCTGACCGACGCCCGCGGACACGCCACGACCTTCTCCTGGAACCCCGCGACACAGAGGTCGACGATCACCGATAACCGCTCGAAGGCCTGGACCGACGCCTACTCGAGCGGAACGCTCGTGTCGGCAACCGACCCGCTCGGCGGCGTCACGAAGTGGACGTACGACACTGCCCTGAACCGCACAAGCGTGACCGACGCGGGTAACAACAACGCCGCCTTCACGACCGTCTTCAAGTACGACGGGAGCGGCAATCTCACCGAGGAGGACGACCCGGCTCCCCTGGGATACGTCAAACAGTGGGCCTACAACGACAAGAACGAGGTCAAGACGTTCATCGACGGGAGAGGGAAGACCACTCGCTTCGAGTACGACGCGAGCGGCAACCTCATCTGTGTCCTTCTCGCCAACGCGGATGCGACGACCTGTTCGCCGGCCAGCCCTCAATACAAGATCACGCTCGCGTACGACGCCAGAGGTCTCCTCACGTCGAAGACCGATCCCAACCAGCACACCTGGACCTACGGGTACGACGGCTCGGGCAACCTGAACAGCATCACCGCGCCGCCGACGGATGCCGCTCCCGACGGTGCGGAGACCACGCTGACGTGGAACGCGAAAGGCGAGCTCGCCGCGATGATCGATCCTCGGGGCAACCTGCCCGGGGCCAATCCGGATGAGTTCACGTGGCGCTATACCTACAACGACGCCGATCAGCTCACGAGCGTCGAGGATCCGCTCGGGGATATGACCATCTACGGCTACGACTTCGTGGGCAACCTCACGGGCACGACCGACGCTCGGGGTAACGTCACCAGTTACAAATACGACGAGAACAACAACCTCGCGTGCGTGCTGTATCCCGATTCCGCGGCAGCGTCCTGCGCCGTCGCTCCTGCGTCCAGCAAGGCGACCTACGGCTATGACAACAGCAACAACATGACCACACGCACGGACGGGAACGGTCACACCTGGACCTATCACTACGACGACGGGAACCGGCTGGACACGACGACGTCGCCCAAGAGCACGATCTGGACTCGGTCCTACTACCCGGACGGGCTGTTGAAGAAGCGGACTCTGCCGAGCGGGAACGTCACGTACACCTACGACCAGCTGAGCCGGCTCACCGGAGTAGCCTACAGCGGCGTGCTAACGCCCAGCGTTACCTACGGCTACGATGGTGCAAACAATCGCACGTCGATGACCGACGGCGGCGGCACCGTGAGCTACACCTACGACGACCTCGATCGCCTCACCGCCCTCACCCGAGGCTCGGACACGTTCGGCTACCACTACAAGGACGGCGGTCAGATCGGCGAGGTCACCTATCCCGACGCCACTGTCGTCGACTACGCCTACAACGCCGACGACACTCTGGAGTCCGTCACGTCGGGCGGTGCCACGACTTCCTACAAGTACAACGCGGCGGGAAGGCTCAACGAGAAGGATCTGCCGAACGGTAATGTCGTGTCGATGCCGCATGACGACGCCGAGCGCCTCATCGGCGTGAGCAACGCCAGGGAGGGCGTCGTCCTCTCGCACTTCGACATGACCCTGGACGGGGTGGGCGATCCGGCGCAGATCGTCACGTCCTCCGGAACGGAGAACTACACGTACGACGCGTTCAACCGGATCACGGACGCCTGCTACCCGACCTGCGGAGACGCCGGGACGACCGGCGTGCGCTACTCCTACGACCCGGCGGGCAACCTCTCGCAGAAGAAGCAGCTCGACGGCACCACGACCACCACGACGACCTACGCCTACGACGCCGACGATGAGCTGTGCTGGGCCAACCAGGGCGACTACCAGAGCAACTGCAGCCTGTTCGACCACAACTACACCTACGACGACAACGGCAACATCACGGCAGATCCGCTCCGGACCATGAGCTGGGATCTTGAGAACCGGGCGCTGTCGGTGACCTTCGGCGACCACACCGATGTCTACACCTACGACGGGGATGGCAACCGTCTCACCAGGGTCCACGGCACCGACACGACAACGTACGCCTGGGACGAGAGCGGCGCGCTGCCCGAACTGGCGCTCGAGCGGGACGGCTCCGGGAACCTGCTGCGCCGCTACATCAATGGGGCAGGGCCGATCTCGATGCGGGAGGGCGGCGCCGACTACTACTACCTCACCGACCCCCAAGGAAGCGTGGTGAATGTCACCACCGCGGACGGCACCTCCAAGGCGTCCTACAGCTACGACTCCTTCGGCAACGCCCGGGTCAACTCCATCGATCCGGACGCGCCGACGAACCTGCTTCGCTACCAGGGGCAACTCATGGACGAGGCCTCGTTACTCTACGACTTCAGGGCCCGCATGTATGACCCGGGGACGGCCCGGTTCCTGTCGCAGGATCCGATGCCCCAGGGCTTCGGTCAGCCCGCTGTGGCGAGCTATGTCTACGCGCTGAACCGGCCGCTCGTCCTGAGCGACCTCTCGGGCATGACCCCTGAGGTGAACGCTGGCGGTGGCCTGCCCCCACCCGGAGAGGGGTTCGGTGGTCTCGGAGGTGCTGCTGTGGCCGAGGGTGCCGAGGAGGCTGCAGCAGCGGCAGAAGCGGAAGCAGCCACGAACCCAAGGTTTATCGCGAACAGCGCGGGCGAAATCCTCGACACTTCCCGGGTGACAATCCCGGAGGGAAAGTTCGGCTATCTCCTCGAGAGCCCGAGTAAGGCGGATGTGTTTGCAGACTCGATGGGCTTCGATAAGGCATCGCTCGACTCGGCGCTCCGCAGCCATCTCGTTGAGAACTTCGGCAGCGCCAGTCCGTCCGTACAGATGTTGAACGGCGAGGGACTCCAAATCGGGACGAAGTTCTCGGTGATCGGACAACTTACCGGACAGAGCGGCGCGACCTGGGAAATCACATCGGTCTGGGGAATCGACTGGGATGGGACAATCCGCCTGATCACGGCAACGCCATGACCGGGCTCAGTCAAGCACCGACAACGCTCGTAGTGAACGAGCACGTCGTCCGCGTGAGGGTGGACCTCAGTGGTGCACCGCGCTCGATGATCGTGAACGTCGAAGTCGATTATGAGCGATCGTGGGTGTTCGAGGAACCGGGCTGGCAAGAGATCGCATTCGGTGTCGCGGAGGGCCGGGTATACTGGTGGTCAGCCCGGCGCCTCGTCCTTGTGCCGTGGAACGAAGACGGCGAACCGGCGACGGTCTCGACCGATGAAGACATCCGGCTTGCCTTCGCTGTACCGCTGGGCTGGATCTTGGTTTGCGAGACTTCTGTGCGGCTCATGGTGGGCAGCCAGGAGGTTTCGCGGGTGGAGCTTAGCGACGTTCTGCTCGCTGCCCGGTGGGAGGAATCCCAGCTTGTTGTCCGCGCTGAGAACGGGAGCGACCTCAGGGTTGTGATCTCCAATGGCCGATTGGCAACCTGAGAGGGTGGGTTGCAAGGATGCGACGACCGCGTCGACCAGGTTATTTCGAAATATCGATGGAGAGGCTCGAGGGCTTGTCGTCCCCTTCTATCGTCGAGTCTGCATACGGCCAGCCAAGGGGGTGGACTCGAATTGACTAGGGAGTCACCGATCGACGTGAATGACCATACGTGGATGCTGCGGTTGGTGCCACAGCTCTCGGTCGCTCAATTCCGTTGATCACGGGGGATGGTGCGCTTGGAAACGCGGTCATCAAGCTAGGTGGCGAAGTGAGGTGGCTGCCTTGACCAGCCGTTGGGAAGTGGTCGTGCTCAGCTCCGGTGGCGCACAACTCATGGGCAAGTTCGACCTTCGACTCACATCTGCAGGCCTTGAGGTCGAGTCGGCGGGTGGCACTATCGGTCTCTCGGGCGATGAGGTCCAGGTCGGGATGGGATTCGTCTGCTTCTGGAATGCGGTCTCGCGGATCCTGGTGGTGACTTCGCGAAGGGCTGCCAGAATCTTTCGAGTTCTCTTGGACGATATGAAGATCGAGGAGGTCGACACACTTATTCGTATTGATGATGATCACCTGCGTTTCCTGAGTCACGAGAGCGCATCTGACGAGTCGCTACTACTCCTCTACGAAAGGGGTCTCGTCTGTGTGAATTCGGACGGGTCTCTACGGTGGCATCGTCTACCTGACGATATCAGCGCTCGAATTGTGGATTCTAATCACGTTGTCTGGCTTGAATCGCAATGGCCCACCGAACTCGCTGGAAACAGAATCGGTTACCGCTTATCGGACGGGCAGGAGATCGGGTCAGCGCGGTGAACATGCCCCTTTGCTGAGTTCATCGAGGCGTCACCACGAACGCCTACAACGCCGACGACGAGATGCGCTGGAGCGATCCGCACGCCGACGTGAGCGACTGCGGCTCGCCGCCCACCGGATCGACCGAGATCGACCACGATCAGAACGGCAACGTGACCGACGACGGCTGGCGCACCATGACCTGGGACCTCGAGAGCCGCCCGCTGTCGATCCACTTCGCCGATCACACAGGTACCAACACCTAC
>JAIVGO010000032.1 GCA_020201525.1 Actinomycetota bacterium | reverse complement strand
GTTCATGCCCAAGGTCATCGACGCGATCGCCGCCGGTTGAAGGTCACGCACTTCGCCGGCATCCGGCTATTCGACGGAAGTGTCTTTCGAGAGCCCTGCGATGTCCTGGTGCGCGACGCGATCGTCGAAGCGGTCGGGCATTCTTTGCCCGTACCACCCGACGCGATCCAGCGGCGCGGCGGCACGCTGTTTCCCGGGTTCGTCGATGCGCACGTACACCTGTCCCTGTCGTCTGCGGACGGGGTCGCACGCGGCGGCGTCACAACGGTGCTCGATCTCGGCGCGCCGGATGCGTATGCGTTCGCGGCGCATCCTCCCCTGACCTACCGCACTGCCGGCCCGCTGCTGACGGCGCCGGGCGGGTATCCGACGCGGTCGTGGGGCGCCGGCGGTTACGGGCTCGAGATCGACGGCGAGTCCGAGGCGCGCTCCGCGGTGGCGCGCCTCGCCGATCAGGGAGCGGCGATGATCAAAGTTGCAATCGAGCCGCGCGAAGGACCGGTGCTCGCTCTCGAGATCCTGCGCGCCGTCACGGCGTCCGCCGGCAAGCGCAGTCTCCGAGTCGCGGCGCACGCACTCGACGCAGCATCTGTCGGCATCGCATTGCAATGTGGAGCCGGCGTGCTCGCCCACACGCCGGTCGATCGGCTTCCCGATAACCTCGTGCGCTCGCTTGGTGCCGCCGGCGTGACGGTGGTTTCCACCGTACGCGCCTTTGGTGCCGGAAAGGCGGCGCGGCACAACCTCGCCGCGCTCGCGGCGGCGGGGTGCCCGGTGGCATACGGCACGGACCTCGGCAACGGCGCGATCCGTCCTGGGCTCGATACCCGCGAGCTCGCGATCATCGCGGAGGCGACTGGGAGCATCAGTGCGGCATTGACCGCAGCGACAAAAGGTGCGGGAACGGTCGCCGGCGCGCGTGGGAATATCTTTGCCGGCGGCCCCGCCGATCTCGTGTGGACGCCGGAACGCGAAGACGTCCCCGGCGATCGCAATGAAGTCTGGAAAGACGGAGCGCGCCTTCCCCCGAGCTAAGGCGCGCTCTGTGAAGAGTTTCTTTATGCGCTTTGGGCGCGCTCCTGATACGCACGCCACTGCGCGACTTCGTACTGCACGCGCTCCTCGTGCGTCATGTACGGAGTCGCCACCCCGCACACGCACACCTTTTGGTCTTCACGAACTGTGCGCGAACAACTCGCGCACTCCGTCCCCGTCCGCCGGTGCCGTTTCATAGGTGTATGACTTTCCTCCGTTTTCGCCCAAGAGTCCTGAGGCATTCGCGCCAATTCAAGAGGGACCTGTGACCTAAAATCGGTCACCAGCAGGGCGACCTTGAGGAAATCGCACGGTTCGGAGCAGTTCCTTATTGTCCGATTCGCAGCGTTTCAGCCGCCGAAGAACGCCGGCAGGAACGTGTCTTTCCCGAACAGGAACAAGCTCCCGATGACGAGGCTCACGACACCGGTGAGCACCGACACCGTCGCGTAGACCGTGAACTGCTTGCCGGCGGCGAGGAAGCCGAACGAGGCGCTGAGTGAGATGACGGTGTTCGCGATGAAGAGACCCACGAGAAACACGACGAGCACCGTCAATCCCGCCGCCACCCCGCCGGATCCGGCCGCGGCGAGAAAGATCAAAACCTGCGTCGGCGTCTCCGCCCCGACGCCGTGCAGCATCCCGACAAAAAGCGAGGTCCACACGCCGTAGTTCATGAAGGGATCCGACGGCATGCGGTGCTTGTGACCGTGCGAGTGAGTCGTCGTCTTGAGCGCGATCGGTTCCGGGTGAACGTGATCGTCTTCGTTTTCTTCGGCCGCGTCGTGGTGGATGAATGCGTCGGCAGCTCCGTGTTCGTGTTCGTGCTCGACATCTTCGGCTCGATGCGCGAACCGCTCACGAATCCAGAAAGCCCCACGCCTGATTGCAGCAAAAAGCAGCATCCAACGGCTGCGCATGCGGAAATCCTTGCGGTACCGGATGAGCGCGTAGAGCACGTAGATGCCGAGCAGAATCAGTGTGATGCCGACGACCTTTCCCATCGTCTCGTCTACGCTGTCGGGGAGCTTTTGTCCCGCAACGACGGCGATCGTCCCGATGATGAAGACGACGACTGCGTGTCCGAACGCGTAGATCGTTCCGAAGTACAGTCCCTTACGCGGGGTTTCCTGCGACGAAGCGATGTCGGTCAGAGCGGCGATGTGGTCCCAGTCGATGCCGTGCCGAAAGCCGAATCCGAATGCCGATAACAAGAGTCCAAGGCCGAAGCCACGGTTCGAAATCGTCGCAATGAGCCAGCGCATCATGCGAGCGTATCATCGGTGCCGCTCATCGCTGGATGAGGAAGAAGACCTGTGTCACGACACGGGGCGCAAACGGCCCGTGGTCGCCGGCGACGAATTCCGCCTTCAGCGTGTGCCGTCCGCTCTTTAAGTCGGCGATGTCGAGGTTCTCGGACAAACCGAACGCCGTACCGACGAGCGTACCGTCGATCGACACATGAACGTGACCTTCGTCCGGGCGCAGCTTCGTCGTCGCCCGGTCTATGAGCCGGCCTCCGTTCAGCTCAAACAGGACCCGAAGGGAATCTCCGCGGACGACTGCGTCCGGTTGGGGCGATGTGATTTCGAGCGCAGCGGTCGATGCCGGACGGACTTTGGCGATCTGCGGACGCAAATAGCGTTGCGGCAGCACGAATGCGAGCGCGCCGACCAACGCGGCAACGGCAAGCAATGCGGATCCTGCAGCGCGGCGCTTCTTTCCGAACCGAAGAAATCCCGCCACGGCAAAGCCTATCGCGGCAAAGATCATGAACTCCGCGACGGTTTCGTCGAGGCTCGTCCCAAGACCGTCCGCGATCACGCCGGGATGTCCTGTGAAAAGTAGGCCGAGTACGTGAAGCCCCCCGCTTTGGCTTGCACCTGGAAGAGCCACGTGCCCGCCGTGAGCGTCGCCGTCGCGACGAAGTGACCCGGGCCGAAGCGCCGGACTGTGAGCTGTTGCGGATCGCCTCCGGGTGGCGTTCCTTGCATAACGGCGCTATCGACCGGAAACTCGTTCCCTTGCGAGTCGAAGAACGTGAAGTGGACGTCATTCTTTCCTGCCTTCTCGCCCGGATCGACATACGCCTGAACGGAACCGCCTTGTGGCAACGTGATCGTGTAGAGCGTCGGCTGTCCCTTCTGCTTGGAGATCTGGATGTCTTGCGGCGGCAGCTTGGTTCGCACGCTCAACTCCACCTCGACGCCGCCCTCTGCCGTTTCGACGACGACGGTGATGTTCCATCTGCCGTCGATGGCAAGCGCGGTCGACGAAACCGTCCAAGCATTGCCGCTTCGCATCAGCTCGATCGTTTGGGCGCCGATGTCGGGACGCGACGGCATCGCGACACGAAGCGCGACCCGCCGTGCATCGACGGGCTGCTTGGTGTCGTAATCGGTGACTCGCACGTTGAATTGGTTCGAGCCGGCGATGCCGGGCGTGATCGTCATACGGACGCGAACGGTCGTCGCGAAGTCGGCGCCGCCGACAGTGATGCCGCTCGACTGCTGCTTCGTTTGCGCGGCGACGAGGTTCGGGGGCGGCAAGCTCGTCATGACACCGGTGACGCCGAGCACAACGGCCGCGATGACGATTTCGGCAATGACGCTTCTTCGAAGCGTTCGGTAGCCTTTGGGATCTTTCGCCATAGACGGCATCGTTTTCCACCGGTTGAACGCACCGAGCAAGGCCAATACGCCCAGCAGGGCGCTCTTGATCAGAACCGATTGGCCGAAGCCGGTGTGGAACAGTGGGCGCCAGCCGCCGAGCTCGTCGATCGCTCGCAGGATGCCGGTCGCCGCGACTGCGGCGACGGCGATGCCGGCGAGGCGAGAGAATCGTGCGACGACGTGGATGCGGTCATCGTCTTCAAGGCGACGGGCGCCGGCGATCAGCCACGCGAGCCCTCCGATCCACACACCGACGGCGATAACGTGCACGAACTGAATTGATATTTTGAGGGGCGCGGCCGATGCACCGCCGGCATGTCCGGCCTTGACGTGCATCAGGAGCGCAGCCGAGGCCGCGGCGGAGAGTATTACCGCAGACGTTCGGTTGCGTTTCACCACCGATAGCACCGTTGCGGCGCCGGCAATCAGCACGGCGATGAGCTGTTGTACGTACGCAGCACCGGTCGAGGACGAGAGAAGCTTGGAAATCGAGATGCCGATCGAGCGACTCTCCGCGATCGTCATGATGACAATGCCGACGAGTGCCGCCAGCCACGACATTCCAAGGAACGTCACGTCGCTCGAGCCTCTGCGGAAGACGAGAAGCGCAGTGGCGGCTGCGCCGAGGAGCAGCGCGAGGCCCCAGTAAAGAAGCCATTTCCCGGTGACGCCGGCCGGCGACGGCTTCGGCGTCACCTCCCGGCCGGCTTCTTTCGGGGCGACCGCACCCGCGGGCGACACGCCGACGCCGAACGCAAAGGAGCCGGCGGTCACGTGTCCGTCCACCCGCGAGACGGTCCGCCACGCGACCGTGTACACCCCTTTGTCGAGCTGTTTCAGCGGCACGGTGAGCTGGTCGGCATTGCCGGGGGCGCCTTTCGCAGTACCGTTCTGAACTTCGCCACCGGTTGTGTCGAGGACCCGGATGGTGGACAGCGCTGTATCGGGTCGTTCGGTGAACGTGATCGTTACTTTCGTTGGTGCGGCGTCGAGCAGAGCGCCGCGCGCCGGCTCCGAGCTTTTCACGAGCGCGTGCGCCCCGGCCGGAGCGACGAGCAATGTCGCCGCCGCGAAGGTCAACGCGACGGCAAGCGCGCGCCGGGAGCGACTCATCCGCGCCTTTTCGCCAGCGCCAGCGCGCCGAGAACGGTGCCGATCGCGCCGAGCGCGAGCCCAATGATCGCGAACGTCTTCGCTCTACTCGCGTCGTCTTTGGCGTTCTGGGACGCTTGTCCGAGCCGCGGAACTTCCCGCTCGATGCGTGCCGAGATTTGCGACGCCGGGGGCACCTTGTCGGGAAACTCAACACTTTGCGGGTCTTGCACCGGGTCGAAGGTTGCTTCACCGGCCGTCATGCTGAGGTCGACTATTTGCCCCTTTATCGTTCCGATGAAATGAAACGTGTAATTGCCAGGTGCAGTCGGGATGAGCCAAGCGCGATAGTCGCCGGGTTGACCCTCCTCCTCCTCGAAATTCGGTACGACGGCGAACGTCTGCTTCGCTGTGCCGGAGATGACTTCTACTTTCAGCGTGTCCCCGAGGTCGGTCACCGGTTTGTCCTTCGCATCTCTGATGCCGATGAACACGCTGTTCTTCAGCCCCGTGTAAGTGGGCTCCTCGCCCCACCCGATCTCGACGTGATACTTCCCGATAGTTCTTTCGACGTGCGCGGCCGCAGGAACCGCGAACAATGTCAGCGTTACGAACATCGCTGCGATACAGACGGCCGCACGACGGCATGCGTTCATCGCAAACCTCCATGGATGAGTTGCGCTCTCGAGCGCACTGCGCTGGGTGTTCTAGCGAGGTGGAGGTCCCCGCGTCCCGCTCGCCGACACGAGTCCGCCCCGCATGACAAGCGCACGTTCGAAGCGACGGAAAGCGACGCCAACGAAAACGGGTTGGCATGAGGTTGCGACGGGGCGGACCTTTACAGCGCTTTGGCCGATCACCCGCAGCCCCAACCCCAAAACGCCGGCCACGAAAATTTGCGACGCAACCCCAATTGCCAGGACGCCACCGCCCATCAGCGTCGAAAACGAAGCACCGGCCGCAAGCCGTTCCAGACATTCGACCACCAAGAAGATCGTGAGTTGCGCCGCGAACAAGCGCTTGACGTCCGGTGCTTCGCCATGCGCCTGCTTGAGCGCCGCGATCACCCGCGCCGCAAAGACGGCAGGACCGGCGATTGCCGCCGCGGCGATGGCGATTCCGAAATATCCGTGGCCGGTTCGGATGAGGAGGTGCCGCGTCCCATGAGCGTCGGCGAGCGCGTACGTAATAGCGTGACCGCCGACGGCTCCGGTGAAGGCCAAGGCAAGTGTCGAGGGCTGCGACCGCCTCATGGATTGCAAGCATACTCCGGGCTCTTGCAGGGAAAATGCGGCGCGGCTCGTTCGCGATCCGAGCGACCTGGTACGGTATTCCTGACGATTCGAGTTTTCACTCAGGAGTGATGACTAACATGGATTGGATCCCGTCCGGCGAATATTCCGATATCATCTACGAGACGGCCGAGAGCATCGCCAAGATCACGATCAACCGGCCCGAGGTTCGCAACGCGTTCCGCCCGACGACGCTCTTCGAGCTGTCGGCCGCGTTCGAGGCCGCGCGCAACGATCCGACGATCGGGGCGATCATTTTCACCGGCGCCGGCGATCTCGCGTTTTGCTCGGGAGGCGACCAGCGCGTACGCGGCGACGATGGGTACCGCGACGCGCAAGGGATCGGACGGCTGAACGTTTTGGATCTCCAAGTGCAAATCCGCCGGCTTCCAAAACCGGTTATCGCGATGGTTGCCGGGTATGCGATCGGCGGCGGCCATGTGCTGCACCTAGTGTGCGATCTGACCGTGGCGGCCGACAATGCGCGCTTCGGTCAGACGGGGCCGAAAGTGGGATCGTTCGACGGCGGCTACGGCGCGGGGCTGATGGCGCGCACGATCGGCTTGAAGCGCGCGAAGGAAGTGTGGTTCTTGTGTGAGGAGTACGACGCGCAGACCGCGCTGTCCTGGGGGCTGGTGAACAAGGTGGTTCCGCTGGCCGACTTGGAAGCGGAAACGGTGAAATGGGCAAAGCGCATTTGTGAGATGAGCCCGCTCGCGCTGCGCATGCTGAAGGGCGGGTTCAACGCGGATACCGACGGACTCGCCGGCATCCAGCAGCTGGCCGGGGACGCGACGATGCTGTTCTACATGAGCGAGGAGGCTCAGGAAGGACGCAACGCTTACGTCGAGAAACGCAAGCCGCAATTCGACAAGTTTCCGAAGCGTCCGTGAACAAGTGGATCGAGGGTGCGCGTCCGAAGACGCTCCCCGCATCGATCGTCCCGGTGTTGGTTGGGACCGCGGCCGCGCATCACGCGTTGTTGCGATCTCGATTTGAGCACGGTGGTTTGATGTACCTGTACGAGGGCGAACCAACAATCGTGTGGCGATTTGGCGCAGCATTAATTGTTTCCGTCGCGATCCAGATTGCCGTGAACTATGCGAATGATTACTTCGACGGCCGCAAAGGTGTAGACACAGCGGCTCGCGTCGGACCGTTGAGGCTCACGGCATCCGGACTTGCGACTCACAAGCAAATGAAGATCGCGATTGCGACAGGCTTGGGCGCCGCAGCAATCGCGGGGTTCGCGTTGGCGGCCGCGACGTCCTGGTGGTTGCTCGGCATGGGGGCGCTCGCATTTGTTGCGGCGCTCGGGTACAGCGGAGGCCCCCGACCGTATGCCTCCGCGGGTCTCGGCGAGCTGTTCGTCTTTATTTTTTTTGGCCTGGTCGCCACGGTCGGATCGGCATACGTTCAAATAGAGACCGTCACCCGGCTCGCTGTGATCTCTGCGATTCCCATTGGGTTCATCGCCGTTGCGATCCTCGTCGTCAACAACTTGCGAGATATCAACACCGACGCCGCCGCCGGCAAGATCACGCTCGCCGTCCGGTTCGGCCCGAAGCGCACGCGACTCTTCTTCCGCCTGCTGATCGCCCTCGCCTTTGTGATGCTCGTGCCGATCGCCTTGATCGCACACAGCGCCTGGCCGCTCCTCGCCCTCCTCGCCCTAAACTTCGCCGTGAAACCAACGATGCTCGTCGGAGAAGAGGCGCCGCCGAAGCTCGTCGGCGCCCTGATCACCACCGCGCGCCTCCATCTGATCTTCGGCACCTTGCTGGCGATCGGTCTCTGGGTGCGATGAGCGACGCACTCACCGGCGTCCGATTTCGAATCCCGTTGCGCGTCCCCTTTCGCGGCGTAACGGCACGCGAAGGAACGATCGTGCAAGGACCGAGCGGGGCCGGTGAGAGCTCGGCCTTTCCTGCCATGGGCCTCGATGACAAAGACAACAGCGACGCGGCCGCACACGAAGCTGCGACGCGGCCGTGGCCGGAACGCGTGCGCGACGTCGTCCCCGTCCATGCAACGGTCCCGGCGGTGTCGGCCGACGAGGCGTGGAAGCTGACGAAGGCAGCGCGCTGCCGAACCGCGAAAGTGAAAGTGGCCGAAGGCGACGACGAAGCGCGTCTCGAAGCGGTCGCCGACGCGCTTGGACCCGGCGGGCGCTTGCGCATCGACGCCAACGGCGCCTGGGACGTCGAGATGGCGGTGCGTCAGATTCGGCGTTTCTCGCGATACGGATTGGAGCTGGTCGAGCAGCCGGTCGCCTCGATCGAGGAAATGGCCGAGCTTCGCGCGCGCGTCGAGGTTCCCGTCGCCGCGGACGAGATCGCGCGCACGCCCGAAGGGGCCCAGCGCACCGCGCTATTCGGCGCGGCCGACGCTATCGTCGTAAAAGTGCAATCGTTCGGCGGCGTCTGGCCTTCGCTTCGCGCCATCGAGTCCGCCGGGCTGCCGGCGATCGTTTCGTCACCGCTGGAAACTTCCGTCGGGCTCGCAGCCGGCGTTGCGCTTGCCGCTGCGCTTCCGGAACTCCCCTATGCGTGCGGGCTGTGGACGCTGCCCCTCCTGGAAGGCGATGTCGTCGCCGATCCGTTCGTTCCCATCGACGGCACGTTGCACGTGCGGCGTCCCCGCGTCGATCCAGCCCTGCTCAAGCGCTACGAGGTGACCGGCGCGTGACGCACCAAGAAGCGTTCGATGAAGGCGGCAACCATCGCCGGGTCCTCGAGGTGCGCAGCGTGACCCGCACCGGGCACACGCGCCAAGCGCGGTCGTCCGGGAAGCAGCTCGCGCATCCGCTTCGCGATCGCAACGAATTTCTCGTCGCGCTCACCAACGATGAGCTCCACCGGCATCGTCAAGTCCGCAAGCCGTTCCCACAACGGCTCCATCACCCCAGTCCCGGCGAGACGCAACGACGACGCCAGCCCATCCGCCGTATTCACGCGGCGATCGTCGAGCGTCGACCTCGGAAGGCTTGCAAACATCGGTTGAGCCAGCCATCGGACCAAGAACGCATCGACACCGCCGCGCTCGATCTCCGCCGCGAGCTTTTCATCGTCCAAGCGGCGCGCCGTTCGTTCGCGGTTATCATCGATGCCCGGCGAAGCGCTGACCAAGACGAGACCGCGCACCAGCTCTGGTCGGTCAACGGCAAGTCGCAAACACACGCGCCCGCCGAGCGAATACCCGACATAAACCGCTTCCCCGCCTGCTTCGCCGACGAGCGCCGCCGTCTCGTCCAAATGCGCGCGCACATCTCTCGAGCCGCCGTGTCCCGGCAAATCGACGCGAACGATGCGGCGGTACACCGCGAGATCGGTCGCAACGGCATCCCAGGAGGCGAGGGTCTGTGTGAACCCGTGCACCAAGACGACCGGCGAACCGTCTCCTTCGGTAACGTGATGGAGTCGCACGGCGGGAGTATCGCATGACGGAAGCGAAAAACGCGGGGCACGCATTCGCCACGGTGTGGGTGGATGAATTTGCCCGCGCCGGCATGACGCACGCCGTCGTCGCGCCGGGGTCGCGCTCAGCACCGCTCGCAATGGCGCTGGCGGCCGACGACAGAATTCGGTTGCACGTGCAGATCGACGAGCGCTCCGCCTCCTTCACGGCGCTCGGTATCGCAAAGGCGTCGCGGCGCCCCGTTGCGCTCGTGTGCACGAGCGGCACCGCCGCAGCCGAATTTCATCCCGCGGTGATCGAGGCGCATCACTCACGCATTCCGCTCATCGTTCTGACCGCCGATCGTCCGCCGGAGTTGCGCAACACCGGTGCGGGACAAACCATCGATCAGATAAAGCTGTACGGCGATTCGGTGCGCTTCTTCGCCGAAGCCGGAGTCCCCGAGGCGCGCGCCGACGCAGTGCGCTACTGGCGCTCGCTCGCGTCCCGCGCTGTTGCCGCCGCGGTTGGTACGCCGGCCGGTCCCGTCCACATCAACGCCGCGTTCCGCGATCCTTTGGTGCCGGTTGCCGACGACCGGGGATTTCCTCATCCGCTCGACGGCCGCGCCGACGGCGAGCCGTGGATTCGCGTCGACCGGGCACCACGAGCACCCTCCGAAGACGTGGTACAGCGTCTCGCGCAGGCTATCGACGACAACGAGCGCGGTCTTATCGTTGCCGGCGAAACCGTCGCACGGGTGGACTCGGTCGCCGTGCACGCACTCGCGCGCGCCGCCGGCTGGCCGGTCATCGCCGAGCCACAATCGGGTGTGCGCAACGGCGACGGCGTGATCTCGACGGCGGAAGCGCTGCTGCACAGCGAACCCTTCGCCGCCGATCACCGGCCGCAATTCGTCATTCGGATTGGGAAGGTCGCGACCTCCAAGCCGCTCCTCGCCTTTCTTTCGCACGATGTTCCGCAGGTGCTCATCGATCCCGACGCGGCGTGGATAGATCCAGAGCGCGTCGCGCACTGGTCAATCGATGCCGATCCAACAATTCTTTGCGATGAAGTTGCGAAGGCCGTGACCGTTACGCGTGGCCAGAGCAAATGGGCACTTTCGTGGCTGACGGCGGAGCGCAATGCACGAGATGCGTTGGACGCAACTCTCGACGACGCTCCCGCCTTCGAAGGCCGCATTGCCCGAGACGTGGCCGCAGGCGTACCAGACGCGACAACACTTATCGTCGCCTCGAGCATGCCGGTGCGCGCGCTCGAATGGTTCATGCGACCACGGGACCTGCGCGTCCTCACGAATCGCGGCGTCAACGGCATCGACGGCTTCGTATCGACAACGCTCGGCGTGGCGCTCGCAACAGACACACCCGTGGTCGCGCTCGCCGGCGACTTGTCGATGCTGCACGATCAAAACGGCTTGCTGCTCACAAGAAGTGAGAAGATCAACGCCGTATTCGTCGTCATCAACAACGACGGCGGCGGGATCTTTTCCTTCCTGCCCCAAGCGGAATTCACCGATTCGTTCGAGAAGCTGTTCGGAACGCCGCACGGGATCGACTTCGCCGCGGTCGCGAAGGTGTACGGGTGCGACTATGCGGTCGCGAACGATCTTTCGTCGCAGCTCGAAAGCGCCGTCGCGCGCGGCGGCGTGCACCTCATCGAGGCGCGCACCGATCGCGCAGAGAACGTCGCGTTTTACCGCCGCGCGTGGGAAGCCGTCGCGCGGGCCATCGTTTGACTATGGGAGTCACCCTCCGTCCGCTCGCAGTCCGGGACGCCCCGGAGCTCCTTCGAATGTTCATCGACAACCGCGCATTCTTTGCTCCCTGGGACCCGGTGCGCGAGGAGGACTACTTCACGCTATCGAAACAAGAGAGCGTCATTCGCGCCGAGATCAGTGCGCGCGACCAAGGTCAGAAGATGCCGTTCGTGATCACGCTCGACGGCACCGGCGAAATCATCGGCACCATCAACATCAACGACATCGTTCGCGGCGTCTTCCAGAGCGCGAATCTCGGGTACGAGATCGCCGAAAAGCACAACGGCAGGGGCTATGCGACGGCGGCCGTGGGGCTCGCAACGGCACATGCATTCAAGGCGCTCGGGCTCCACCGCGTGCAAGCCGGCACTCTGCTGCACAACGTTCGCTCCCAGCGCGTCCTCGAAAAGAACGGTTTCCGCCGCGAAGGCGTCGCGCTGCGTTACTTGCGAATCGCGGGCGAATGGCAGGACCACATCATCTTCGCAAAGACGATCGAAGAGTAGACCTCCTAGAGGTCTTTGTAAAAGATCACCGTGTCGTGCAGCGTGACTCCGTCGGGATCGACGGCGTATCGCGGAATGGTGCCGACGAACGTCCAGCCGAGCTTTCGGTACAAGCGTTCGGCGTCTCCGCCGCGCTTCGCATCCAAGGTCAGCAAGCGAAATCCGGCTCGCTGCGCGGCATCCTCAATTGCTCGCACGAGGCGTTCCCCAAGGCCCGATCCCCGGCTGCGCCGGTGCACGATCAGTTTCGCGACCTCGGCCCGGTGCGGCTGGTTCGGCGCCCACGCCGGATGGAGCTGAACGGTGCCGGAGATTCCCTCCGCATCGCGCGCGATGAGAAATATCGCGCCGTTCGATCCCGCAATCGTGTCGCGCCACCAGTGTTCCGCGCTTTCGAGCGACAGCGGCGCAACGAAGCTCACGGCGGCTCCCGAGTCGACTGCGTTGACCAAGAGGTACGCAAGGTCTCGCACATCGGCGTCATCCGGAGAAAGAGGCAGCCTTTCGATTTCGACGCTCATCGCATCTTGAGAATCTGCTTCAATCTGCCCGCGTGTACGTCAAGGCCAGATCGCCTTCCCACGTCACCCCGTCTTTGGATAGCTCTCCCTTTCCCACGATGGTACGACCGTCGTAGGAAAACGCACCCGTAAACCGCTGTGAGAAGCCGGGCGCATTTCTCCACCAACGCAAGGTATTGTCGCGGAGCGAAACTTCGTACTTCCGCGAGACTCCACGCTCGTCGAAATAGAGCATGAAGTATTCCCCTGTTGAATCGTCGCTCCCGAAGATTGCGACACCGCTGGGAATGCCCGGTTCATCGATCTCGGAATGCATAGCCAAGAAAGCTCCTCCCTCGATCCACTCGAAAGAAGTATGGCCGTGAAGCGGCGTGCCGGGAATGAGCGGGTGGGCTCCGACGGTATTCCATCTCCCAACCAAGACACCGAAAGATTCAAGTGCCGGGTTTGGAATCGATGCCTCGTGCTTTGGGTTCTTCGCCATCAGTGAAGTTCCGGTTTTTCCGGCGAAGGCGTCTGCTGATACCGCCGGACTGTGAAGACTGCGCAACCTGTCAAGAGCGGAATCTGGATCCAGAGACGCATCCAATCGTGTCTCGAAAATGCGATGACAAGTTGCAAGAAGAGCAACGCAACAAGGCAGACGAGGACGAAGACCAGGCGCCGGCGAGTCATTGCTGCATGTTAGCGGAGCGCGCAGTGTCCGTTGAACGCCGGGTTGGGGGCATCGTGGCGCAAGGGTACACTCAGCGCATGATTCACGGCGCTCACGTCATCATCTATAGCAAGGATGCCGAGGCTGACCGAGCGTTCCTTCGCGACGTGCTGAAATACGAATCGGTCGATGCAGGTCACGGCTGGCTGATCTTCGCGCTGCCGCCGGCCGAGGTAGCAGTGCATCCGTCCGAAGAGAACGACGTTCACGAACTCTTCCTAATGTGCGACGACGTCCAAGCGGTCATCGCTGAGATGAAGAACAAGGGAGTGGAGTGTTCGCCGGTTGACGAGCAGCGCTGGGGATCGATCACCCGGTTGAGGTTGCCAGGCGGCGGGAAACTCGGCATCTACCAGCCGAAGCACCCTTCGCCCCTGAAACTTCAAGCGACGTAACCCGGCTCCGGGCTCAAAGGGCAAGTCTTGCCCCGCCCAACGGTCTGGCGGGTGAGCAGCCGGCAGCGGCCCGAAGCGACGCAACGGTCGGTTGCAGTAGCTTTGCTGTGCAGCTGTTCCTGCAAGGTAGAAGAGTTCGTGACCGCATGTTAGTGAGCCGTCAATGACGAAAGCGCTGCGGTTCAACTAGCGGGTCCGCTCGACGATGCACAAGCTTCCAGGTGTCGTCTTCTCGCCTGAAAACCATGGTTACTCGAAGGGCTCCCGAGCGAACCCCTTCACCGCCTAACTTTGCTGAGAATCGCTCAATCTCGAGAACATACGCGACATCGGACGAGCTGTCTCGAAATCTCCTCGTGTGTGTACGTACCGTCCGAGAAAGCGGCGGCAGCGCGTTCTAGTCCCTGTTCGACATTCACACGTCCATGCAAGATGCCTCCAAACGGGTTGGCCAGCGTGACGTCGTCCTTGAGCGAGAAAGTCTCCTTTACGGGTTCTGGGTTGCCCTTCACGAATTCGTCGAGAGCTTGATGTGCTTTCTCTAGAGCGCGTTTAAATTCGTCCATTCGAGGCCCCCCTTTTGGTCACTCTCGCTCCTTTTATGGACTTGGCGAATTTCATCGGAGTTCCTTCAGCGCGGCTGAGCGAGGCGATAGCATTGTTGCCGGTCTGTACAACGGCCTGGCGGCTGAGCATCCGGGAGCGCGCAAAGCGCGCGAGCGGTCTGTTCCTGCAGCAAGTTATGCGCCGTCACGGGAATCCTCACGTAGCCGGATCTAGTAGGCAATTACAGAGAAGTCTCCGTTTCCGGCGACGAGCGAGGCGCAGGTTGATCCGACAGGACATGCGGCGATGAGGTTCGGCCGCAACGTGAAAGAGAGAGTCACGTCATCGGGCAGCGTCAGGTCCGCATTGAACTGCCGAGGTCCAAACACGGGGTCAACGGCGAGAGGACTGTAGTAGCTGGTTGAGACGATGTTAGAAACCACCTTGCAATCGCCGGCGGACTGCTGAACGGAGCATCTCACGCTGAAGAGAAGTTGTCCGTTGGCCATGAGGTCGGCTTGTGCGATTCCGGTCGCACCAGCGTCCCATCCCAGCGTCAACCAGGTTCGTCCCGAGTGTACGGCGACGCTGCACACTTCGGTCGTTGGAGGACTCGGAATCGGCCCAACCACGACTTGCGGCGCATAGAGATAGTTCTGATGGCACCTCCACCACGACTCCGCGAAAGCAGGAGCGCTTGGCACGATCACCGCCAACGCGGTCCCTAGAAGCATCGTCGCAAGCAGCCATCGGGGGCACAGAACTCGTGTCATAGATAATCCGCGGCGATGTGCGTCCACGATTGGCTTCACCAGATGACCATCATTTCAACGCCGAATCCGGATTTTCGGCAACCACCAGACTGGCGACGGGATTACCCAACCAACCGCTCATGGACCCCTCCAAAATGCAAGTGCAATTCCCCTAGGTCCTTCTTCGCTCCTAGATGAAGAACTCCTGCCTGGAACTAGTGACGGCTCAGAGCGCATAACGGGTTGGCGAGTCAGCGGCCGGACGTCGCGAAACGACGGACGGACCGTTGCAATCGGAGGTTCTACGGCACGTCACACTCATTGTGAAGAAAAGCCTGAAAGTTCACGCTGGACGCCTGGGTTAGACGAGCAGGATCGACTCTTGGTGTGGATCGTAAGCGTCCGATTACGGCTCCCCTCAGTCCACTCAAGAGTCAGGATACCGTTCTCGGGGTGATAGCTCGAGGACGCGCTATTGAACATTCTGAAGCCGCTGCAGTCGTCCATCACTAAGTCCGCTGGCTCCGACGGAGACACGATGGGAGCGGCTTCGACATCCGAAGGTTCATAGCGAACGAGTCGTACCTCAGACCCGCGAATATTGGAGTTGGGCCGCGCCTTCGTACTCGAACCCCGGTGACAAGCGACCAAGACTGCCGCCAACAGTACTGTGGCGACCTGCTTGGACCTCGTCATTCGTCCAACTCTTGGTCCGCATAACGGGTTGGCGGATGAGCCGCCGCGTATCGCGCTGGCAGGGCCGAGGTTGTTCGGGAATCGGGCGAGATCGCGGTCGGTTCCATCCGCAAGTTATACGGTCAGCGACAGATCCCCGGGTCATTCGTCAGAGAATTCCTCTCCCACGATTTGGATCGCAGGATCGCCTCGCTTCACAAAAGATTCGGACTCATCCAATTCCTGCTGGTATGTGCGCTCGTCCGTCTTTAATGTTTCAGGCACGTGGCGTGACTCGGTGGTTAGACCGCTCAGCGCTCCCAGAATTCCAGACACGAAGGTAGTCCTAAATGTTCGAGCGACGGCCAGACGCTCGTGGACGCGAACGACTTTTACCAAGGCCTTCTCTACTTCAACAGAACCGAGTACTTCGTCTGTTTCGGGGTCGCGGATGTCGGCTCCTTTACGATTCAGGATCGCGAACCTCATTCCTACCTGAACGCCGTCCGCTGCGCCCCTGTTAAGGACAAGTTCTCGTGAGTTCAGAATTTGGGCGACTCGACCTTCAATTCGTTCAGTCAACAGTGTCTCCTTCGACGAGATCCCTTAGTGCGCCTGGATGTATCTCGCGCCAGGTGTGGATAGTGAGCTCAAGATCCTCACGCAGATAACTTAAATGCACGCTTAGTCGTCCGGTAATTTTTCGCAACTCCGCCGCGTTCGCGCTATCGAAGCCTGACTCGGCGAGTTGTTCCGCGTCGCGCGCCCTTGAGGTCATCGCCGCAAGCTTTCTGACGGTCGACCGTGCCAGAGAAGGATCGGAGCGGCCGCTTCGATAAAAATAGCCTGCGCCACCCACTTGAAACAGACCACCCAGAACTACCAGCAAGGCACTTTGCGCCCCGTTCGGCGGGGAGTCTCCCGCTGCCCAGATCCCAAGCCCGAGCGTTACTAGGAAGCCAACTCCAACCGCAGAGGCCGCGAGGCGTTGGCGATTATCGAGTGCTCTCCAAAGCTTGTCCACGCCAGGAGATTATCCTTACATGGATGCACGATCTAGTCTTCACGTTTCTGCGACGAAGATCGACCGGATCGCTACCCGGCAATGTCGCAATGTCGTAGTCGCGCCATCCGTTCAATGCTACGAATAGTTCTCCGCGCGTGATATGACTTCAAGTGTAAGTCCGTCTGCCAATGTCAATTCGACATCGCGGACGGCGATGAGATTTGCCGCAATCCCGTATTCGACAACACGCTTCCGTTTCACTTCTTGCCACTTGCCATCGATAAACTCCGAATCGACGAGCCAGGCGGCCGGCGATGATTCTGCATTTCCCAAAGCAATGCCGACGAGTCCTCGAGACTCACTTGGCACTTCCGTGTAGGCGTAGATCGGAGAACCGCTTGCGCCGCTGGGAACCGTGAATGACAACTCGAAGGATGGGCCTTGAGCGTACGGCTCAGCGTTTGCTGGTATCGCTCGCTGAATTATCCCGGCCACGCCCCGGCCGGCTATTGAGAAGCCACCTTTCGGCAGAGCTACAACAAGGGCATCGGGGATACCGATCGATCGAACTCGTGTCCATACACTCGGCGCGACAGGGCAAAGCTCGGCTAAGGGCTGGACTGGCTCCGATGTGCGGATCAGCAAGACATCGGGTTGACCAGAAAGAACCTCTGTTGCCTCAACGCCGATATATCTCGTACTTCCATTAGTAGCTCTCAGGGCGATTACGCAGCGATGATCGGCCGGAATCTCGGACGGAAACACGTGGGCAGCCGTCATAAAGAGGCTGTGGTTTGCACTGAACGAGAAGGCGGTTCCCAGGAAGCGGATAGTCTTCTCGACGCCGTCAAAGCTTTTACGTAACACCAGGGCCCCGGTGTGTGAGGCCAGTTCCGTTCCTTTGACCACAGTTGCCCCTTGAGATCCAGCCTAACGGTTAGTGGCTGAGCTCGCCGCGCATCACGAAGCGGAAGATGGTGCCGCGATGCGGTTGGGCGCGAGCGCTGTCGGTCTCACTTCGCCAGTTTGGCCCCCTCAGCCTAGCGCGCGCAGCACAACCCACCCCTCGACGGTTCGCTTGGTCTTTCAAGTCCGGTCGCCGAAGATCCTTGATCGACGTGCAATGGGCGTCACTCACAACGCTCATGCAGTCTCCTGCCAGTCGCGATAGCCGCGGCTCCAGCGCTCGCGCTGAATAACGGCAGCCGCGTCGTTCACACTCTCGAACATGCGTGCGTTCTTGATTGCGTTGCACACCTGACAGGCTGCCACGAAGTTCGAATCGGAACTATCCTCGCTGTAGACATAGGGTATTACGTGGTCCCACGTGATCCGCAATTGGATCGGGCGGCCACGCCGGAACGTGTAATCGCCGAACTCGATCCCGCAATATGCGCAACGGTGCTGCTGTTCCTCAAGGATCAGGCGGCCGTGCCGAGCACCCGGGGTCTTCCGGCGGCGTGTCCCTGAGCCCAACCACTTGCCGTATACCTCAGCGTGCCAACTTGCGTCGGTCATCGGTTGTCCTTTCGCGAAGTGGGAACGGCGTTATCCGGGGGGTCGGCCCCGATACGACGGAGCCGACCCCTTGGCGTCGTGTGCGCTAGGCGATGCCCTCGTGGAAGTACCGACAGTAGAGGCACTCCTCCCCGGCATCGGGGGGCGTCCGCCGCTCCAGCAC
>JAIVGO010000129.1 GCA_020201525.1 Actinomycetota bacterium | reverse complement strand
ATATGAGGCAATCCCCGGCACGTCCACCGATAACTCGCCAAAAACACCGATGTACTTCCACGGGACGACGCCCGAAGGCAACTTGGAACCGGCGTGGCCGACATGGAACGGTTCTCGCCCCAGCGGTTCGGGCGCAAAGGTATACAACAGCGTAGCCGGCTCGGTCTATCCAATACGTTTCGAGGGTGCGACCACCAAGGCGCTTCAAGGCGACATGATCGTCAACTTTTGGGGCGCCATGGAGCCGACCCATTCACTGCTTCCAGGAACGTGGCACGTCGCGATCTACGCGCCCGACGAAGATCACTTGATCGGCGAAGGAACGTCGCAAGCTGACTCGCAGGTGACCCCGTCGAAGGTCTCCGTTGTTGTGCGCGGCATCGTTGCCCCTGCAAACAGCCCGCTGGTCGTGACCATCGACGGTGTCTACATCGTTGACGGTGCGCACTACGCGGTCTACTACGATTCCGTCGATATGCCGTCGGGCATGCTGTTGCCGACGTCACCAACGATCAACGCGCCGCTTGCGCTGGCGCGGGATTTGGGGGTCGGCGGATCTGTCGAGCTTACGTGGCCAACGGTAGCCGGCGCGGCAACCTACCGCCTGTACGAGGGGTCATCTCCGGACTCATTGCACAGGGCGCCCGCCGTACTTCGCACGTTGAAGGGACCTTCCTCAAGCTCCACGATTACGACAATCGATGGATTTGCCAACTTTGCGAACCCTGCCGCAGCGAACGGGGCGGTGGGAATTACCGAAGCGGAGTTTCTCGCCACGTGCGATTTTGATTCTCCACCGGATGATCCCGACAGCAATCTCGTTACGCAGGGAACAGCGGACGGTTATGTCATCAAGCTGCCGGCCGGGTCGGGCGACGGAAAGCAAAGGATTACCGTCAAAGGCGTTTCGGACTTTCCCTACGACTTCGACGTCGACTTTTATACCCCGGAATGTGACGGGCCCGTCGACGATTACTACCTGCGCAGCGGGAGCGACGAATCGGGCAAGATACCAAAGGGTTCGGGATATGCGATCGTAACGCTTGTCGGCGGCGTTGCGTCCGATTTCACAGCAACGATTACGCACCCGGCGATGAAAGCTGTTTCGAGGTCATCGTCGTCGGTATCAGCAACCGTTCGGGGACTCGCGGACAACCAGTCGTCGTACTTCCGCGTCGTCGCAGTGAATAAGAGCGGGGTCCAGGGAAGGCAATCCGGCCTCATCAGCGTCGTGCCCACGGCGTTCGCTCGCGTCGTCGAAGTCTCCGTCGAGGGCGGCCCGTGGACGACGGTTCCCGTGCGCCTGACAACGCCGACATCCGGGACGTGGTCGGTTCCTCTGTCGTCGCTGTCGCTCACGTCCGCGTCGCCATCGGGCGTGCGCGTCCGCGCTCGCGCGGGCGACGCGGTCGGACCGGCGACCACGACGATGGTCCTCGGCAAGCGGCTTGCCCGGGACACCTCGCTCCCGGCGACGGGGCTCGGTGATGATGCGTTCGGTGCGGTGCTGCTTGCCCTGGCCGGCGGCATCGCGATCCGGTCGCGGCGCCGCAAGACTGCCTAGCCGTCCCGGAACGCCGCGGCAGGACTTCGGACAAGTCATGTCGAATACGGCAAATGTCACGAGCGCGTGGGGCGCTCGCCGCTCGGGGGCTCGGGCAGATGCGGATCAGGATGGTTGCTGCGATCGCGGGGGTCGTTACGCTGTGCGTTCCGTTCGGTGCGCGCGCGTCGAATTGCTCGTCTCGGGTCGCCATCCTGAGCCACGTGGCGGAGAACGTGCCGACGGTTGACGCGAACGCCTTTGTGTGTGCCGTGGCGCCGGGCGCCGACGCCCCCGACACGCGCCTCATCAATCCCGGTTCGACGCAGCTCGGCGTGCGGTACGTTCCCGAGGCCGATGTGGGCGCCGATCCGCCGGACCTCGGCGCCACGATTAACGGTCTCGGCTTGGTCAACCGCAACGTCTCGATGACTTGGACGCAAGTCGTCGGCGGCTTGTACGCCTACCAATCCGAATGGGTGACGATCAACGTCATGGAGACCGGCCGGGTCACGGCGACGATTCACGTCACCGGATCTCCAACCGTTACGTATCACACGCTCGGCTCCTGACCCGGCAACACCGGAACAAACGGGCATTCCGCATAGGGGATCGATGCTCCTTTCTCGAATGACGCTCGGGGAGGGAGAGGGATACGTGAGATCACGTTTGCGTTGCGCCGCCTTGGTCGTGCTCGTTGTGGCGAGCGGCGCCCTGCCACCATCGATCGCGCGCTCGACGCCCTCCTCGCGCATCGACACTTCGTTTCGTTCGCGCTTGACCGATCGGCCGTCAGAAATCTCCGATGCGATCGTGAGCATCGATGCGGTAACGCCGGCGAATCTCGTGTCGCTGGCGCATGCCGGCCTTCGCGTCATGCGTGTCTTCGATGCGTTTGGTGTCGTGTACGTGACGGGCCGCAACGCCGCGATACTGCGCGCCGTTTCCCTGCGCGGTGTGACGCGCATCAGTGAAAACGCGAAGCTGCGTTTCTTCGGGGATACCGACACGATCGCGACGCGCGCTCGTGACGCGTGGGACGCGAAGTCGACCAGCACGACGCCGGCAAAGGCGGGCGGCGTCGTCGTGAATGGGACGGGCGTTGGGGTCGCGGTCGTCGACAGCGGCATCGACACCGAGAATCCGGATCTCTTGCCCGCCATGATCGGTAACAAGAAATACATTTGCACGACACCTGTTCTCGCGGATCCGGGTACGGGGTCTTGCTACGCCAATCGGCTGATCGATAATTCACGCGGTCATCCGGTGACCGGGTGCCACAACGATTTTTGGGTGGATGCAAAGAACACGGACACGAACAGTGGGCACGGGACGCACGTTGCCGGTATCGTCGCCGGACGGGGTGTAGCCAGTGACCTTCGGTACACGGGGGCCGCGCCGGGTGCGAGGCTCATGGGTCTCGGCGTCGGTGAGCTGAACTCGGTCTTGTCGGCGCTCGAAGCGTTCAACTGGGTCCATTGCAACTACAGCGTCGTCTCACCGAAGATTCGCGTCGTCAACAACAGCTGGGGAGTTGAGGGCGGCAGCGATTTCATCGCCGACGATCCGATCGTGAAGGCGACCAATACGCTCGTCGCGGATTCGATCGTCGTCGTATTCGCCGTCGGCAACGACGGGAGCGGCGGCAGTGATACCAACACGATCAGCGGTCCGGCAAAGAACCCGAAACCCGGCGTCGTGAGCGTCGCGAATTACGACGATGCCGGCATGGCAACGAGGACGGGCGTCATCGACCCGACCAGTTCCCGCGGCGCCCTCGACGACGGACTGAAGAGCGATTGGCCGGACGTCGCCGCGCCCGGAGTCAACATCATTTCCACCGGGGCTCGGACCGGGGCCTACATTCCGACGGGTGGCAAACAGTCGTACGAGCCGTACTACACGATCGCGAGCGGCACGAGCATGTCGGCTCCTCATGTCGCCGGCATCGTCGCGGAGCTGTTCCAAGCGAAGGGCACACTGACACCTGCCGCGGTTGAGGACATCTTGGAGGATACGGCGGCGAAGATCGACAGCGCCGGCGCATACGTGCCCGATTCCACGAACGGGACGACGCCGGTCAACTTCGCAGCCGGGCACGGGCTCGTCAATGCCGTGAGCGCACTGCACGACGCGCGCGTCGCCGCCACCGGTGGATCGGTCCTGCCGCAAGTGAGCCAAGATCCGCATGTGTTCGTCGGATCCGACGTCCAGTTCGTCTCCGGCGTTCAGTGGACGGTGCCGCGCGCCGCGCAAATCACATTGACCGAGCGGGGCATACGGAGCGGTAACACAACCACCTTCCCGCTGGTCAGCCAGCAGCCGGCGATGTTCCTCGTCATCAAGGTGAACGGCTCCTCACTCGTACACCGGGACTCAAAGCTGTCGACCGACGCGGCGTCCGGCGGGTTCTCCATGACCGGCCAATACACCTTCTCCTCTGAGGGGACGTACCGGATCGAGGCCCAGATCGCTTTCGGGGGCGTCTTCCGGTCCTTCGATTCGTTCCTCATCCGCGTCGAGTAGGCCGGATCGCCCGGAAACGCACCCGCCACCCTATGGCAGGGTCGTCCCCTCACTGGGATAATGTCTCCCTCATGCTGCAAAAGATCCTGAAATTCGGCGAGGGCAAGCGGTTCAAGGAGTTCGTCGGCGTCGTCGAGCGCGCCGGCACCTTCGAAGAGCAGATGAAAGCGCACTCCGATGCCGAGATGCGCGAGCTCACCGACGAGTACAAGGAGCGCCTGGCCGAGGGCGAGACGCTCGACGACCTGCTGCCCGAAGTCTTCGCGACCGTCCGCGAGGCGGCTTTCCGAGTCCTCGGCCAGCGTCACTACGACGTGCAGCTGATGGGCGGCGCGGCACTGCACTCCGGCCTGATCGCCGAAATGAAGACTGGTGAAGGAAAAACGCTCGTCGCGACGGCGCCGGTGTACTTGAACGCGCTCGCCGGCAAGGGCGTCCACGTCGTGACCGTGAACGACTACCTCGCCAAGCGCGACGCGCAATGGATGGGCGCCGTGTACCGGTTTCTCGGGCTCAAGGTCGGCGTGATCCAGGCGCAAATGACGCCGGAACAACGGCGGCCCGCCTACGACGCCGACATCACGTACGGCACGAACAACGAGTTCGGGTTCGACTACCTCCGCGACAACATGGCATGGCGTCCCGAAGACCGCGTGCAGCGCGGCCATCATTACGCCGTCGTGGACGAGGTGGACTCGATTCTCATCGACGAGGCGCGCACACCGCTCATCATCAGCGGCCCGTCGGAGGAATCGGCGAAGTGGTACCACCAGTTCGCGCGCATCATGCCGCGGCTCCGGCGCGAGGAAGACTACGAGGTCGACGAAGCGAAGCACACCGTCGCCGTCACCGAAAAAGGCGTGCACCGCGTCGAGGAAATTCTCGGTATCGACAACCTGTACGACAACATCTCGAGCCCGCTCGTGCACTACCTACAGAACGCGCTCCGCGCGAAGGAGCTGTACGCCAAGGATGTCGAGTACATCGTGAAGGACGGCGAGGTGCTCATCGTCGACGAGCACACCGGCCGCATCCTGCACGGACGCCGCTACTCCGAAGGGCTTCACCAGGCGATCGAGGCGAAAGAAGGCGTCCGGATCAAGGAAGAGAACGTGACGCTAGCCACGATCACGCTGCAGAACTACTTCCGCATGTACGAAAAGCTGTCCGGCATGACCGGCACGGCGCTGACGGAAGCCACCGAGTTCGAGCACATCTACAAGCTCGGCGTCGTCCCTATTCCGACGAACCGCGACATGATTCGCCAGGATCAAGCGGATCTCGTGTACCAGACCGAAGAGGGCAAGTTCAATGCGGTCGTCGAAGACCTCGTCCAGCGCCACGAGAAAGGCCAGCCGGTTCTCGTCGGCACGGTCTCGATCGAAAAGTCCGAGCGGCTGAGCCGCGCGCTCGAAAAGCGCGGCGTCCCGCACCATGTCCTCAACGCGAAGCAACACGAACGCGAGGCATACATCGTCGCGCAGGCGGGAACGCTCGGCTCGGTCACCGTTGCCACGAACATGGCAGGACGAGGCGTCGACATCATTCTCGGTGGCAGCCCCGAGTACGAGATCAAGCAAGAGCTCATGCAGGACGAAGGCTGGGATCCGGATTCCGAAGAGTTCGAGCACGAGGTGCGCCGGCGCTTCAAGGAAGTCGAAGCGGAATGGCAATCCGCGCACGACAAGGTCGTGGAGCTGGGCGGTTTGTACGTCCTCGGCACCGAGCGCCACGAAAGCCGCCGCATCGACAATCAGCTGCGCGGTCGGTCCGGACGTCAGGGCGACCCTGGCGAGAGCCGTTTTTACCTCTCGCTCGAGGACGACCTCATGCGCCTGTTCGCCAACCGGATGGTGTCGGGTTTGATGGAGAAGCTGAAGATTCCCGAGGATCAGCCGATCGAAGCCAAGATGGTCAGCAAGGCGATCGAGCGCGCGCAGCGGCAAGTCGAAGCGCAGCACTTCGAGGCGAGAAAAAACGTCCTGAAGTACGACGACGTCATCAATACGCAGCGCGAGATCATCTACAAGGAGCGCAACCGGATCCTCGACGGCGAAGACTTGCGTGCGCAGGCGGTGCAGTTCACCGAGGACATCGTCCGCTCCGTCGTCGACAACTTCGCGATCACCGAGATCGATCCGTCGGAGTGGGACATCGACGCGATGTTCACCTCCATGCGCGAGGTTTTTCCCTCGACGGTGCAAAAGGAGCAGCTCGACGTGGCGACCCTCAGCCCGTTCGAGCTCGAAGACATGTTCATCGAAGACGCGCTGAAGGTCTACGAGCAGCGCGAGCAAGAGATCGGCTTCGACCAGATGCGCGAGATCGAGCGGCGCGTGCTTCTGTCGATCGTCGACGCAAAGTGGCGCGAGCACTTGTACGAGATGGACTACTTGCAAGAAGGGATCGGCCTGCGCGCCGTCGCCCAGCGCGATCCGCTGATCGAGTACCAGCGCGAGGGCTATGCGATGTTCGCCGCCATGCAGGAGGGGATCAAGGAAGAGTTCGTACGGTACGTCTTCCACTTGCAAGTGATCCGCGAGCAGCCGGCCCCGAACCAGACCGGGGGCGGCGGCGTGGCGCGGTTGCGGTTGATGCACGGCGAGGACGACGCGCCGGCCGTCAACGAAGCCGCGCGGTCGGACAAGGTCGGCCGCAACTCACCGTGCCCCTGCGGGAGCGGCAAGAAGTTCAAGAAGTGCCACGGCGCCAGCCTCACCGGCTGAGGCTCCCGGCCGTTCACCCCAAGCTCCTCACAAATCTCTTTTTTGTGACGAGCGAGCAGGAAAAGGGCGAAGTGGTGGTGAATTGCCATAGCGGACCGGCTTATTGAGCCGTTGCTGGCCTATGACTGAGGAGGAACAATGAGACGAGGGAAGCTGGGCAGAACCCTAGTCACCCTGAGCATCGCGGCGGGCACACTTGTTCCGCTGATCACTTCTACCTCCGCTCACGCGACCGGTGGCTCATACACCGGAACGGACCGGGCCGGCGATACGATCAACTACGCGGCGCACCCGCAGAATACCCTGCGTGCGAAGCTCGACTCTCCGTGCGGCGCCGACTACTGTCACGGCGACCCCACGGATACGACGTCAACAGATCCGCTCAACAAGCCTGCGATCAAGCCCCTCGACATCACGGGTTACTACATGGATGCCGGCTTGACTCGGGCGAACTACTACACGGCTCGCATGACCGTTGCAGGAAACATCCTCCAAAATGGAGACCCCCTCACGGCCTTGCCAAAGGGCTTCACGGGTGTCGACTACACGTGGTACTTCACCACCGACCTCCAGGACACAACCCAAGACGTCGGGGATGACTGCAGTCCGCTCGAAGCAAACCAAAGCGTCGATCGTTACAGCCGAATTTACGCGACGAAATACACGACGAACGGCCAGACGTGTCCCGGGGCGCTTACGCCTGGAGACGAAGACCATCACAACGCCAGCGCCGGGAACGTTGCCGTTCTCGAGCACAACCAGGTCATTGAAGTGCCGCATTACGCCAGCGACCACTGGTGGATGACCCTGGCCGTGTCCATCGAAGCCGTCAACGATGGGCCTGGGCCGAACCCCGGGAACCACTTCTGCAAGGCCGTCAGTGGCGTCACGCCGCCTCAGTGCCTCCGCTCCTACGTTCGCTGGGGCGTCTACGAAGGGTACTCAGGCGTCACGTCACTGTACCGGCAGGATCAAAACGTCGGTCCCGCAATCTCCGGCCCGACGTATCTTTCTGCGAGCCAAGTTCAGATTCAGGTTCCCTACAACCCCCAGTTCTCGGGGGGCGTCGACGACGACCTCTTGGTCGACGACACCCAGATCTTCCCGACCTTGCTCGGTGCGTCTGGACACAGTGTGACCAGCCTCGTAGCGGAGATCACGGGTTCGGTGCAGGTCGGGACTCCGACGGTGGGCGTGAACCGCGTGTGCCCGGCCGGCACGAGCTTCACGCCGGAAGGCCCGCTGCCGCCGGCGGCAGGTCTGCCGTCCAACGTCAGCCCGGACAAGGACAACAAGACATGCGCGAACTACTTGACGGGTCTGCTCACCTTGCAGGACTGGGCGCCGGACAACGGCGTTGAGCTTCGTGCGTACCCGCGTGCATGGGCGTATCTCCCGTCCGCGTCGAGCACGACTTGCCGGTATCCCATCGGTCAGAGCTGGATGGCGGCATCCGGGGCACCGGTCGCGCTGGCGGCTGCCACCGCACCTGAGATTCCCGGACAGGCTGTTATCGGGCAGAGCAGCAGCGGCGACAATGGTCCTGTGGGGCTCGACGCGACCCCATACGAGCGTCCGTGGTCGGTCGAGCTCGTCAACAACACGTTCCCCGCAAGTGGCGGAGCCGGTAGCCGAAGCCAGATCGTGGCTCCCCAGACGGTTCCCGGTCAGCCTGGACTGTCCGCGGCTCACCGCAGCCAGAGCTTGGTAGTGGGCACGAATAACAAGTGCAACTACACGGACTGGCCCTTCGGAATCCACACGTTCCAAAACAGCATCACGTTCCCCATGGGGTAACCCGCGGGCCGCTTAATCGTTGGAGTGAGAGGATCGGCTGGTCACAGCCGATCCTCTCACGTCGAGGCTCAATGATGCGTTTTCCCGCCACCATTTTCGTCCTCCTGGCGCTCTTGCTAGGAGGATGCTCGTCCGCCCCGGAGTCGGCGAATCGCGGAGTCGACCCAGTATCGCCTGCGGGCGGCGTTACATCTCCACATTCGTACTCCTTGGCGACGTCCGAGCCGACTCCGTCGGCCACGGTGTACCAGCCGCCGACTGTGACGTCTCTCGCCGACAAGCCCTGCTCCCTTCGTCGAATATCGATTTCCTCCACCGGCGACCCTGCCGCGTATACGTTCATCACGGCGGATCCGAATCCGATCGATTGGGGCCCGTCGTGTCCGGCTTTCAATCCAGGAACCACCTGCGTGATCTCGTTTAGTGGGTCCTACTCGGCTCCGGGGGTCAACGTCTATCCACAGTTCCAGGCTTGGCTCCCGGGGGGAAAGAAACCCTGGTTAACGCAGACAGTGGGTCCGTTCCCTGCCGACCGCGGGGACTTTCGAGACTGGCGGTTTCCATTCGCCGTGCCGAAGGCGACCGCAATGCTCTTCCGGATGGTTCTCCTGAATGACGCGAAGGTTGAGATAGCCGACGGGGATTCTTGGGGACGCCAAGTCGGCTGTTTCCGGAAAGCTCCAACAGCCTCGCCCTCGCCCTGACCGTCGGCAACGCGGCGCCGTCGAAGTACGAAGGAACGAGCCTCGCCGGCAGGATTCGCCCCGCGTCTCACGAAATATCACTCATGGAGTCCGGGGCCGGGCTCTCTGGCGAGAATGAGTAGGATACCGACAAATCCGATGAAACCGTCCAAGTCGATACGGGCTGCTCTGTGCGCTATGAGCGTCATTGCGGCCCTTTCGGTGACCCCTGCGGTTGCCGGGACCCGTATGGATAACTTCGCCAGCACTCCTATCGGCAACGCCAGTTTGACGATGCAGCTGGACACGGTTCCCGCACGCGTGTCGCGTGTCTCCGTGCGTCCGGGTTCGGACGAGGCATGGGCTCTTGGCACATCTACGGCTCGCCGACCCGGATGGTCCGAGCTCCAATCGGGCCAAGTCGTCTTCCTCAAACACGCCACGAATGGATGGGCGCTGGTCGGACCGCCCATCGACGACCGCGGAGTCGTCAATCCTGTGTTGACGTCGTTCGCAATCGCTGGGAACGGCGAAGGCTGGGCGGTTGGCGATTTCGGTGTGATTCTTCATAAGCGGACCGACTCCGATGTATGGCGAGTCGCTCAGGACAGCGGCATCGTTGACGGAAGACTGAATGCGGTTTCGCTTTCGTCAGACGGTGGCGATACCGTCGGCTTTGCCGTGGGCTCCGGCAGCGCCGCATCCGGACCGGTTGTCTTGATGCTCGCGCATGGCCGGTGGCGTCGCGATCCAACCTTGCCAAACGCCGCAATGACCGCGGACACCAGCGAGATTGCCGGCGTCGTCGCGATCTCTTCCCAAGCAGCTTGGATGGTCGCTACTCGAGAAGTCCCGGGATCGGACTCGACGGGTCTCGTGGTGTATCAGCGAACCAGCAGTGGGTGGACACGCTTGCAAACTCCGGCCATTTTCGATAGCCCCCCGGCTAAATCGACCGGCGGTGGACTCAATCACGCAGCATCGGGCGCTGCCATCGCCGCGGATGACACGGGTGTTTGGATCGGTGGCCAGATGTACCCGAAATCGTCAACGCACGCGCAGGGCGACCCGGCGCCGGGATCAGCGACCCGCCCGTTTGTCTTGCGATATGAATTCGGATCGGGTGCGTTCACGAGCTACTGTCCCGATCAATACGATGTTCGGACCGCCGATGGAAACGTCGACCAGTCTCATATGTGCGACCGGCCGTTTCCGATCGCTGCCTATTACGTAACTAGCCTTCAAACTGTTCCAGGCGGTGGTGTTTTTGCCGGCGGGCTGGGTCTCTTCCGGTTCAGTGATGGCGGGTGGTATCGCGTCCCTAATTCGGCCGGATATCTGATCTCAATTGCGATGGTCTCCGCTTCGGAGGGTTGGGTCGCTTCGCCGGGGAGCTCGTTTGGTGCCGGCGGATCTTTGCGGTCCAGCGCAACCACGATAGGCCATCTCACGAATGAAGAAGCGAAGCCCGCGCTTTCGCAATGGTCGCAACCCAATGCAAATCTCCTGGAATCTGTCGCGATGTCAGGCGACGGATCGGGAAATGCAGTCGCCGTCGGGGCGCACGGCGGCGCTGCCATATTTCGCGGGGCGTGGGATTCCGTCGACACACCTTCCTACGATGCGCTACACGGCGTCGCGTGGCCGGACCACGGAGAGATCTGGGCGGTGGGGGAACAAGGCGGCATCGACGTCTATCGCGGCGGCGGTTTCATTCCGGTCGAGTCTCCTACGCAATCCAATCTCAATGCGGTGGCCTTTCGGTCCGCGCATGAAGGGGTTGCCGTTGGTGCAGGTGGAGAAATCGTAACGTTCGACGGCGCGCGTTGGACCCTCGATGATTCACCGACGCAAGCGGACCTCTATGCGATCACGACCGTCTCCGGCGAATACGTGGCGGTCGGAAGCGATGGTGCCTTTGTGCAAGGCGTTCCGGGGCGCTGGCGCTCGCGCAAGGATGCCCGCAATCTTCTCCTGCGAGAGGATCAACCGGACGCGCCGACGTTGTACACGGTTGCCGCTTTTTCGGACGGCACCGTACTTGCCGGTGGCCAGGACTCGAGTCTTGTGGCCAGGGATCCCGTCGGCCGGATATCGAATTTTCCCGCCCCGCTTCAAGGAACCATTCTTGCGCTGGCAGCGTCGGGCAAGCGTGCGTTCGCAACCGTGTCGGTTGATCCTGCGAAGTACAACGGCCAGCGTCCGGCCGCGCTGCGGGGGACCGTCCTCGAATACGAGGATGGTCAATGGCGCGACATTCAGCGCAATCGCCACTTGACCCTCTACCGCGGAACGGTGGAGCCCTCCGCGTTCGAAGATCCTCCGTATTCGATTGCGCTCTCCGACGACACGGTGGGCTGGGCGGTCGGCGGAACACCTGCTGAGCTTCCCGATGCCGAGGGCCATCTTCGCGCGCGAATGACGTCCGCGGTGTATCGCCTCGATACTGCGGGAGATCCGCGTGAGCCCGCGACGATTGCCCCGCTGAATGCTCCAAAGGGAGTCGTTTCGTTTGCGGCGTTCGGCGAGACTTGGTGCGGCACTGGTTTTTGCAGCGAGAACGTCGGATCGGGCGCGCAAGCCGACGAAGTGGCGCTCGCGATTCGTGACGAGATAAATCGCGCAAGCCTGGAACAAAACGGGCCGCGCTTTGTGGTTTTCACTGGAAATATGCGCGGTCACGGCATCCCCGAAGAGCTCGAGCAATTCCATAATTTTCTTTCTGGTTTTCGCATCCCGGTTTATGGAGCGCTCGGGAACCTTGATCGTTTCGGTGGCTTCAACTCCGTAAGCGCGCGGACGGGTAACCCGTCATTCGACGATGCGATCACCGAAAATACCGATCCTGTTTCGGGAACAACCTCCGATTACTGGAAACAAAGCTTTGCGGATGCACCGGCGCCGTGGGGAACGATCAAGACCAAAGCGCCGGCCGGCATTGTGCCGTACTCGACTACGGCGGGGACGCTCGTTGAAGGACTGGCGCGTACGCACTACGCGTTCGATTATGCAGTCGCGGGACGACCTGCCGTACGCGTCGTCGTCGTCGATTCTTCGACGAGATCGTTCGGCAACGCAGCCGACCAGAACCCGCAATTCGAAAGTCAAGACAGTTGGCTTCCGACGACGCTTGGAGACGCCAACGTCGCCGGCGTGCCGAGCATCGTCGTCATGAATCAGCCCACCGTCCTTCCGCGTCCCGATCCAAAGGACAACTGGGCGAACGGGAAGCCGTTCGAATCAATCGTCACCGGCGCCGGCGTATCAGCGGTTCTTACGGGGGGTGCACGGATCAACGCGCAAGCGCAACTTGTCGGTGGAACCAACGAGGTCTCGGTGCCGATGTACATCGTCGGGGGCGGCGGCGCGCCTCTCGGATACGAAACCGCCGCCCCTCCGCCGTCGAGCAAGCTGGCCAGCGACGGCTACTACAACGCCTGGGCGTTGGTGACCGTCGGCCCGGCCGCGAAGAATGCGCTCGCTCAATCGAAATCGTCCGTCAAGGTCACAATGATGCCGGTTCTACAATCCGTGGCAATGCACGCACGCCGCGGCAACGTGCTTGCCGCAGGGCATGCAACGCCAATCGTTGGTTGGGGTCGTGGTCTGAACGGCGGATTTTCCGATCCGGAACAGGCAAAGTCCACGTACATCAACGTCGGAGACACTCTATTACCGCCGTGCTACGGGGATGCCGACGGAAATGGTTTGTGCGCCAACAAGGCATCGCTGAAACCAAAGTTTTATTTCTATAGCGAGAATCCAGACATCGCTGACTTCGTGGTACCAAACAAGTATCAAATCGATTCGCCGCTGCGAATCGGACCCGACAATGCCGTCGCGCTTGACCCCGGCGGAGACCTCGGCCTCTTATGCACCTTCAAGATCGGAACTGCGTGGATCGATGTCGTAGCCGGGTTCCATCGATCTCGAATGCCCATGCACGTTGAACCGGGCTTCGGGCCGTGCAATGACAAGCCTCAGATCGCACCGGTGGTACCCGTGGTGCCCAAAGTCCCGCAGCCTCGCGTTGAAGCGGTGAAACATTTCGGGCATCCGCCGCGCGTCTTCGTTCACTCTGATATCGTCGCGCTTTTCCCGCCGCCGCCTGCACCGGTCGTCGCGCCGGCGCCGCCGGGAGCTCCCGGTGTCGGGAAAAAGGAAGAGCACGAGGTCGAATTCGAAACCGAGTCGCACGATAACGGACATCATTCTTTCCAGGCGCTCCAGAACGATAGGGAAGAAGCAACGACCCCGTCGTTTCACGCGCAGCCGTTACGTCACGCATTCACCTCGCAGCAATCACATCGCGACGGAATGGAGAATGCGTGGCCGCTCTTGAGTGCCATCGTTCTCATCGCATTTTTCGGAGCCGCATGCGCTGCGGCATCGCGCGATTCTAGGAGAGTGCCGGTCGAAATGAGGGTGCGATGAAAAGACGAATCTATGCACTCCTCCTTGCACTAAGCGCAGTTCTGGGCACCGGTGCCGCGCATGCGGACAACCTGATGCCCGGATCGAAGTTCTGCGATCAAAGCAAGGCGTTCAAGGGCATTTCAGTCTTGGCGGATGGCCCGGCATCGCAACTGCCGGTACATGCTGATGTATTCCGGCCTGCGTTTGCGGCTGCCTGTCGGTCCGGATCGGGACTAGTTACCTATCTGGGGAGTGGAGACCGTGCCGGCATAGATGTAGTGCTCGACCACTACGCGAAGCGCACGTTCGGAACCTCCGATGTTCCGTTTTCGACTGCGGAGTGGCTCGAAGCGTGGTTCGACCTGCACTCTCCGGACCGCCACAATCGCTTATCGGCTTTTGGCCTTCATCAAGTCCCTCTGTACGTAAACGTAATCTCCGTCGGGTACAACCTGCCGAGCTGCAAGGTGTCGTCCTTGCAGTTGCGCAGTCAGGTGTTGTCGATGATTTACGCCGGCGTTATCAATTTCTGGGATCACCAACTCCTTGTGCAGGACAATCCCAAACTGGCGACGTGCCATTACCCGATTCGCATTCTCAAGAGGGCGGAAGAAGCCGGGACGACGGTGACGTTCAAGAACTATTTGGCAAAGCGCAATCCATACTGGCGGTATTACGAACAGCCCGAACAGAATCAGGTTTGGCCTTCGGTGACGAACGCCTGCCCGGCGCTCGGCGAGGACGGTATGGCAGATTGCATTCTGTCGACGCAGAACTCAATTGGGTATCTGCAATATCACGAAGCGAAGGTCCGGGGAGTGCGAGTAGCACGCCTCGACAACGCTGCGGGCGCGACGAGTGTGCCGCCGGCGTTCATCCCTCCGAGTCCGCAGGGCTGCACCGAAGCCGCGTCGTCGGCGGTGCTGCCTCCCGCCAAGCCTGCACAAGAGATCCCCGTCGGGATCGACAACGGTCCACATACGACGCTGACGGTGCGGGGTGCCTCGCCGACGAGCAGCGATTGGAGCACGGTGTCGATCACAGACGCGACCGTCGGTTATCCGCTCTGCTCTTTTAGTTTCGCCCTTATTTTCCAGGAATTGCAGCACGCATATTCAGATCAGCCGTTTGACCAGCGGCAGGCGCGCACCGCAGTCGACTACCTCATAACTGCGGTGAGCGACCGGGCGCAAGCACGGCTGCCTCTGTTTGGATTCGGCCGCCTGCCTAAGGCGATCCAGGACGCTTCCCGTGAAGGCCTAACCGAGATCGTCGTCGTCTGAACGGCGCCGGCCAAAAATCCCGGGGGGGGGCCCGTTTTCAGATTTGGGGCCCGTTTGGAGAGGATTTGTCTGAGCTATAGCGAATTTAGGCAGCGAGTCCCACGGCCAGAAGGCTATGGGTGCTCTGGTATTCGTTGATAGGAGGGAATGGGATGCGGAAGATCAGCTTTATTCTTCTGGGGGTCGTAATCCTGGGTACGGTGGCCGCTGCGCACGCCGAAGCGGGGCCGGTCCCCTCCACGACGGCTTTTGTCAAGCTGGCAAAAGGCGATGGCTGCGAGTGCATCTCGATCGGGGGGCCCCAGGGTTCGACGGTCAAGTTCCGTGCCAACGTCTCTGACCTCGTCACCGGACCTGAGGGGCTCGTCATCCCGGACGTTGGCGAGCCCGTGATCTTCACGCTCGGAAACCTCACCCAGACTGGGACGACCGACGACGGGGGATATGCGACGGCGACCTTTACACTCAACGTGCCCGCGGGTTCCTATTCGGTCGAAGCAGCGTACGACGGTGACGCGACCCTCGGCGCATCAAGCGCGACGACGGACTTCACCGTACGCGGCGTTGCGCTTGCGTATACCGGACCGGCGCTGGGCACCGCTGGATCCACTCAGGCCCTCAGCGCAACGCTCACGTACGACGGCGCCGGCGTTCAAGGCGAGACGCTTCAGTTTCAGCTCGGCAACCAAACAGTGACCGGAACAACTGATTCGTTTGGTACGGCTATTGCTCCTATCACTCTCGCTCAGGCGGCCGGTGTGAAGACGCTCGACGTGTCCTTCGCCGGAGACGGAGGCCACACGCCGCCCCTCGTTGCCGCTTCGGACGCAGCGCAGTTCACCATCGTCGACCAACTGGTTGTCGGCGAGCCTGTCGTCGCGATCACATCGCCGTCGGCGGACGGTGTCCTGCTGAGTGCGCCCGGGCTTCCCGAAAGCGTTTGCGCTGATGAGAGCGATCCGGCGACATGCGCCGACAATTCAGCGCAGGTTACGAGCATGATTTCGGGAACAGCATCGAGCACGTTCCCCATCGGGGGGAGCCCTTCGTGTGGCTGCGGCGTCTTCGTCTCGCTCGTTTCGAACGAGACCGGCGTCCAGGGAGTTGGCTACGCGGACGTGGTGTGCGATAACCCGGCGTGCACGAGCGGCTCGTGGAGCTACCTCACGAACTTCGTACTTCCACCCGGCACATACACCCTGACGGCCACGGCAACCGATGCGTCCGGTGGCGTGGGCACGGCGACAAGGAACGTGGTAGTCGTCTAATTAGCTTACTCAGCAATCTAGTTCTGCAATGAAGCCTCCGGCACATGCTGGGGGCTTCATTGCAAATCCTAAGAGGTCGGGGCATCCCTTTTTTGGGGACTCAGATCGCTCGGATGGTGGGAGTGTCCATTCCAAAGGTACAGCCGCTAGGTCGGTGGGCGTCTGGGTCCGGTTCGGGCCGACGATTGACCGCCTTCGCCGGCTGGCGGCGGAGGAGCGCTTCAAGATCAAGCTCGGGCTTTAGCGTCGCGACATCGGGACCCTTGCCCGTGTGATCGGCAGGCAGCCCTCAACGGTGTCCAGAGAATCGCCAACGGCGGACGCAGCGGCTATCGGCCGGTGCCGGCGCACCGTCGGTTCTACCGGATGGCTCGGCGCCCCAAGAGTACCAAGCTCGCACGGCATCCCCAGCTTCGAGCACGCGTGGAGTGCTTGCAGCGTCGATGGTCTCGGGAGCAGATCGGCCGGCCCTGCGCATTGATTTCGGTGACGATGAGACGAACAGATCTCCCATGAGACGATCTACAAGAGCCTGTATGTGCATGGACGGCGAGTAGTGCCGGGACCCACACGCGTTGTCTGCGCAGCGGCCCGCAGCGTGAAGGCCACGCGGGCAAGCCCGGTCGACGTGGCGCATCCCGGACATGGTGATGATCTCCGAGCTCCCCGCAGAAGCTGCCGATCGTGCCTATACTTCCCGAAAGGAACCGACCTCTCCAAGATCTCTCACGAACGTCGTCGAGAAGTCGCCGACGGGCTCAACGGCCGGCCGCGAAAAACCCTAGGATGGTTGAATCCGACTAACACGAACGTGTGAGCTCCGAACAGAAATACTCCGGTGCGCGGGAGAACGTTGTTTACCGAGGCTGGTCATTGCCTCACAAGGAGGCGCCTTCGATGAATGCTTCAATCACAATGTCAGGTTTCAAACGGCGGTTCTTGCACGGACTTCGAGGGGTGTTGACACGCTTCGTCCCAGAGGGACAAGAGCGGGTCAAAGAGCAGCCCGAGCGAGACCCACAGCGGCTGCTCAAGGCTTTCGGTACGATCCGATTGAAATTGCCTAGCCCCCAGTTGGCCCTGTCTCCTCCTTATCAAGAAGGATGAACGCCGGCGCGCGGAATGAATAAGCCCGCCGCTGGCGGCGGGCTTATTCATATCGTTTCCCAGGGTGCCGTCTCTTAAGCCGGACAGTCCTCCGGGGTACCGCTGCCCCCGTCGCTGATTCCCGTGTCGCCCGGTAAGACGGTGACGCTTGCCACGGTCGTCGCCGAGATCGAGTCCAGTTGGATGGAGTCACCCGACAACACGGCGCCGACGTAGAGGTCTCCGGCATCGGCTCCGTTGATGCACGTCGTCGATACCGCGACGTCGTCGCGCGTGATCGTGACTTTGATGTCGCCTGCCAGCGCATAGCCGACGTGGCCGTCGATTGCCGCGATCACTGTGCAGCTCGGTGCCTGGTCCGAGACGGCGCATGCCGGCATACCGTCTGCGTGACCGGCGACCGGGATTGCGAATACTGCGAAAACTGCTATGGCGACCAACTTCCGCATCTCGTTTCCTCCCAAGACGTGCGGGAAATCTCATCCCCGCCAAGCCCTGTCCTTGTGGCCGATCTTTGGCCGGCCCCCTGTCTTGATTTCGACGGCTTTGGCATGAATCCTCCTACCAGGCCGGAGAGGCTTTCGGATCGTTCGGAATGAGCCTGGCAGATCCAGATTCTGGCCCTGCCGATGAGCTAAATCGGCAAGGTGGTGTAATCGAAGTACGAGATCGACCGGATCCCATCCTCCGCAATTTGCCGGAAATTCTCGGGCAGCGGCGCATATCCGGCCAGGCTCAGGCTGCGTTGCGTCTGGGGACGAACGGCGACAAGCAGGTAGTCTACGAGCTCGCGCATTTGATCGGTCGCGACCTGGCTCGAGTACGCCTGCGCCCAGTTCTGGAGGACGAAAGCGAACTCGAAGGAACAGATCGGGTACGAAG
>JAIVGO010000003.1 GCA_020201525.1 Actinomycetota bacterium | reverse complement strand
TTTCAGCGCAAAGACTCGAACGTCGACAAGGATATCGACGAGCAATACGAACGCTTTCCGATTCTGGGTCAGCGCCGAAACCAGCCCGCCGGACTCATGTCGGGTGGCGAACAGCAAATGCTTGCGATAGCACGTGGCCTGATGGCGCGCCCGAAGGTCATGCTCTTCGATGAGCCGTCGATGGGTCTCGCGCCCCTTATCGTCAAGCAAGTCTTCGATATCTTGCAGCAGCTACACGACGAAGGAAAGACGATCCTGCTCGTCGAACAGATGGCGTTTCAGACGCTGCAGATCTCGGACCGCTCGTATGTTCTCGAGACGGGCGAGATCACGCTCGAGGGTACGGGACGGCAGTTGCTGTCGGATCCAAAGGTCAAAGAAGCGTATCTCGGCGCCTAAATCGACTGCTCGACCGTGACGCGCCGCGCTCGCACGATCATTCGATTCAGCGACGTATGCGGCGGGTCGCACGTTGTGAGCGTCAACGACGGCTCGGCCGTGGGCTGAATCACGCTCAAGTCCGTCGCCGTCGTAATCCACGGATTTGCGTGAGCGTCGAAGGGAGGGACCACCTCATAGGTGTACCGGCCGAGCGGCGTGACGAGAATGATCTGGTCGCCGGCTCTCAATCGCTCTAGGTGCCTGAACGGCTCACCGAAGCCGGTGCGGTGACCGGCGATGGCCACGTTTCCGTAATCACCTGGCAGTGCCGTCGATTCATAGTGACCGGCGCCGGCGCGCAGCGCGTTGCCGCTGATGCCTTCGACGACGATGACGTTGAGCTTGAGCTTCGGAATGATGATTCGCGTGAGCGGATCGCCAACCTTGAGCTGGTGCCGCTTGTACTGCTCGAGCCCGGACGGCGTGCTGAAGTCGGCGAGCTTCGTCTTGAGCGCGCCGTTTTGAAGCCGGTGAGCGTAGTAGTGCGTGTAGAACGGGTACGTGAGCATCCCGACGCCGGCGACGACCAGCGCCATGACGACGAGCCACAGCGCCATGCGTCCGGACCGTCGGCGGCGCGAGGCATCGGCAAGAAACGCGATCGTCGCGCCGACTCGCTTCGGAAGCGGTTCCCTTTTTCGAGGACGCCGCGTCGGGAGCGCGCCGGCTGCCTCCGACGGCCACAGCTCCTGCAAAGAGATCGGCGTGTCCCGCATAACAGAACCCTTTCTATCACGAGCGAAACCGCGCCGCAGGTGCCGGCTTCAGTTAGACAAACGACGCGCATGTCCGTCCGGCTACGGGACTTGGTAAATCCTTAGGGCTGCGTTGTCCGGTTTCGCCCGGCTCGCCCGCCCTCATCCCTCCTGCTGGCTCGCCGTTTGGGCACGTGTCGCGTCGAGTCGCTTGTCCCTGCCGGCAGGGATCTTCCGGAAATCCCAGGACGACGTCTGCTCGGGTACGAGCTTCATCCAGATGTGGCTGCGCACGACGGGCACTTGATCGCCGCCCCAGTACTTCGCCGCAAATTGCGCTTGCGCTGCCCCAAGGTCCGAGTCCTCAGAGGCATCAACGAACCGGCCGCGCAGGACGGCGCCGCGCAGATCCTCGTACTCGAAGCCGGTGTCGATGCACAGCGCGACCGGCGAGCCGGCATGGACGTCACGCGTCCGGCGGCTCTTGATGAGCGAGTTCACCCAAACCGCGCCGCCGTGCCACACGTACCAGAGCGGGACGACGTGCGGTACGCCGTCCGGGGACACGGTCGCGACGTGCAGCTCGCGCGTTTCCGCCAGCAGCTTCTCGAGCTCGGGTGCATCAAGCCGCAGCTGCTCGCGTGGGATGGGCATGCCGCAACAATAACGGCGGGCGACGCGGAACCGCCTAGCCGGGATCCCGGTAGGTCAGCACGTCCGGATTCACTTCGGCGCGGGCCGTTGCGTGAACGGCGCGGCCTCGCCAGCCAGAGACAAAGACGATGCGCGGCGCCAGTGTGACCTCAACGGTCGCGCGAAAATCGCCGACCTTGCAACTGCACGACACGAGCGAGGCGCCGTTCGCCTCCGCCATCGCGCGCGCAGCGTTCTCCGGATCGCTGCCTTGTCCTAGTACCGGGGTTTGCTGGACGACTGCGGCCAGCGCGGCCGCATCGGCTGCGCTTTGCGCTCGCGAGCGAGCGAGGAGCATCGACCCGAGATCGGCGACCCCGAGCGCGAACAGGCAAAACAGCAAGGCCCCCATGGATAGCAAAAGGGAAATTGAGCCGGCCTCGTCTTTCACGATGTCTCGCGCTCGGTGCGTGTCGTGACCGACGCGTGCAACTCCAAAGACGACGACAGAAATCGCCCGACGTACGGCACGACGATGATTGGACGGTACCGAACAGTCACGGTAACCGCGTCGCCGACATGGCGCGAAGAGGGCTCAACGATAACGTCGGTTTGCGAGGACTCGAGGTGGCCTGCCAAAAGCGCGGCGTTGCGGGCTTTTGCGTCGTCGTTCCACACCGCGGCCGCGCGCGAGCCTTCGCGAGCGGCGTGCGTAACCGCAAGCTGCTGGGAAACGAGCAGAGCCACTTGCACGAGAAGCAGCAGCGCCACGACGACGAGTGGAAGCACGACGGCGAACTCGACCGACGCCGCACCCGTTTCGCAGGGTTTCTTCCGTGGGCGCAACACAGCGGCAACGATAGCTACGTGGCGCGACCTGTCCAGCCCGGGAACATCGTGAAGAACGAGTCGGCAACTCAGCGCAGCCTGCGAACGTTGAAGCCACTGAAGCGAGCGAAGTCGCGATCTTCCGTCAGGATCTCATCGACGCCCTGCTCGCGGCAGACGGCGACTATTTGCGCGTCGAAAGTAAGGTTCCCTGTGGCGCGTTCTTCGATCACTGCTTCTCGGAAGAATTCCCAAAATCGGTCTCCCGGGTTCAGCACTACCGCACCGGGGTGCATTACGAGTGCATCGAGCGCCGCTATCGCGAGACCGGGCGTCGAAGGCGGCCGCAGTACCGAAGGATGCGTCACGATCCGAACGAACTCCGCTAGAACAAACACTGGGATCGCCCACTGCGCCTCACCTTCTGCAAGATCGCGCAACGCGCTCAGCGCCGCAACGTGATGAGAGAACTCCTGCCGGTGTGCGTACACCAGAATGTTAGTGTCCAGAGCGATCAGTGCCGTCTCTCCATGATGTCGTAGAGAGCCTTGCGGTCGGCGAGGTCGGCGGTCGGCAATTCGCTCCCGCTGACGACGACCCACCGGAAGCGCTGCCGGGCCGAACGCCTGTCGCGCGGGTTCACGACCGCACGCAGCGCCTCCTCAACAACGCTGGTCAAAGTCGTGCCACGTTCGGCGGCAATCTTCTTCGCCGATCGAAGCAATGCGTCGTCCAGATTGAGCGTTGTCTTCATAGCCATATCACCATACTTCAAAACCCATATATATGGCAAAGCGCCCGATGTCGCTCACACAGTTGGTTGCGGGTCGCGGCGCGCGAAGCGCGCCGCGACCCAAGCCGCATCAGGAGAACAGCGCCACCACCTTGTCGAAGATCTTCTGGAAGAAGTCGGCCAACGCGCCGCCTTTAGCCCAGTTCATCAGCAGCAGTGCGACGGTCGCTCCGACGAGCGTGACCAGCGTGTACTCGGCGGTTACCGCACCGCGTTCGAGCGAGACGAGGAGTGCCTCGATCCGGCCGCGCATCCGGCGGCCGCTCCTTCGCAGTCCCTCAATGATCTGCATGTGGGTGTCCCTTCCTCTCACCAGCTGCGCGCCTGTCGCGCAACGTCTTTCACGACCTAAAGCTCCGCAAGGCGACGATGATGACCGGCGCGACGGTCAACAGACCGAACGCAGGCAGAAAGCACGCGACGACCGGAAACAGCACGCGCACCGGTGCGCCGCGGGCGTCTTCTTCGGCGCGTGCCCGGCGCTCTTCCCGCACATCGCGCGCGAGATCAGACGCCGTGTCTGCGATCGACGTACCGAGCCGCTCGGCCCGCTTCAAGGCCGACACCACTCGCCGCACCTCGGGGATATCCGCGCGTTCGCACAAGACGTCGTATGCCGCGTCGCGCGGCAATCCGTGTGCCAGCGCGCGCACCGCATCCCGCATCGCGTCGCCGAGCGGCCCCTTGTCACGCTCGGCTGCGAGCTCGAATGCGCGACCGACGCTGGACCCGGCACGCGCGCACGCCGCGAGAAGATCCAGCATGTCCGGCAGTGACGCGAGTACTGCACGGGCCCGCGCCCGAGAGCGCCGGCGCTCGCGAATCTCCGGCCATCGCCACCCGACGCCGCCGAGAATCGCGGCCGAGGCCAGAGTCTTCGCGCCGTGCGAAGAGCGGCTGCCGACGAAGAGACCGGCTCCCGCAAGGAAAATCTTCGAGCCGAGAACATCGTCGGCTATTCCGCGGCGAAGACGGCGAGGGATGCGTCGTCCGACCCAGATGGTGATGCTCGAACGGGATACGGCGGGTCCGGCTACACCCACGGCTGCGATGCGCTTGCGGACGCGCATCATTTCGTCTTCACCACCCGGTTGATCCACGCAAAGCCGGCGAGCTCCAGCAAAGCACCTGCGATGAGCAACGCCCACCCAAGCGGCTCGCCAAAGAGAAAGTGAATCTCCGCGTGAGCGCCTGCGCCCATCACGAGCAGAAACACCGCCGGCAACCCTCCGACGACACATGCCGTGAGTCGCCCTTGCGCCGTCGCGGCTCTCATCTCTCGTCGAAGACGCTGCCGGTCTCGCGCAGCGTCGATGATGCAGTCGAGCACCGGAGGCAAATCCGCGCCGGAACGCGAGGCTGCCACGAGCGCTATACAAAACAGCTCCGCGCCCGGAACGGGGCACCGCTGCGCAAACGACTGCAAGGCAGACTCCATGGAGACGCCGAGCGACAGCGCGTCGGTCACTGCGGCAAGCTCCTCGTTCAACGGCCGCGGCGTTTCGTCACTTGCGACGCCGAGCGCTTGCTGAACGTTCAATCCCGCGCGGACCGCATCTCCCACCGCGCGCAGCGCGCCGGGAAAAGCATCTTCGATGCGCGTTAGGCGTGCGGACTTCTCGCGGCGCAGCCACACCACAGCGCCGGCGAGGAAAACCGGCGGCGCAACAAGCGCCCCTCGCAAGCCGAACAGCATCACTGCTCCGGCGACTGCGGTCGCCATGCCGAGTCCAGACCGCCGGACAAATATCCATGGATCCACATCCGCCGCTGCGATGAACGCGCCGGCCGCATGCCGCAGACCACTAAAGCGCACGCTGCGATCCGGACGGATCGACCGAAGCCGGCGCCGGCGCCGCACACACGCGTTCATGGACGAGCTCCGAAAAGCGACGGCAATCGCTCGCCCGCGTCGCGCAATGCGGGAAGGAATCGCGGGATATCACCGGTCGCATCATGATGCGCACCCGTCCAGCGTACGAGCGGCGTGATGCCGATGGACCCGCCCCGTGCGGCGCGAACTTCGGCAATCTCCGTTACCCGGCGCGCGCCCCCCTCCCGTTCGACGTGAACGATCAAATTGACGCCCGCCGCAATTTGCGCACGCACCGCAGCGAGCGGGAGCGCCACGTCACCCATCAACACCATCGCTTCGAGGCGGGTCACCAGGTCGGCCGGTGAATTCGCGTGTGCCGTGGACATCGATCCCTGATGTCCGGTGTTCATTGCTTGCAACATGTCGAGCGCCTCGCCGCCGCGCACTTCCCCAACCACTATGCGATCCGGCCGCATGCGAAGTGCGTTACGCACGAGCTCGCGAATGCCGACCGCGCCGATGCCCTCGACATTCGCCGGACGCGATTCCAACGCAACGACGTGCGGCTGCTGAAGCCGGAGCTCGGCCGCATCTTCAATCGTGATCACACGCTCATGAGCCGGAATGAAGCTCGCCAGCGCATTCAGCAACGTCGTCTTTCCCGCGCCTGCGCCGCCGGCGACGATGATGTTGACTCGTGCACGCACGCATGCACCGAGAAACGATGCCATCTCGACGGTGAGCGACTCCAATTGAACCAGACGCTCGATGCCGATCGGATCGCGCGCGAACTTGCGAATGGTCAGCGCGGGAGCGGCCACCGCCAGCGGAGGGATGATCGCGTGGACCCGGGAACCGTCGGGCAGGCGGGCGTCGACCCACGGCCGTGAGGCGTCGACGCGAAGACCGAGCGGCCCGACGACCCGGTCGATCAGGTGGAGAACGGCCGCCGCATCCGGAAGCGACACCGGCACGCGTTCGATCACGCCCGACCGTTCGACGTAGACGTCCGCCGGTGAATTCACCATGATCTCCGTGACGGCGGGGTCACGAAGCAGCGGTTCGAGCGGTCCAAGCCCCACGACCGCGTCCGCAATTTCGCGGATGAGCGATGCGCGCTCGTCTGGGACGAGCGAAACATCTTCGTCGAGGAGCAGCCGCGCAACAGCGCGCAGCACGCGAACTCGCCGTTCCGCACCGAATCCGTGCGTTAGATCGCTCCCGTCGGACAGCAACCGTTGCTGAATGCGAGATTGCACGGACGAGCGTTCTTCGGGGGTCATGACATCACCAGCTTCGCCAGCGCGTGGATGGGGCGCGGGAGACGACGCGGGAGGACGCCGAGATCGGCTGCTCGGGCGAGGCGCCGATCCGGCGGCAAAACCGCTACGGGTTCTCGCCCGAGCGCCTTCGCAAAATGCGACGTGCGCAAACCGCGGCGTCGCAGGCGATTCAGCACGATGAGAAGATCAGGGGCAGACTCGGTAAGGCGCTTGGCCGCGCGCAATGATGCAAGGTCGTCTGCGCAGACGAGTACTGCCGGAGAGAACGGCATCTGCCGGGATCCCGCATCCACGACGACGGCCGCAGCGCTACGACGCGCGGCGTCAACCACGGCCTCGAGAACCGCGTCCGGAGCGGCGGGTGTGCCCGCGCGTACCAAGAGCGCCCGGCCGGCCGCGTGCGGCTCACATGCCTCTGCGACCACGTCGGGTGTCGGCACGGCCGCGACACGGGCAAAGCTCGCACCCGCGTCCTCAGCCGCGAAAGCGAGCTGGCCGGCGCCGGCAAAATCGAAATCGCACAGGATCGAGCCGGCAATCGCGCGGGCCAGCAGCGCCGCAACGACCGACACGCCGGCGCCGCCACGTGCGCCGATCACCCCGATGCACGGCGCGCGGTCGGCATCACTCCCTTCGGTGCTCGCCGCTGCAGCGCCGGCCACCAAGCGCCCGAGCGCCTCCGCATCGTCGGGCCACCGCAACAACCCGACTGCTCCGAGAGCGAACCCGGCTCGGGCGTCGGCAAGCGGCTCCCCCGTGGAGAGCACGACGACGCCGCTCCCGTTCCTCGTGAAAGACGCCAGCGCCGTGCCGCCGATCAGCACGACGTCGGCGTCGGCGGTCTCACCGAGGCCGGCCACATGCAACCCGCCGGTCCGGTCGACGAGATGCGCGACCTCGTCGAGCACGCGGACGTCGTCGTGAAGGATCGCAACTCCCACGCTCACCCATCGCTCCAATCTGCGGGCGGGAAGGTGGGAAGGAGCCGGAGTATAGAAACCGGGTGCGACAAAAACCACGGGCCGCGGCCCGGATCGCGTCGATCGCGGAGAGATTCTCGAAATTCTCGGCCGAGATGCGAAGCAGGCCCCGGATCGATGTCGCGGGGCCTGCTCGGGGCGGCGCGGGGGTGGGCGGTCCCCCACGCTGGGGTTGAGAGACCACTCCGTTGCTGGAGGGTCGCAAGGTTTATGCCCTTTGCGTCAACCTCCAAACCGGAGCGAGCGAAAAATTTCTTTTCTCGGGCGGGTTACGATACGTCGGTGCAAGCCGCCTTTTTCGATCTCGACAAGACGATCATTGCCCGATCGTCCACGCTGGCGTTCGGACGGCCTCTCTACAAGGAGGGGTTCATCGGCCGCGGTCATCTCGTCAAGGGAATCTACGCCCAGCTCGTCTACCTGATCACCGGCGCCGACGAGGACAAGATGGAGAAGATGCGCGCCGCCTTGCTCGAGCTTACGCGCGGCTGGGACAAAGAGCGCCTGTCGGCCCTCGTCCAGGAAACTCTCTCCGAAATAATCGACCCGATCATCTACGCCGAGGCGATGGATCTGGTCGAGGAGCACCTCGCCGCCGGCCGCCGCGTATACATCGTCTCCTCATCGGGTGAGGAGATCGTCCTCCCCCTGGCCCGGTATCTGGGGATCCCCTACGCGATCGCCACGAAGGCGATGGTCGAGGACGGCAAGTACACAGGCGAGCTCGAGTTCTACTGTTACGGCGACGGCAAGCGCGAAGCAATCGAGGCCGAGGCGGCGAAGCAAGGGATCGACCTCGCGGAATCGTACGCATATTCGGATTCGATCACCGATCTTCCGATGCTGGCGGCGGTCGGTCACCCTCAGGCCGTCAACCCGGACAAAGAGCTTCGAGCAGAGGCCGAGGCCCGCGGCTGGCCTATTGTCGACTTTACGAACCCGATCTCCGTTCGCAGGCGCCTTCGTCAGCGCGGCGCCGAGCTGGCCGAGCGCGGGTCGGCGTTGGCGGAACGCGGGTCCGCGCTGGCCGAGCGGGGCCGCGTCGTGATCACCGAGCGAAGCCGGGACGTCGCGCAGCACAGCGCCCGCCTGGCCCGAGAGGTCCCTCGGGCCGCGCAACGCCGGGCCCAAGACACGCCCAGGCAGCACGTGGCTTTCGCGGCGCTCGCGCTGGCGGCCGCCGTGGTCCTCGGATGGGCGTACATGCGACGCCAGCGCTCGCTCGCCTGAGGCGAGCAGGGGAAGCAGGCACTTGACCTCGGAGGCTGCGAGGGTCATGCTCGAACGTGACTGGGAAGGACCGGAACCCACGCGCGGTCAGCCGCGGGAGGCGATTCGGAGCTTCGGCTTCGAGAGAGAGCGCGAATGTTAACCGGCCCCTCCCAGTCGCATTTTCTCCCCGGAAAGATCGCGCACGGGCTATCGAATCGCGCCGAGCCGTACTAAGCATTCGAATCGCGACTCGACACCCTGAAACGCCGGGCGACGACGCGACACGCTGCTCAATCCGCCGAAAAAGCCGAACCGGCTCAAATCGGTGATGCAGACGCATCACGACGGCGAGATGCGCCGCGACTAGTCATCGAAGGCCTGGTGAGACCATACCCATGGGCTATTCGGAGCAGATACTCCACGATCCGAAGGAAAGACAGTCAAACGCAATCGACCCTAGAAGGGGGTACTGAGAGTGAAGAAGCTCTTTTTGGCAGCGGGGATCGCAGTCGCATCGCTTGCGATGGTCGTTCCGGCGCATGCAGCGACACAGACCATCGACGCGAATCTGAGTGGAGCGCTGTCGATGACGACATCACCGACGGCGACGATCTCTTCGTGGAGCCTTGCCTCGAGCGGCGCCAACACGACGTCGGGCGGATCGGTCGTCATGAACGCAAACCAGCCTTACACGGTCGGAGTCACGGCGGACAAGACGCGCATGACCGAGTACGCGTCGGGGGCGTACGTATCGAGCTCTCCGAAGACGCTCACGAGCCCCATGACGATCACCGCCGTACGCAGTGCCGGCACGGCCGTCAGCGCCGGCGTCGGAGCCGCCGCAATCGTCGGCACCAGCACGCTGCTCGCGACCGGTACCGGCCTCGGAACCGACACGTACGACATCACGCTTGCTCAGCCGACGGCGATCACGGATCAAGCGCTCTCGACCGGCAGCTACCACATCGTCCTGACCTACACCGCGTCGAGCACCTTGTAGTACCCAAGCCTCCCGCAACCGGCCCCATCGAGGATGGGGCCGGTTTGCTTTCGGCCCTAAACCACGCCGGGGGACGCGCCGAATGAACTCGTAGTGGGCCGAATGGGGATTGATCCGAGCCGGGCACGCCGCCTCATCGCGGCGTGTGCCGCATCTGTGCTGGCCGCCGTTCTCGGCGCGCCGTTTTCATTCGCGCAGGATTCGGCGCCACAAGGGGTCGAGATCTCGCCGGTCAAGTGGGAAAAGGACCTGACCGATACCGGCGTTTCGGGTCAGATCATGCTCATCAATCATGAAGCAACGCCGCGCAAGATTTCCGTCATGGTCACAGGGCTCGGCCACGACCTCGACGGGTCGCCGGAGTTTCTCGAGAACTCGTCCGCGAAAGACGCGCTCCACGTCGACGCAGATTCGTTCGTGCTCGAGCCTGCCGGGCGGAAGACGCTCGCGTTCACCGGAAAGATCCCCGATGGCGAGCACGGTCTTTACGCGGCCGTCGTCGCGGAGTTCGCTCCACTGACGCCGCAGGCCGGCCAAATCGAGGTGCGTTCGAGGGTCGCAAGCCTCTTTCTTTTGCGCGGACCGAAGCCATGGGTGCAAACAATCGACGTCGTCGACGCCGGCATTCTGTCCGGAACGTCCGGCTCCGAGGTGAATGTGTTCGCCGCCGCGAAAGACACCGGAAACGTCCACGTTCGCCCGAGCGGAACCGTCAAGATCACTCAAGGGCAGACGGTACTTGCGACGGTGGCTTTGAAAGCGGAAAACATTCTCCCCGGTTTCGCGCGCAGGCTTGTCGGTAAGTGGACGCCGCCTGCCGGGACGACGGGGAAACTCACGTTCGATGCAGCGCTGACGAATTCATCCGGACACTTTCGAAAGACAATCGATTTCTCCGGCGGCGTCGCACAGCGTCCCACCGCAAAGATCGAAAACTTCCTGGCGAAAAATCAGGGTGGCGCACTCATCGCGCTCGACGTCCGCAATACCGGTGCGGTTCCGTTGTCGCCGGCAGTCATATTGACGGCGACACAAGGGAAGATCGAGCGGGCGCGAACGGTACTCGCCCAAAAGGAAATCACGACTGCGCAGAGCGCCGCCGTCGAGTGGAAGCCGGACCTCCCGGACGGTACGTACGTCATCACCGCCCAAGTGAAGGCCGGAGACGAGCTTCTCGACCAAGCCGCAACCGATTTGCGCATCGGCGCCGTCACGGCCCGACCTGCCCCGTTGAAAGGCGCAGACCGAATGCTTTTGATCATCATCGCACTGCTGCTTTTCGTCACGGGGTTCATCTTGCTGCTCATCCTCTGGAAACTCCGCGACGACGAACGCGGCGCGCCGGTTATGCCGATTCACTCCCCCGCCGAGCAACCAAGCGCGGCCCTGCGCGAACGCAAGAGGACGTCCGCGTAAACGAAAAGCGGCTCCCGAAGGAGCCGCTCTCACCATGCTGATTTCCTAGATGCGTCGGTGCGTGTACCGGCGCATCGGGCGGGCGCTCGCCGCAAGCGAGAGACCGTATTGCGCGACCTGCGTTGCAACCAAGCCTCGGCCCGCAAACACCGCGCGAACCGGCCGCGGCTTCGCACTCCGGAGAAGAAGGCCCGACAGGAGCAGCATCGCTGCAAGCCACGCCATCGGTACCGTGGACACACCAGTCTTCGGCAGGCGCTTCTTCACCGCAAGAACAACCGTGTCGTCCGGCGTCTCACCGCTCGTGTCGTCTCCGTCGTCGGCGACGATCACTACCGGAGCGGCAACGGTCACCGGGCAGCTAGCGGAAGTCCCGGTGAGCGCACCGTCGGACTCTGCGACCGTTACGATCGCTTGGTACGTCCCGTCTGCCGCGAACACGTGCTGCGCGGAGCCGAGTGCCGTGTCGGCGGTGTGGCCGTCACCGAAGTCCCAGTGGTAACCAGTGATCGAGCCGCCGTCTGGATCGACGCCCACGGCGCTGAAGTCGACCGTGAGGCCGGCAACGCCGAGGGTGGGGCATGCCACGGTCGGACCAAGGTTGACCGGCGGGATGGGCGGGATCGACGGAATGATCGGAGCCGTGACCGTCACCGGGCAGTTGCCGGAGGAACCGGTGAGCGTTCCGTCGCTGACCGTCACGACGACTTGATACGTGCCGCCGGAGGCGAAAGCGTGATGCGCCGTGTTCGTAGAGCCGCTGTTGAGCACAGCGCTGCCGTCGCCGAAGTTCCAGCTGTACGTCACTGCGTCGCCGTCTTGGTCGCTGCCATTCGCGGTGAAGTCCACTCCGAGGTCGCTGATCGACGTCGTCGGGCAGCCGACCGTCGGTGCGTGGTTGACCGGCGAAATGATCGGAGCGGTGACCGTCACCGGGCAGTTGCCCGAAGCGCCGGTGAGCGTTCCGTCGCTCACCGTCACGACGACTTGATACGTCCCGCCGGCGGCGTAGGCGTGATGCGCCGTGTTCGTAGAGCCGCTGTCGAGCACCGCGCTTCCGTCACCGAAGTTCCAGCTGTAGGTCAATGCATCGCCGTCTTGGTCACTGCCACTCGCGGTGAAGTCCACTCCGAGGTCGCTGATCGACGTCGTCGGGCAGCCGACCGTCGGTGCGTGGTTGACAGGGGGCGGGGGCGCCGTAACCAGAACTCCGACCGACTCGCTCCGAGACTCCGCGCTCCCGTGAGTAATCTTCGCCCGGTCGTAAACCGTGTGCCCGACGAGAGCCGACTCCAATGGAATCGCGATCGAGAACGTCCACGACTGTGCGCTGCCGGCCGATCCAACGTTGGGACGGTCGGACGTGGTGTTGGCGAGAGTCACGAGCGCATTGAGGACGGGATCGCTTCCGTCGTCAACCTGAAAGCAGTCGGTGACGTCTGCGGAATCGGCTCCCGTGGAGTGCCACGTGACCGTATATGTGATCGACTCACCTGGGATCGCTGAAGATTTGTCGGCCACCTTGTTAATGGGATCCGGGGTCTGGCCGCTGAAGACGCCGTTGCATGGATCCTGCGCGGCCAGCGCGATACCGGCGCCGAACACGCTCGAAGCGATCACGACGAGCGTGACCGCGAATGACTTGAGCGCCATGAGCCGGATTGCCCGACGCTGCCTCACTTTGGACATTCGATCCTCCTTCTTGCCGGATCGCTCCGGCCCCCTGGCATACGAGAAATGAGCCTGACCACAATTTGCGATTCATGAACGCAACGAGTGATCTCGGGGAGAAGGTACGGGGTCCACGAAAAATCGCGGGCGCGGGTTGCGAACGAGCGGGCGCCGATACCGACAACAACCGGGCGAGCGGGACCCGAAGCTCTACGAAAGATTGAGTGTCTCTCTCGCGTCGCATGTCGTGGGAAGTCGGAACTTGCCGCCGCCCAAAAAAAAGGAGGGGGCCGAAGCCCCCTCCTAGGAGTTAGCGTGTTGTTACTGCGAAAGACACGTGCCATCGACCGGGAGTCCCTGGCCGCTGTCCACGAACACGTCACAGTGAGGAGCGGTGTCGTTCGGACCCGAGTTACAGTCCGTCGCAACCGGTCCGGCACACTGTGTTGCGTGACCGATGCCAACCATGCCGATGACCATCATCAGCAACATTGCAATCGCGAGAAACATGCTGATCTTCTTCATTCTTTTTCCCCCTTTCCTGACCGCGGCGTACCGCGGTTACTCAACCCTGCGGATCAATACGAGGAAGGGGGTTGGGTCTTACGGGGTGATTCGGGAGGCCTTGCCGGAAGTACTGAATTGCGGCTTTCTTCGGGTTCAGACGTCGGTTTCGCCTTCGCGCGGCATATCGATGAGCCCGAGGCGTAGCGCCGAAGCGACGGCCGCGCTTCGCTTTTGGACTTGAAGCTTTTCGAAGATGCTGGACAAGTAGGCCTTCACCGTTCGCTCGCTGACGAACAAGCGCTCCCCGATCTGCTTGTTCGACAATCCACGCGCCACCAGGCGGAGAACTTGGAGCTGACGCTGCGTGAAGGCGACGGCCGAAAACGCCGACGGGTCCGATACTTGCGTCGTGTCGTCTTGGACAAGGCTTTGATCCTCGAACAAGATTCGGCTCAGTCCGATCGAAATCCGGTCGCCGTGATGGAGCTGGCGAACGCCGTGAAGCCTTTCCTCGTTGACGTACGTCCCGTTGTGGCTGCCGAGATCCTCCAGAACCATCACGCCGCCGCGCCGCATGAAGATCGCGTGCGTGCGGGACACCTGCGGGTCGTCCAGCGCCAGATCGTTCTGGTCGGTGCGGCCGACGGTGATCTCGTCGGCGTCCAACGGCACGCGGCGGCCCGCCACGGGACCGTGGATGAAGATGAGCAGCGGGGCGGACATTGGGGCGCATCCTGTCCCGGAGGAGTTTCGGCGTCAAGGACCTTTCGGTCATGCCGGGCAGGCTTCGGGTATGAATTCGGCGAAAAGGGTAAAAAGGACTCGGGCAGAGGAGAGGGAGAACATGCGCGCGCGGCGGTCGCTCGTCGGGCTCATTGCGAGCGTCGCTCTCATCCTTCCATCGGCCGGCCACTCCGCACTTCCGCCGGTAGGGTGGATTCCCGATCAGCTCGGGCTTCCTTTCATCGCTGCAACGGCCGGCGACGGCAAGCCCGTGCCTGTGTATACATCGCGCCGTATCGTCGCCGACCCGACGGTCAAAGGTCGCTTTCTGCTGGGCAACGCGATCTTCGGGCTCTATGAATCGGTTCCCGGCGTGGGCTGGACCACGCTGACGCCTTATTGCTTGCCGCGCGTGTCGGTCAACCCTGCGACGGATGACCTGGTGTATGGGACGACCGATGCGGCATTCGATCTCCTCGGCGCACTCGGTGGCTGTGGCGTCGAAGGTATCGCGTTCGACCCGCAGGATCCGCTTGCCGTCTACGTGTCGGCCTACAACCTCACGCTGAACCTTTCGAACCTCAATAGCCCGAAAGTCGAATACGGCGGGGTATACAAAGCGGAACTGCGCGTGCAAACGGCGACGCCGCCGGTGAACCAAGGCGTGTCGACCGGCGGCATAACGTGGCGTCGGATCCTGCCCGGCATTCGCGGCAATGCCATTGCCGTCGATCACCCGCCGGTGGTTCGATCACGATCGCAGCCGGTCGCATCCAGCAGACGAATAGTGTCGTCGGCACCGACGCAAACGGCACGAGCCCAAGCGTGTACATTTCGGGCAACGGCGGCTCGTCGTGGACGCCGTACACGTTCGCAGACACGTGCGGCGCAAGCGTCCTCGTGTCGTCGCGTCTCGTCGGCAACCTCTCGTTCGACCCGAGCAGCTCCTATGTGTTGTACGCCGGGGCAAACTCGGGCCTTTGGACCGGCGTGAAGAACGGCGGCGTTTGGTCGTTCACCAATTCCCTGCCCAGCTGCGGCTCGTCACCGGGGTTCGCCGTCACGAAAGCGATGAGCACGCCTCGCATTTACGTCGGCACCCACGACGGGAAGATCTACAGCGCGACGACGGGCGCGTCCGGCCCGGGATCATTTGGAACAGCAATGACGCTGTCGCAACCGATCACGGGGCAAATCTTGAGCGTGATCCTCGACGTGAACGATCCGACGGAGCACACACTCATCGTTTCGTCGTGGTCTACCGGCTCCGCGCCGCCGGCGTCGGCAAGCGGCGGCGTCTACAAGGTCGTCGTGAACGCGGCGTTCAGTGCCGCAACCGTGACCGACTTGAAGGCGAGCTTCCTGAACCCACTGAAGAGCGCACCGAACCCGATCGGGACCACGTACAACGGTTCGGTGGAGCCGCTGCTTGCCGAGCTGGCTCTCGTTTTCGATCCTCGCTGGCGCGCATCGACGTTCCTTGCCCAGCATCCTCTCGCGGCGGACCTGTTGTTCGCGAGCACGGTTCTCGGCGGTGTGTGGTTGCGTAGCGGCACGACGGATGTCGGAGCGCTCTAAGACTCTTTGACCGCGTGCCCGCCGAACTCGTGGCGCAAGGCCGCGATCATCTTCATCGCAAACGAGCTTTCCTGGCGCGACGCGAACCGGGCGAACAGCGACAGTGCGGTGAGGGGCGCAGGGACGTCTTCCTCGATCGCTTCGAGCACCGTCCAGCGCCCTTCGCCTGAGTCGGCGACGTAGCCCTCGATTTTCGAAAGCTCGGGATCGGCCGACAATGCGCGCTCGGCGAGATCGAGAAGCCACGATCGCACCACCGATCCGTGCCGCCATAGGTCGGCGATTTGATGGAGATCGAGATCGGTAAACAGCTTCGAGCCCCGAAGAATCTCAAACCCTTCCGCGTATGCCTGCAAGAGCCCGTATTCGATTCCGTTGTGGACCATCTTCACGAAGTGACCCGAGCCGGATGAGCCGACGTGCGCATATCCCGCCTCCGGCGCAAGCGTTTTGAAGGCCGGCTCGATCCGTGCGAACGCGTGCGCCGAACCACCCACCATCAAGCAAAACCCTTCTTGCAATCCCCAGATGCCGCCGGACGTTCCGGCGTCGAGCAAATCGATCCCCTTTTCCGCGAGCGAGGAGGCGCGACGGATCGAATCACGAAAGTTCGAATTGCCTCCGTCGATGATCGTGTCGCCGTCGGTCAGTAACGCGGACAGCGCAACGATCGTCTGCTCCGTCGGCTCGCCCGAGGGCACCATGACCCACACGGCACGCGGTGGGGACAGGCGGCCGACGAGGTCCTCGAGCGACGCTGCTTGGGACACGGCGGGGTCGCGGTCGTATCCGATCACGTCGTGGCCGCCGAGGCGAAGCCTCTCCGACATGCCCACACCCATGCGGCCGAGACCGACCATCCCGATCTGCACCGTCACATCACCCGTCCGAGACTTTCGAGCGTTATGCGCGCGACGCGGCGTTTTCGCCCGCGTAATGATCGCATATCGCCGTCCGCCTGAGCATCGATGAGGCGACCGAACGTGTACGGCCGGCCGGGGATCTCGAGGTCGGTCGCGCGCCCCGAATCCACGACCTGGACGAAGACGCCGGTATCCGGGCCACCTTTGTGCAGCTGGCCCGTCGAGTGGAGGAATCGGGGGCCGAATCCGACCGTCGTTGCAACCTTGAGCCGGTCTCGAATCGCGGTGCGCGCTTTTTCGAGAGCGCCCTCCGTTTCCGGGGTTCGGTCGAGGTATGCCTGGATCGCGACGTAGTCCCCCGGACGAACGTCTTTCAAGAGCGCACCGGCATCGCCGGAGTCCTCGTGGGTGAAGGGCTCGCTCAAGATCTTCGCCGTCGCCTCCTTCGCCTCGGCGACGTTCGGCTGATCGAACGGATTGATGCCGAGCACCGCGCCGGCAACACCCGTCGCCATCTCCCAGCGGAAGAACTCGTTGCCGAGCGTCGCGGCACCGCCGGCGAGACGAACGACGGGGTGTCCGGCCTGCGCGAGCGCGACGAGCTTCGGATCGGCTTCGTCGGAGCCGGCAATGGACACGAAGATCCTGTCGTCTCCGTAGACCTCGGGGCCGCCGAGCACCTCGCCGGTGACCGGCACGATGCCGGTGCCTTCCTTGCCGGTTGATTCGGCAATGAGCTGCTCGATCCAGGCGCCGAACGAGGCGATCTCGGGCGCGAGTGACAGCGTGAGCTTGTCGCGACCGGCACGTGCCGCTTCACCGATCACCGCGCCGAGCCATGCGCCGGGATTCTCTGCGCACGGAACGCACCTGTGCGACGCGGTCGCCATCTCCTCCGCGTCCTCCAGCAACGACATCATGTCGGCGCCGATCAGCGCGGCGGGCACCAATCCGAACAGGGAAAGCGCGGAATATCGTCCCCCGATATCGGGGGGGTTCAGAAATATGCCGCGAAAGCCTCGCTCGCGTCCGAGAGCGGCAAGGGACGTGCCCGGATCCGTGATCGCGACGAAGTGCGTTCCATCTTGGACTTTGTCCCAGAAGTACGCGAGGTGCGACAGCGTCTCGATCGTCGTCCCCGACTTGCTGGCGACGACGAACAGCGTGTGGGGGAGATCCAGATCCTGCGTCACGCGCGCCACCGTCGCCGGATGGGTCGTGTCGAGAACGACGAGATCCAGCGCGCCATCGGCCACGCCGAGTGTCGTTCGCAGAACCTCCGGCGCGAGGCTCGAGCCGCCCATGCCGAGCAGCACTGCCGTCGTGAAGCCGTCAACACGGGCCTCTTTCGCAAACGTTTCGAGCTCCGTGACGCGATCGCGCATGAGATCCGCAACGGACAGCCAGCCGAGACGGTCGGATATCTCGGCCGGATCTTGCTTCCAGACGGTGTGATCTTTGCGCCACAGGCGTTCGATGACTTTCTCGTGCGTCATATGCTCGAGGCGGCGCTCGACTGCATCGTCGAGCGTGCCGAGAGACGCAGAGACTTTCGGTCGTTCAGCGAGTACTTCGTCTACCTTGCGCTCGATGGTCGCCTGCAGTTTCGCAAAGTCGTCTTCGAACAGCTTGATGCCCTTTTCCGTGAGGTCCGACGCGATACGCTCGAGGTCGATACCGAGCTTTGGCAGCGCTTCGACGGCATCGCGTGCTGCATCGAGGCTTTCGGCAACGCTGTTCGGCTGCACGACGCCGTGATCGAGGAACGCATCCATAGTCGCTTCCGGCATTGTGTTCACGGTGTCTGCGCCGATGAGTGGTCCGACGTACATCACATCGGAATAAGCCGGATTTTTCGTTCCGGTCGACGCCCACAGCGGACGCTGTACACGCGCTCCTGCCGCGGCCAGGCTCTCCCATTCGGCGCCGGAAAAGATCTCGCGGAATCGTTCGTACGCGAGTTGCGCGTTGGCGATCGCAATCGTGCCGCGGAGCGTCGAATCCTCCGGCAGCTCACCGTCGACAACGGTGTCGACACGAGACAGAAAGAAGGAGGCGACCGAAGCCACCCGATCCAGAGCGTTTCCGTCGGCCTTGAGCCGCTGGAGCCCTGCGATGTACGCGCGCGCGACCTTTTCGTACATCCGCACGGAAAACAACAGGGTGACGTTGACGTTGATACCACCGGCTATGAGCTCTTCTACCGCCGGGACACCTTCTTCGGTACCGACGACCTTGATCATGACATTGGGGCGTCCGATGCGTCCGAAGATTTCCCGCGCCGCGTCGATGCTGCCTTGCGTGTCGTGCGCGAGTCGGGGCTCGAGCTCGAAGGAAACGAAGCCGTCTGCGCCGCCGTTCGCGTCATATCCGGGGCGGAAGACATCGGCTGCAAGCCGAATATCTTCCAGCGCGAGTTCGTAGAACAGCTCGACGGGATCGCGCATTCCTTTGCCGACGAGCTCCCGCAAGACGGCGTCGTAATCGGTCGAGCCGCCGATGGCTTTGGAAAAGATGCTCGGGTTCGAGGTGACGCCGGTAACGGCCCGCTTCTGCATCATCAAGCCGAGCTCTCCCTGGGCCACCATCCCGCGCCGAAGGAAGTCCAGCCAGATGCTTTGCCCGGCTACATGGAGCTGTTGCAAACGGTTCATTTCGCGCCTCCTCCGGCAAATCGGCCGGACGTCACCGCCGATCGTAGCCGCGGCGGCTCGAGCGGTGCCGGTCTCGCCGTAGACATACCCAAACCAAGCCCAAAACTCCGCCCGTGCGCTACAGAACCGCTGCCGGCGTGCCGATGAACTCCGCATGGCCCGCATTCTCGTAGTCGACGACGAGCCGGCCGTTCGCAGCCTCATGTCGGTCACCCTCAAGCTGGCGGGACACGACGTGACGGAAGCGTCGGGCGGCGAAGAAGCGCTCAAGCTCATCGAAAAGACGCCCTACGACGTTATCGTCCTGGACATCATGATGCCCGTCACCGACGGGTACGAAGTGCTGCAACGCCTCCGCGCGATGTCGGCGCGCGCCGACACGCCCGTCATCGTCGCCACGGCCAAAGGCTATGACGCGGAGGGCATGCTGCGAGAGTCGTCGGGGGGCGCAGTCGACCACTTGTCGAAGCCGTTTGATCCCGAGGACCTGGAGAGCGCAGTGGCCCGAATCCTCGAATCGACGGGCAGGGACCTCGAAACACGCCGCCGCATGCACACGCGGGCAGCCGAGGTCTACTCAGCGATCGACAAGCTGCGCAGCCAGATCTGAGCCGGCCGATCTAGGCCGCCGTTTAACCGTTCTTTTCTCCCTAGTCCGTCACGCAGCGATACTGCGTGATCTCGCTGCATGCCGGGACATCGTCTGCGAGCGCCGGCGTCGGGATGATCGGGATCGTAATCCGGCTCGGCTCACTACCGAAGTACACCGTGTTGATCGCCGGCGGCCCCTTCGGCGCGTACGAGTAGTAGCTGTCCACGGCCGGCGGCGCCATGATCTTTATCTGGAGCGCGTGGCCGGGGCGGAAGATGTGCGCGACGGGGAAGATCTCGACGAGGAGCTCATATGTCTGACCCGGCGTCAGCAGCTCCGCATTCGTGTGCGGCCGGAACGGCCGGTACATGAAGCTGCCCGCGTAGTCGCTGCGCGTCGCGTCGATTGCTCGGTGGCTGGCGCGCAACATGCCGCGCTGCAACATCATGAGCTCGCCGGTCGCGATATTGCGGTCTGCCACCTGCACGAACACTTCGGTGTCCGGTGCCGTCGTGCTCATGAACAGATTCGCGGTGATCGGTCCGTCGATCACGGTCGTATCCGTGAACGCCGGAGCGACGAAGTCGAGCTCGTCCGGACCCTTCTTCGTCGTCATCGGTGAGCCGCCGGAGCCTCCGGTCTCGAAGAACCACGATTGGCGCTTGCTACCCGAAAGATACTTCGCCGACGTGGCGTTATCCGAGGCGGAGCATCCCGTCGCAGAAAGCATGCCGGGAACCACGTTGCCGTCGGCACCGGCGCACAAGTAATACGGCGTCCACGTCGTGTCCTCCAGCGGGAAATTCGCGGAGTCCTTGATACCGGTCACGTCCTCACCGTGAAGCTCGAGTAGCGTGCGCACCGAGCGTTGCATGGTGCCCGGCGCTTTCACGTACGGGTCGGCAATGCCGCGCATCCAGAAGTCCATCCAGGCCTTGCGATCGTCCCACATCAGCTTCGGGCTTACTTGGGTTCCATGATTACCATTCGACATAAGCAAACGCTTCGGGACGTCGTTCGGGATCGTTTCCCAGAGGTGCGCGAAACGCGGACCCGTCTGCTCGTCCTGGAAAGCGCCGGCGGTGTGAATCGGCGCGGCGATGAAGGGCGCGTACGTCACGAGGGACCGCGACCGCCACCAGTTGCTGTCGGTGTCGCGGGTTCCATTCAGAACCGGGTCCTCGACGACATTGCGCGTGTGTGTCGCGATGTTCTGCGCGCACTGCGCCGAAATCTCCGGATGCTCGTCGGCGTTGCGCACCACGCCCTGCAGCTGTCCGCCGAGCACGTCGTATGCGGGACGGACGCCGAGCGTCCACTCGGGCGGGAACAGAACGTTGGCCACACCACCTGGGTATGTGATGCCTCGGTAGAGATCGTCGATCAAGCCGGAAACAGTGACGGCTGTGAGGTGGCTCGTTGTCGCCGCGTTGTTGTCGCGCGCCGCCTTTCCTTCTTGGGCCGCGATCATGAATCCCGTCTCACCGCTGTACGAGTGGCCGAGGATCCCAACCTTGCCGTTCGATTTGAACGTCGAGAGTTGCGTGTCCGACGCCGTCGCGTGCTTGGAGTTGTCAACGATGTAGTTCTCGATGATCTCGTAGCCGTCCATCGCGGAGCGTTCGCTGAACAGGTCGAATTCTCCCGACGAACAGCCCGTACCGCGGACCGATGCGTGCACGAGCACATAGTCGGCGTCGTACCGGTACGCTGACGTGCCCTCGTGCGAGTCGCCGGTCAGCGGGAATCCTTCGCAACGCGGGTCGAAGTTCGCCTTGCACCAGTCCTCGAACTGGCCGAGCGTGGTCCGCCCACTGGCGTCCGAGGAGCCGTTCTCGTAGCCGGCCATCTCGAGGATCGCCGGGCACGCGTCGGTGCCACCCTTCGCGGGATCACACTTGTCGGGGACGACGACGTTCAACGCGATCGAGGTGCCATCGCTTACCGTAAAGAAATTGGTCGGTCCGCCGTGAAGGTCCGGCGGTCCGGACGGTGGGAACGCCGGCGCCGGGTGAAATCCCAGTGTTCCGACGGCGAGCACTGCGACCAGCAGGAGCATCTTTCGTCCACGGCTGAGTGCGCGGTTCATGGGGGACGTCCTTTCCTCGCAAAGGGCAAGCCGAGCTCACGGGACGAATTCGACTTTTCGGTACCCTTTTCCTGCTCAGGACCCGGGAAACCCTGCGTCAAGCCGGGTAGACGTCCACGAAAATGGTTCCGGTCGCCGTGCTCATGCCACGGGTGCCCTGGTCGGGGTCCGATTGCGCATGCCCGTCGTAGTCGACGAACGTTCCTTCGCCGGTGGCGTGATACGTGCCGGCGTCCGTGAATCCCGGCAGCATGAACACCCGATAACCGACTACAACCCCGATCGCTCGGGTTGTGACGGCCGGCATCGAAGGACCGTCGTCGCGCTGATACGACGCTCGGTACGGGCGTCGCGACAACGATCCGTCGGCGAACAGATACCTGCCGGTCGCGATTTCGGCAGGTGCACCGTGGCTCATCGCCTTCGCGAGCACCGACAGGTGCGCAGCCACGATGTTCCCACCCGTGGGACCCACCGACTCGTCTTCGAGCCCGTGATGGTGGCCTTGCTCGTCCGAATCGTTCGAGCACGGGTCGAGCGGATTCTCGTACGTCGTTTGATCCGAATCCCACGACCACGCGGGACTCTCGTAGCCGATCATGTCGTCGGCCAGACCGACGTCCCAGCGGTAATCGGCCGATGAGCTCCACGACGGGACGGGAGGATTCGGCCGGCCGGAACAGCCTTCGTCGATCCCCCAGTGGCTCCCCTTCGTCAGAGCCGGAAACGCTTCGCCCGGGTTGGCGAGAAATTGAAGCGGTCCGATGTTCACAATGCCGACTTCGGTCTGCATCTGCGGATAGGTGTACGGCGTCGTTGACGCGCCGAACAGCTTGTGCGGGAACAAATGGGCCGCGAAGGCAGCCATGAAGAGCTGGTTTTCGAGCGGCACCGTGAACGATTCGCGCGCCACATCGACGTCGCCGCCGACAAGCGGAAGCGCAGCTCCGACATTTTCGTTGACGACCTTCGCCAGCTCGGTGCCTATAGCCTCGGATCGCTCGGGTGTTCCTTCGGGATAATTGCCGAGCGTCGGTACCGACGGCGTCTCGATCGAGCCGTTGGCTCCTTGCAGGTAGATCACCACGCCACCTTGCTGCGCTTCGATGTCTCTGTTGAAGAATTGCACCCAGTCGGCAGTGATCGAGTGGGACCAGTAGTCGTCGTCCGAATGACCGAGGTTTTGAATGTGCGCGTCGTAGTCGACGAGCGTAAAGATGTTGTCTCCGTTTCCTTCGTCCTTCGCCTGCAGAATGTGCACTTTCGGATCCCACGCGTCGATGCGTCCTGCCGCCTGCGGCGAGGGATTCGCCGTCGTGGCATCCTTGCGATTCGTCGTCGGCCAGTGATTGAGCGTCGGAATGATGGTCGGCGCGGTCGTCTCCAGAATATTGAGTCGCGCCGGACGCGCATCCGCAAGCGCCAGCGTGACCGACTCCGCGATCTTCGTAGCAAGAAAGCTCATGTAGTAGTCGTTCACACCACTGGTAAGACTTGCCGCTCCGTCGACGTCCTCGCCGTTCGGCCCGCCGGGACCCCACAGACCGATGGAATCCGGCGAAGACTCGTTGTGATCCGCCGACACGATGATGTCGGCGACATCCGGGTGCTGAGACAAGACGATGTCGCGGGCTGCCTGGATGTCGGTGTTGAACAATCCAAGAGAGTCCACCGAAGAGAGCGCAACGAAGTCCGACGATCCCCGTGCAACGACGAAAGTGCGAACGAAGATGTCATCATGCACATGCTCCGCCGGATGGTTCACCTGTCCGACGACCCAGATCCCGTCGTACCGCCCGTTCGCGTTTGCGTCGCAGTACGGATCGCCGACGTTGTAATGACCATCGTCGTTCGCGTCGACATACGGCTCGTCGAACTCCCACATGCTCGGGCCGTCCCACACGTCCACCGGACACGCGAGCTCCCCGACCCGGTGTCCGGTCTCGTGCGGGGGCGTGATCACGACCGCCGCAGCGCCGGCCCGGTAGCCGGACGCGGTGGCGGCTGCCGGAGAAAACACCGCGGCGACGACTGCAAGAATGACGGCAGAAAGCAGACCCCTGGCGTGCATGAGCGCTCCCTCGCTTGTGGATATGCGCGGACTGGATTCGCCGGTGTACGCGGTTATTCCTGCCGCGAGCTGCCGAAGTCCGCGGTGGGAGGTCCGGCCGCCCGCACCGCCGGCTCGACTTCGAAGAACTCCACCGGCTTGAACCCGAAGAGCCCTGCGACCACCGAGGATGGAATCGCCGCGCACCTGCGGTTGAGATCGCGAACGTTTGCGTTGTAGAACCGGCGCGCAGTCTGGATGCGGTCCTCGGTCGTCGCCAGCTCTTTTTGCAACGCGAGGAAGTTGCCGCTCGCCTTCAGGTCGGGGTAGTTCTCGACGACTGCGAACAGTTGTCTAAGTGCGCCGATGAGCGCATTTTCCGTCGCCGCCTGCTGCTGTGGGGACCCCGTCTGCCCGACGGCTGCCACACGGGCTTCACTCACCGCCTCCATGATCTGACGTTCGTGGGCCGCGTATCCCTTCACCGTCTCGACGAGGTTCGGGATCAGGTCGTACCGGCGGCGAAGCTCGGTGTCGATGTTCGCCCACGAGTCGCGAATGAGATTTCGCTGGGTCACGAACCGGTTGAATGAGATCGCCAGTGACAGCAAGAGGAATCCTGCGAGTCCGGCGGCGACCCAAACCGCGTTCACGGTCCATGCGCTCCCGGATACAACGAGGGAACGACTTGCGGCACATGCGAGCAAAAACCGTGCAAAGCCGCGACGACGTTGAGGAGCTCCGAGACCCGCAGCTTGCCGGATATGACGAGCGCGAACGAGGCGTTGACCTCGAATTCAAAACCTTTCGTCTGAAGAAGCCACTCCATCATCCGCGCATCGATGAGTGCGTAAGCAAACTTCCGGTCGTCACCTTTGACGCGGAACGCACGATTGAACTCATCCGACTCGAACTCGATGTCGTGGAATCCCACGTGTTCCGCGATCCACGTCAGCACGTTCTCGCGACGGATCATCAAATGGGGACAGTTCGCCGGGACCGGTGCGAGGCCGCAGGTGAAGTGGGTGTACGAGCGTGAAGAGTGCCCTTCGGCGTCCGTCGAGGTCGTGTAGTACCAGTATTCGAACAGCCGAACCTTGAGGCCTTTGATATCGCCCCACAAGACATTCTCGACTCCGCGTCCCTCACCGAGCGAGAACAGCCGAAACGGATACGCGAGCAGATCGAAAGGATCACTTTCGGAGAACTCGAGCCGCCAGCGCTTGGCGAAGGCCTGCAGCTCTTCCCGGTGCTTTTTCGCGGAGTAGTACCCCGCAACGACGAACACGAGGACGACGAGAAGCCCGATTCCGAACAGCAGCCCCGGCACGGCGAAGAGTATCTCGCAAGAGTTGTTGCCGCGCCAGAAAATGCAGATCCCCCGGCATCAGACCGGGGGATCCGTCATGACGGGTGTTTATCCGAACAAAGGCTCGTCGAGCAGGGCCCGGCCGACGAGGATGTTGCACCAGTCCTCCGACGGAGCCATGATCGGGGCTGCGATCGCATCGCGGTATGCTCGGCTGACCTCGCCGTCTCCGCGATACGCCTGCGCGCCGCACGCGTGCAACGCTTGCTCCGCCACATACGTCGCCGTCGAGGCAACGGCGGACTTGGCTTCGATCATCGGCACCATCCACGACTCGAGGCTCTCGCGGCCGGCGAGATCAAGCGCCGAGTACACGAGCTCTCGCGTCGCGTCGACGCGCGCCTGCATGGCTCCGATCCTGTCCTGCACCATGTCGACCTGTGACAAGCGAAGGCCGGTGTTCTGGTGAACACGATTCTTGACGTGCTTGATGGTGTGATCGACGAGCGATTGAGACATTCCGAGGAAGTTCACAATAAGCGTCGCCCCGAGCGACGCAAGAATCGCAGGGAACGCCGTTTCGAGCATCGACCCGTCGGCAACGAAGGCAGCGTCGTCGGGAACCTCGATGTCCTTGAACACCATGCGCGCCGAACGCTGGCCGCGTAGCCCGAGGCCGTGCCACTCGTCGGTGATGTCCCAGCCCCCGAGGCTTGCGTCGAGATACCAGAGATTCACCGCCATCAACGGCGCGTCCTCGGAAGGACGACCGGTGAACCAGTAGACGTCGGCCTCTCCCGCCGATGTCACGAACGCCTTTTCGGCATTCAGAAGCCAGCCGCTCTTGGTCTTTTGAGCGAAGGACAAGAAGTTCCAAAATTGGGTTCCGGTAGCACGCTCGGTGTTCGCGTGCGTTGCCTGCAGCTTCTTTTCCATCGCGGGGACGATGTACTTTTCGTTTTGCTCCTTGGTTCCGACTGCGGCCAGGGGCCAGAACGAGTTCACGTGCATCCCGAATGCCATCGCCGTCGATCCACAGCCGCGCGCAAGCTGTTCTAGGACGAGACCGATGCCGAGCGGGTCGACGCCCGCACCGCCGAACTCCTCGGGAACACCGATACCCCAGAGCCCCGAGGCCTTGAGCGCATCGAAATTTTCTTTCGGCCACCGGCCGAATTCGTCGATCTCACTGGCGTTGGGCGCCAAAACGTTCTCGCGCAGCGCGACTGCCTTGTCGAGCCATTCGTGCTGGCGCTTCGTGATCTCCCGCAGCATGCCACCCTCCCGAGTCGGAGTTCTCCGTCGCGCACGATACCGCTTTGCCGGATTCCCACGCTGTGAAGTCCTGCACAGCATTGCAACGCAAGGCTGCTTGTTTGCAGCGACAGCTTGCCTACCGGGCCGTAGCGCGCAGCCGGCGCACCAAGCCCCCGGCGAGGGCAAGAAAGAGGGCGCCAAAGAGGTACGGCGAGCCATCATCGCCGGTGGGGGGAAGCGGCTTTCCTTTCGGGCGTCCCTGTCGTATCGCAAGTACGCGGAGGCACTTCGACGGCGAGGTCGCCATCGTGAGCGACGCCGTCTCGTCGCCTTCACTTCCGAGATTCGATATCGAGTTCACTCTCATGTGGAAGCAATCGAAAGTGAGCTTGAAGCTCTCGCCGTTTTCGTCGAGGTAACTATCGGTCCACGCCGTGTCGTCGAACGTATTGAGTCCCGATAACGGATAGAACGACGCATCGAGAAGCCTTGGCGCAATTTCGCCCGGCTCCGCGCGAGGATCGAGGGGATTTTGGCCGAACGGATCGTTGTTGCCGATGTTGCCGTAGCCGTTGGCTTCGTTCGTGTACCACAGAGAGACGCCCGGAATCCACGTGATGGGGTGACGCTCACCTTGGCCGGCCGAGTCAAAGTCGTTGGAGACCCGGTCGCGAAGCTCGATGTAGTAGCCGTGATCGAACGGCGACGGCCCTTTTGGAAAGCGCAGCCAGCCGCCGGGGACATACGAGCCGAGCCTCGGCTGCTCCACGTCATCGCTGAAATAGGTCTTGCCGTCGGATCCTTGGACTTTGAGGTCGTCCATGACCCACCCGCGCTTCGCCACGCCCGTGTCCGTCGAATACGCGAATCGCAACACGCAGTTCTGGCCGGCGCACTCTGAGATATCGAACGAGTCATCGATGAACGTGGGAGCCGGATACCCCGCGGCAGGGCCTTGCCGGTCCGCAAGATTCGAGGGAAAGTTTGTCGACGACGACGTGCCGGTAATCCCGTTTCCGACTGTTTGCTGGCATGCGTTTGCATTGGGGTTGAACGCTTGCGGTGTTGTCGTTCCGTTCTGAGATTCCAGCGAATGGTACGTCTTTCCGCCGTCCGTGGAGATCATTACGAACCCATAATCGAAATCCCACTCGATCTCGTACCAGCTCTTGAACGTCAGCGTCAGGGCGGTACCGCTTTCGGCAAGCTTCGTGTTCCGCAAGGGAACATCGAGCGTTCTCCCCGGGCAGCCGAATCCATTGCCGGCAGTCGAGTACCACGCATATTTTCCGGAAGGCACACTGCTTATCAGGACGCGATGCGGCAGCTCGACGTAATAGGCGTCGCCGTTGTGCACATCGGATCCCGCCAATACATAAGGCGTTCCCGACGGGGTGACAGCATCAATGCGATGGGTATCAACCTTTGATTCCTTGAGCGTCGCCGTCAGCGCGGCGGGGACACGTTTCGGGATGATCCAGCCGAGATCCTGGCGCGAGAAAACGCTCATGTACTGAAACGCATCCTGCGCCATCAGCTCCCAGTAATCGGCCGTCTCACGGCCGGCCGAGTTGTTCGAGTAGAAGTCCGGAAGCCCAAGGGAGTGGCCGTACTCATGGGCGAAGACGCTCGTCGTCCCGTTTTCGGGATTGACGTTGTAAGGGCCGATTCGAGAGAACACTCTCAGTGCGTCGCCCTTGTTCTGCGTTGTTTTCGATGAGCGGGTCGTGTCGGTCCACCACAAGGGACGCTCGAGCCGGTCCCGGCACTGATCGTTTGAGACGTAACCCGCTTGCCCGGTGGCATCGATGTACGTGTCTTGCAAGTTTCCCGAGTGCGGCCAGATGTTGTCATACCCGTGCGTTTGGGAGTCTCCGTTACCGCCGCGACCTTGGAAGACGACCTCAAAGAAATCGACGACGCAGTTCCGGTCGGAATCGAACTCGTTGTAATCGAGATCTGGATCGGCAATGGATGCGGCATCGTATGCCGACTTCCCCGTCGGGCCGCACCCGGAGTCGATGTCTCCCACCGGAGCGAGTGCGCTCCCTCCGCCGTCCTGCCCATAGTAATTGCGTGTACCGGGGAGCGTGTACCACCCTTCGTTGATGCGCGCGCCGGCGGGGGTGAACTCGGAGTACGGCGCAGTCGGATCCGGTACCGGCGGAACCGTCGTGACGCCCGTGCAGGTATCCCCCTTCAGATACGGATTCGACCATTTGAACGGGCCGTTCGAAAAATCGTTGGCGGAGGCGTCAAAGCTTGCGACTTCTCCATGTGGATACAGCTGCGTGTAGCTCATGTGCTGGTAGTGGGCGAACAAGCTGGCTGGGTTTCGCGGGTTGGAGATGCGGTTATAGAACGTCCAACCCGTCGCTGCCGGTGAGTGGTTTTGATCGGTGTATTCCACGAGGACGACGGGGAACGGACGGTCGCCGTAGCGCGCTGTGTCGAGCGTCGACACTTTCGGGCCGTGAGAGGTCGAAGTCGAATCGACGAAGCCGGTCTGTTCGAGCGTCGCCGTGTCTGAGAGGTCTTGATAAACGATGTGCGGGTTCTGCGACGACGTTTTCGCACGCGCCGTCACGAGAATTCGATTCGCTGCACTGGCGCCCGCGGGCCAGTCAGTGCCGGTCGCGACGGCGCCGATCGTCCAGGTCAACGTGTTTCCGCTCACGGAATCCGGAGCCGGCGTTGCAGAGACGTACACGGCACCTCCTGGCAAAACGTCCGTTATCGTCACGCCCGCGGCCGGCGTGACGGACGCGTTTCGATATTCGACGGCGTGAACGTACTCTTCGCCCGGGCCGACCCATCCACGTTCGGACACGAAGCTGCTCCGAACTTGTGCGCGGTCGGGCTTCGTCTCGAAGAGTGCATAGGCATCGCGTTCCGTATCGGTCACGGCGGTCTCCCACAAACCCGTTGCGGGGTCGGTGTACGATGCCGTGCTTCGAATTCTCAACACGGTCTGAAAATTGTCCGCCGCAGTGGAAGACACATCTCCTATTTCTGCTTTCGTAAAAGCGACGGTAAAGAGCCCCGTGCTCGTTGCGGTCGTGGACTTCGTCACCGTCGAAGAATCCTTCTTCGTCAAAACGACGGTGACGCCGGCCGGAACGAGATCCGGATTCGGCTGCTCGTCGGTGGGATCGGAAGCGATAGTTCGGGCTTTGTTGAATTTCTCCCACGTCGCGCCCTCAACGACGAGGTCTTCGGCAGGAAGGCCGCCGGAAGTTGCGTACGCCGGGGCGGACAGGATCGTGCGCGTCCCGAGCTGGTTCAGCTGAAGCTGAAACGACGTTTGGCCGCGGAGTTGATCGCCGGACGTCTTCGGAGTGACGGTAAACGTGATGTTGCCCGGCGCCGGGTCGTCCCAGTCGGCCGGGTTGATCAGGAAGCTGAACTGGTCGGCGAAAGAGCTGTTCGACGTCGGCGGCTGGGCGTCCTCTGCATGAACCACCTTGCCCGTCTGATCGGTGAACGTCACCCGGAACGCGGGGACCGGGTCGAGCGGCGGCGCCGCACCGTCTACCGTCGCGCCACCGCCGTCGGCAACGAAGTCCACGAGTGCGCATGAGTCCGCGGTGAAACCTGCGAATGTTCCGATTCCGATTGCGGCACCGGTGCACGACGGTGTGGGGTATTTGAAGAACGAGTAGCCACCGATTCGGATGACTCGTCCGGCCCCGTGCGCCGGTGCGACTGCCGAAACGACGAATACGGCGAAAATTGAGATGAGGAGCGCGATGGTTCGGCTCTTCGATCTCGTCACGGGGACAAAAGGTACCAATTTTGATCCTCTGCTGCTCCGCCGATTACGTCCGAACGGGCATTGGAGGGACGTTTTCCCTCCCGCATAGTCTTACCAATGTCCGAGGATCTCGAACGTCTCGACGCACGCCCCGCAATCCGGAAACCCGTCGTGTACCTGCTTCTGACGCTCGGTATCGCGTTCGACCTCGCGATCAACGGCCAATACCCGGGCGCGTCGCTACCGCTCCTTTTTGCCGCGGCCGCCGCCGCGCTGGCGATCGTGGTCCGAGACGTGGCTTCACGCGCCCTCCTCGCCGGCGGCGTCGCGTTCGCGATCTTCCCTGCGCTCCGCGCGAGCACCGGCCTCACCGGTCTCGACGTCTCGGCGACGTTGACGTTGTTCGGGACGGCCGTCGCCGTCGAATCACTCGAGCTGGAGCAACTCAAGGCGATGAGCTTTGTCCTTGCCGCAGCGCGCCTCCTCCGCTCGAGCTTTCGGGCTCCGCGGCTCGCACTTCTCCCGCTCCTGCCTCGCCTCGGTTTCGCGCGAGGGCGAGGAAAGACGTTCACTCGCATCGCGCTCATCACGATTCCGGTTCTGGCGCTGTTCGCCCGCCTCCTCGGGTCGGCAGATCGGGTCTTCGCCGACGTCATCACGCCCTCGATACCCGGAATCAATCTCGGATCCGTGGTCGGGCACGTCGCGCTGACGGTCATCGGTACGGTTTTCGTCGCGACACTGTGGCTCACGGCAGTTGCGCCGCGCGTGCTCGTCGGAGCCGACTTGTCGCCGATCGGCGACGCAACGCCCGGCCGCCGCCTCGCGGAATGGGCCACCCTCCTCGTCGGCCTCGACGCCCTCTTCGGCATCTTCGTCGCCGTCCAGTTCGCGTTTCTGTTCGACGGGCGCAAGCGCATTCTCGTCACCCCGGGTCTCACATACGCCGAGTACGCGCGTTCGGGTTTTTTCCAGCTGCTCGTCGTCGCGGTTCTGACGGTCGCGCTCATCATGATCGTGTGGGATTTTGCGTGGCGTGAAAATCCCGCGCACCGGCGCTGGTTCCGTGCCGCGGTCACGCCGATGATTGCTTTCTCGCTCGTCATACTCGTCTCTGCGCTGAAACGATTGCGCTTGTACGAACAAGCATTTGGATTCACCGTCGAGCGCTTCTTCGCATACCTCGCTATCGCTCTCATCGGCGTCGTCTTGCTGATCGTCCTCGGCGCAGTGTGGACGGGACAACGCAGGCGCGTGTTGAGCGCGGTGCTTGCGGCGAGTCTCGCGGCGCTCATGGTTGCAAATCTGCTGAACCCAGAGCGGTTCGTCGCACGACGCAACGTCGGACGGTTTCAAGCGACCGGCAAGATCGACTCGTGGTATCTAGGCGCCGGGCTCGGACCGGATGCAATCCCGGTCGCCACCACCGTCCTTATTCGGTTACGGGCGACTGAGGCGGCAACGCTGCGCTCCGCCTTGTGTGAGCAGCTGCCGGGACTGGCACCAGAGCCGAGCTGGCGATCGTGGAACGCAGGCCGAGACGCTGCACGTCGCGCGTTGCGTGACGCCGGCATCACCGCAGAACGCTGCGCCCGCTAAACCGTCGGCACAACGCTACAATCCCATGCTCCATGTCCTTCTTGATCCCTCCCCCGATCGAGCCGATGCTCGCCCGTTTGCAAGAGCAAATTCCTCGCGGCGAGGGTTGGTTGTACGAGCCGAAGTGGGACGGTTTCCGCGCGATCGTGTTCCGCGACGGTGACAATGTGCATATCGGAAGCCGCAACACCTTGCCTCTCGCGCGGTATTTTCCCGATGTCGTCGATGTTGCGTGCAGAGCGCTGCCCGATCGATGCGTCGTCGACGGCGAGATCATCATCGCCGGCGACAGCGGGCTCGAATTCGAAACCCTCCAGCTCCGTCTTCATCCGGCGGCGTCCCGCGTCAAAATGCTCGCCGAGCAGACCCCGGCTTCGTTCGTCGCCTTTGATTGCCTCGCAGCCGGATCCGAGGACATGCGCAAGCGACCTTTTTCCGAACGACGACGGCAATTGGTCGAGTCCATCGAATTTTCGACGAGGTGCTTCGCAACGCCGCAGACCGAGAACCCGGATGAGGCAACCGGCTGGTTCGATCGCTTCGAAGGTGCCGGCCTTGACGGCGTCGTCGCCAAGCGAGCCGATGGACCTTACGTGCCGGGCGAACGAGTGATGGTCAAGGTGAAGCACGCGCGAACCGCCGACTGCGTCGTCGGCGGTTACCGAAAGTCCAAGGACGGAAAGGGCATCGGATCGCTGCTGCTGGGGCTTTTCGACGGCGGCGGTGTTCTGCACCACGTCGGTCACACATCGTCCTTCTCTGCAAAGGAGAAGCGTGAGCTGGCGGAGCTTCTGGCGCCGCTCGAGGGCGAAGGCAGCTTCGTCGGCGGGCGAATGCCCGGCGGTCCCAGCCGGTGGTCCCAAGGAAAAGACATGGCGTGGGTTTCCCTCGACCCAAAGCTCGTGTGTGAAGTTGCTTTCGACCATCTGCAAGGCGATCGATTTCGTCATGCAACACGATTCCTGCGCTGGCGCCCCGACAAACGGCCGTCTGATTGCACGTTCGAGCAGCTCGATGCACCGCGACCGTTCGACTTGCAAGAGATCGTTCGAATGGGACGGCGCTAGGCGCGACGCTTTTTGGCGCGCGACGGCGCGACTCGGGGCGGCTCGCCCTTCGCTTTTGGAAAATGCGGCGGCCACGGAGCTTCTTCGGCGCCGCCGGCCTTTTGTCGCTCCGCAAGCTCGAGCAGAGAATCGATCGATCCGACGTGCTCGTCGATCTCCTGTCCGGGGTCCCCGCGCTCGGCGAATCGCGCCGGAACGGTGTCGATACGGAAATCACGCAGATGTGCGGTGGGAACCTCGCTCCAATCGAGCGGACACGACACGCGCGCATCCGGCGTCGGGCGAACGGAGTATGCCGACGCAACCGTGCGATCTCGTGCGTTTTGGTTGTAGTCGACGAACACCCCGTGACGCTGCTCTTTCCACCAGGCCGTCGTTGCAAGAGACGGAGCGCGGCGCTCGACCTCCCGGCCGAGAGCGAGGGCAGCGAGGCGCACATCGCTGAAATCCCACCGAGGCTCGATGCGCGCGTTGATGTGGATGCCGCGGCTGCCGGATGTTTTCGGAAATCCGGTCAGTCCGTGATCCTCAAGCACCTCGCGCACGATCAAAGCGACTTGCCGGACATGGTCGAACGGAACGTCCGGCTGCGGGTCGAGATCGACGCGAAGCTCGTCGGGATGATCGACGTCTTGTCGCCGCACAGGCCACGGATTGATATCGATGCAGCCCAAGTTGATTGCCCATGCGAGCGCCGCCGTTCCGTCGATGCAGAGAAACTCCGCCGACCGTCCGCTGGGAAACGTCACCATGACGGTCCGCAGCCATTCCGGGCGCTTCAGCGGCACTCGCTTTTGATAAAAGAAATCGCGGGCGGCACCGTTCGGATACCGTTTTAGCGTCGTCGGACGGTCTTTGCAGCCTGCAAGGACGCCGGGCGCGACCGCAAGGTAATACCGAACGAGGTCGATTTTCCTGACATCGATCTCCGGGAAAAAGATCTTGTCCGGATTCGTGATCGTGACGGTGTGACCATCGAGGGGAAGTTCCTCGGTGCTGCCGGCAGGCGCCATGAGACGATTTTACGTGGGAAGCACATGATGAATCCGGAAGCACTCTTCGACCCCATCCCCGAAGGCGCCGGCGCCATCGGGGTCCTCTCATCCGACGAGTTCGTCTCCGATGCCGAACCATTCGATCGCGTGCTGCTGTCGGCAAGCGGCCCGCGCGTCGCCGTGATCCTTGCCGCGGATCCGAGCGCCGCGCGGCAGAACGAGAAGCTTGCACTTGCGCATTTTCGTGCGCTCGGTGCCGAGCCGGTCGTGCTCGATGTATTGCAACGCGATGACGCGACGGCTCAATCGCTGCCTCCGTTCGACGTCCTTTTTCTCGGGGGCGGAAGCCCGGCAACCTTGCTGGCTGCCTTGCGGGACACACCATTGTGGAAGGAGGCGTTGCGCCGCTGGCGCGCGGGTGCTTCCCTTGCGGGATCGAGCGCCGGTGCGATGGCGCTGTGCCGCAATTGCCTGACGCCACAACCCGGCGATCGAATGCCCACGCAATGGAGCGCCGGATTGGGTCCGCTCCGAAACGTCGCGCTTGCCGTCCATGCGTCGTCGCGGCCCGAATCGTGGCTCGGCGACGTCGCCGCACGAGCACCGGTACCGGTCATCGCACTCGACGACGCGACGGGTGTGGTAATGCAGCACGGGGCGGCTCCGGTGATGGCCGGCCCGGGACGCATTCGGATCGCGTGATTGAATCCGAGGATTGCAGGGAAACAAGCACCTATGGCCCGGCTACGACGAGTTGATTGCTCTGCGCCCGGAATCTCACGCCGGCGCGCGGGGCGCGGCTTCGTGTACCTCGACGAGAACGGCCGGAAGGTAACCGACCTCGTCGCACTGGAGCGCATTCGTTCACTCGTCATTCCGCCGGCATGGAACGACGTGTGGGTTTGTAGCGATCCCCTCGGGCACATCCAAGCCGTTGGCACGGACGCAAAGGGGCGAAAGCAGTATCGGTATCACGATCACTGGCGGATGCGTCGCGACCAGGAGAAGTTCGATCACATGCTGGAGTTCGCGCGTTCTCTTTCGGCATTGCGGCGGACGAGCGCAAAGCACATGAGACGTGAGGAGATGGATCGCGAACGGGTCCTCGGGTGCGCCGCGCGATTGCTCGATCTCGGCTTCTTCCGAATCGGTTCCGAGGATTACGCCGAGCAAAACCAAACATACGGTCTTGCCACCATATTAAAAGAGCACACCAAGATTTCCGGCCGTCTCGTGACGTTCGACTACGTCGCAAAGGGCGGCAAGCAGCGCGTGCAGTCGGTCGCCGACCCGGCGGTCGTTGCCATCCTCGCGACATTGAAGAGGCGGCGAGGCGGCGGCCCGGAGCTCCTCGCATACAAGCAACAGGGGCGGTGGCTTGATGTGCGATCGGGCGACATCAACGCATACATCAAGGAGGTCACCGGGGGCGACTTCTCAGCAAAAGACTTCCGCACGTGGAATGCGACCGTGCTCACAGCCGTCGCGCTCGCCGTGTCCCACCGTGCCGAAACGAAAACGGCGCGAAAGAGCGCAGTATCCAGGGCGATTGCAGAAGCGGCGCACTACTTGGGGAACACGCCTGCGGTGTGCAGAGCGTCTTACGTCGATCCTCGGGTAATCGATCGGTACTTCGCCGGTGTCACAATCGCGCCGGCTGTTGCGGCAATCGGCGCCGGAACGCCGGACGGATCACTTCCCATCCACGGCCCTATCGAGAAGGCCGTCATCGACCTCCTCGAAGACGCACCACAGCCGCGCACGGAAAAGGCCGCTTAACCGACGGTCAGCTGCCTGCGCATGCCGCGAAGCTGACGAAGCTCTGCAAGACGAATGAGCACCCACGCCGCACCGAACCCCATCGCGAGATTCTTGAAGTCGCCGTCTTTCAGCTGCTTTTCGATCGTCTTCATCCACCGATCGGGGACAATGTTGACGACGACGTTGCGCGCCTCCTCCATTTTCGACCTCTGACGCCTGCCGCGAATGCGCCGGACGGCGAACCAAAAGGCGGTTCCGGTGATTCCGCCGCCGAGCGCAACGCCGGTGGCGCGCCGGGCCAGCTTCGCCGGCGCCGGCAGTCGCTCCTCGAGCGCATGCAAGTTTGAGCCAATTCTCTCGCGCGTAGCTTCGATGTCCCTTACCGTTTGAGCAGTTCCCTGGTCCATTCGACATCCTCCTTCACGGTCCGAACGGTTTCTTTCGGCGCAATCGATGGCGCCTTCATGCGTCGCACGCCGAACATGGCCGCGATGCCGCAGATCGCGAGAAAGCATCCCGCAACGATCAGCGCCGCGACCCAGGCGGCCACCACGGTACCGAGCGCGAGCGTGCCGGCGATAGCACCGAAGAGCAAAGCCGCGAACGCTAAGGCGGCGGCCGCAGCAAATGCACCGACGGCTTTAACTCGCGCGATGACCGATGCGACGATCTCGTGGCGCGCGAGCTCCACTTCCTTCCGCAGCAACGTCGCCATATCCTCCGCGATCGCGCGCATGATCTCGATCGCCGGCCGCTGTTCGCCGTTCGCGGAATTTCTCTCGGCTTCTTGCTTCTGCAACATCGGGCACCTCCCGCTCGATCAATACCGCATTCAGCTCGGCCCCATACATGAACAAACGCGATGCGAGGTAGAGCAGGACGAGCAATCCCACGGTCCCCGCAAACGTCCCGTATACAGCTTCGGCTTTCGATACGGTCCGCGTCGCGTACCAGCCGCCGATGATCTTCAAGACCGTCCACCCCGTACCGGCGAGCAGCGCTCCCGGCCACAGCCGGCGAAATCGAGGGCCGTTGCGGCGGGACAGCACGCGGTAAGCGACGAGGAAGAGAACGAAGTCTGCAGCTAAGGCCAGGAGCCCGCCGATGATGAATGTGATCGCCGGAAAGGTACCGGCTCGGCCCCGGCCGACGGCGGCGCCCAGACCCGCCGAGGCGAGCGCAAGCAAACCGAGTCCGAAGAGCGAACCGAACGTCCACAGCTGCTTCTGGACGAAGCCGGCCGACTCGTCGAAACGGTGCACGCGCGCGAGGCCGTGCGTGGCGGCGAGAACGATTTGTTTGCCCGACCAGAGAAGGCCCAGAAAGCCGATGATTCCTGTTTGTGCCCGATCACCGACGAGCGCGTCCAGACTGTTGCCGACAACACTACCCAAACCCGGAATCGTTCCGGCCAGGCGCTGCGTCCATTCCGCTTGTAACGTGGGATGCGCCGCGAGTATGAAGCCGACAATGGACAGCGCCACCAGCAGCAAGGGAAAGATCGACAAGAAGCCGTAGTACGTGATGCCTGCCGCCACGAAATCGGCAGAGTCACCGGAGTATCGCTTGCGCACTGCGAGAACGACCGGTGCGCCCGGCAAAGCGGATGCACGCTCTGCTATCCGAGACAGAAGCCCTCTGACGCCGCCCTGCTTGCTCGCCATGGCTTATCGCCGTCCCGAAAAAGCTTCGTGATATGCGCGGCTCAGCGCTTCGGTCTCGGCCCGTGCCGTCATCGACACGATGTCCTGCGTCGCGCGAACAAAATCGTGCAAAGGTTCACTGGGAACGATGACCGGCAGCGTCACATTGCCTTCCTGAAACACCAACGCGGTGTAACCGGATGCCGTGGACGGTCCGATGCTCAGCCCCGGCAAGCATCCTGCCTTCGCGAGTGCCTGTCGCACATCCGAACGCAACTGCGTCCGTTCGATGATGGCGTTTCCTTGCAAGGAGCAGACGCTCAGTAACAGTACGAGCGGATCCGATTCCCGATAGGAGAGAACGAGCCAACCGCAGGGTGCACCCTGCGAACCCTCTACCGGAATGCGAAGATCGACGGCGGCGTCGGCAACGTGCAGGCTCCATTTGATGTCGTCCCAGCTTCCGGCAAAGTCCTTGTGACGGCGCTCGAAGAGTCTCACAGGTTCCGTTTCCTTTCCCGAGGAAACGGTTCCCGCCAAGGCAGTGCCTGAAACGTTTCAGCGCGCGTGTACTGCGGAACGCGTTACGCGAGCGCTCGAACAACAAGTATTGCAGTGTCGTCGCGCGGCTTGCCGGTTTGGAAGGCAAGCACCGCGCGCTCGATGCCGTCCGCAATCGCGACGGCATCGCGATCTGCGAAGTCTTCCAACATCGTCATAAGCCTTTCCTCGCCGAAGAAGTCATCGCCAGATCGTGCCTCAGTGACGCCGTCGGTAAACAACACAAGCGCGTCGCCCGGAGCGAGATCAACCGTCGTATCAGTAAGATCCGGATCGGGGAACAAGCCCAGCAACATTCCCGGAACGCCGGCAGTCGTCACTTTGCCATCCGCGTGAATCACAACTGGCGGCGGATGTCCTCCGCACGCAATGGTTACTCGAACGTGATTGTCCACCGTCCGCAGCCGTACGTAGATGACCGTGCAAAATTTTCGGTCGGTATCGTGAATCAGCAACGCCTCGTTCAGCGTCGACAAGACGCGCGTGGGTTTCTTCGCCTGCATGGCCGCCGCACGCAACGTATACCTGGCGAGCGCGGTCATGGCGGCCGCATCGGCGCCCTTTCCGCACACGTCACCGATCACGATCGCCCAATCGTCGCGCCCCGTGCGGAAGACATCGTAGAAGTCCCCGCCGACCTCGTTTCCCTCTCCGGCGGGCCGGTATCTCGCCGCGAGCTCGACGCGTGGGATCAGCGGCAAGGAAGGCGGTAGAAGGCTCTGTTGCAATGTTTGGGCCACGCTGCTTCGCTCGCGATAGAGACGCGCGTTGTCGATCGCCATCGCGGCACGGTTCGCAAGGTCTTCGGCGAGGGCGAGCTCAACTGCCGTGTAGCGGCGGGTGGACTCGGCTGCGACCAAGGTGATCGACCCGAGCGTTCGGCCTCGAGCAATGAGCGGCAAGCACATCACCGATTCGAACCCCAGCGATCGCAAAATACGCAGATGGTACTCGTCCTCTGCGATGTCGTTCACGAAGCCATCGGACACGCTCGTGTGAAGCTCTGAGTTGCCGGTCTTGATAGCGCGCCGGGCACCGTGACCCGTATGACTCGGAGTGCCGTACCTCTCGTCGGCTTCACGCGTCAGCGCCGCCTTCGTCGAATCGATGTGCGCAGACGCCAGTCGATGGATCTCACCGTCGTCCATGAGAACGTCCACCGCACACCAATCCGCAAGTCTCGGCACGACGAGCCGTGTCAAGCTCGCGAGCGTCGTGGGAAAGTCGAGTGACCGAGACAGAATGGAGCCCGCCTCGGCGAGGAACTCAGTGCGCTCTATGCTTTTGCGAAGGGACGCTTCAGCACGCTTGCGTTGGATGAATTGCCCAACCTGAAACGCGAGCATGGCCATATAACGGATCAAGTCCTGATCCGGCTCTCTCATTTCGTGGCTGAAAAACTCCAGGACACCGAGAAACTCGTCACCTGCGCCGAGGATGGGAAACCCGACTCCACCATGCAGCCCCGCATCTTCGGCAACGGCCGCCCTCGGGAAGTTGGGATCGTCGCCGACGTTCTCGATCCAGTGCGGCGCTCTTGTCTGCCACACACGGCCGGGCAGACCCAAGCCCGGCGCGAAGTTCAACGTGCGACTCATCTGCGCGAAACGGTCCATGGAAACGCGGGGAGAGAACCAGTCGGCGACGAAACGCAACCGGTTACTTGCGGTATCCAGCTCATACATGCACCCAACGTGCCATTCGAGGTTGTCACAGATTGCTTCGAGCAATCCCGGCGCGACCTCGGTCAACGTCGTGGCTTCGGCCATGACGCGCACGATGGCTTGCTGGGCTGCCTGGCGGAGTTCGATCTTCTTGCTCGCGGTGACGTCGACCGTAACGCCGTGGAGCCGTCGTGAGATCCCGGCACGGTCGCGCTCCACGCGGATGAGATCGCGGAGCCACGCGACCGATCCGCTTGCGGTAATGACCCGGTATTCGACCGTCACGTCTGCGCCGGAGGTCAACGCTTTTTCCAGATGCTCCTCGACGTGCGCCACGTCCGCCGGATGGAGAAGCCGCTCGCGCATTTCGTCGTCGATGAGCCACGCATCGATCGAATGCCCGAGTATCGCCTCGGCCTTCTCGCTGATGAACGTCGTGCGCCGCGATTCGATATCGGCCTCCCACACAACTGCACCGAAGGCGTCAACGAGATCAAAGAACGGTCGGTCGGGGACGCCCTTCGGTTGAGCGCCTGCGTGTTTTTCGCGTGCGTCGCCTGCCAAGCGAGCCTCCGCCCATCGCACCGGCCCGAGACACCCGCCCGAGACACCGGTTCAGTACGTACTTAACACCCCGGTGAGCCAAAAAGTAAGGGGGACGCTCGAACGGCCGTTTTCAGGGGCATTTGGCCGGGTAGTTGTCCGGCCGATGGTCGAAGTCGGATACGCGCTGTCGAGCGAGGAACACCGGCCGAACGACCTCGTCGCGTACGCGCGACGGGCCCAGGACGCCGGCTTTACCTTCGCCCTCGTGTCCGATCACTTTCATCCATGGACGGACCGCCAGGGGCAAAGCGCGTTCGTCTGGAACGTTATCGGGGCGATCTCGGCCGCAACCGAATCACTGCGTATCGGCACCGGGGTCACGTGCCCGATCCTTCGAATCCACCCTGCCATCATCGCGCAAGCTGCGGCGACGTCAGCGGCGATGATGCCCGGGCGCTTCTTCCTGGGTGTCGGAACCGGCGAGAACTTGAATGAGCACATTCTCGGCTTGCGCTGGCCACCGGCGGACGTGCGATTCGAGATGATCGAGGAGGCAGTATCGATGATCAAGTTACTCTGGAAAGGCGGGCAGCAAAGCTTCCACGGAAAACATTTCGTCGTCGAGAACGCGCGCATCTATACGTTGCCCGACGTACCGCCTCCGATCTACATGGCCGCAAGCGGTACAACCGCCGCCGAAGTCGCCGGACGCATCGCAGACGGCTTGATCAGCACAGCGCCCCGCAAAGAGCTCGTTCAAAGCTTTCGCCGAGCTGGGGGCGAGAGCAAGCCGTGCTACGGACAAATGTCGGTATGCGTTGCCCCGACGGAAGCAGAGGGTCGAAAGATCGCACACGAGTGGTGGCCGACCGCTGGCATTCCCGGTGAGCTCGGTCAAGACCTCCCGTTACCGAGCAGCTTCGAGGATGCGGCCAAGAACGTCCGCGAAGAGGACGTCGCAAAATCGGTCCTCTGCTCGACCGATGCGCAAGCGTACATCGATAAAATCAAGGAATTCGTGAGCGCCGGCTTCGATCACGTGTACGTGCATCAAATCGGTAGGGATCAAGAGCGATTCTTCCGCTTCTACGAAGACCAGGTTCTGCCGAAGCTTTAGACCACGTCAGCGGCGCGCAGCCGCTCGTTTCTTCCCGGTGCTCACGCCGGTACGGCGTGCGCCGGTCCGCGTGCGCCGTGCCGCAGGCTCGACCTCCCGTGGGAACCGCCGGATGAATTCCTTTTCGAGCTCCATCATGCGTTCGGTGTGGGTGTCGAACGCGTCCGCAGATCCGTTCATGAGCGTGTCTTCGCGCGTCTCATACATGTGCGTGAGCTCGCGACGAAGATCTTCCTCGTTCAATTCATTCGCGGCAATACCCTCATCTTTCGGCATCGTGATCCTCCCTCCGGCTCGCTCCGGTGCGTACCCGGGAGGGACCATCGGCAAACGATCAGGCGCTCACGGAACCCGACGCAGCGGCCCAGGCTTCGGCAAGCAGGTCGGGGCCGAATGTCGACTTGGGAATGTATGCAGCCGCGCCGCTTTCGGCGACACGCGGGCCGTAGACCTCTTCGTCGTACGTAGACAGCAGCAACACGACTGCATGGCCCGCATCCACGATGCGGCGCGTTGCTTCCAGCCCGTTGATGCCCGGCAAGTTCACGTCCATGAGAACGAGGTCCGGATCGAGGTCGCGCGCCTTCTCGATCGAGTCCTCCCCGGACTCGGCTTCCCCGGCGACCTCGAATCCCGGCGTCGAGGCGACGACGAGTCGGGCCGCAGCTCGGAACGGGAGCTGATCATCCACGATCAAAACGCGAACGGTCACGGGCAAAACTCCTTCCTCTTGGAGGGTGCCACCCGTCGGCGTGCCTCGGAATCGTGCCAGCACCTCTTTCCACGAGGGTTGACGCGCTGCTAACTGTAAGTATAGACTTACCGTAAGTGATGACTTACGTAACTGCCGTTCTGGACGCCCTCGGGGACCCGACCCGCCGGGCGATTTTCGAGCGCTTGCACGGCGGCGCGCGGGCGGTCGGGGAGATCGCCCGTGACGTGCCGGTGAGCAGGCCCGCCGTCTCGCAGCACCTTCGCGTGCTGAAAAGCGCAGGCCTCGTGACCGACCGCGCCGACGGAACTCGTCGGCTGTATTCCGTGAGCCAAGAAGGCCTCGCTGCGTTGCGCGCGTACCTCGACGACTTTTGGGAGCAAGCACTCACCGGCTTCAAAGCGGCCGCCGAACGAGGAGGAAAGTCATGAGCGACGCATCCACATTGATCGAGCCGATCCGCAAAGTCGTGACCGTGAATTGTTCCGTCGAGCGCGCGTTCCGCGTCTTCACCGCGGAGCTCGGCACGTGGTGGCCTTTGAACAGCCATTCGATCGGCGACGAAAACGCCGTGACCGCGGTGATCGAGCCGAAGGCCGGCGGCAGAGTATTCGAGCGATGGAACGACGGCAGTGAGCATTCCTGGGGTGCAGTGCTCGCATGGGAACCGCCGCATCGATTTGCGATCTCGTGGAGACCCAACCCCGGGGCACTCGCTCCGACCGAAGTCGAAGTGGCGTTCGTCGAGGAAGACGGCGCGACGCGCGTCTACTTGGAGCACCGCGGATGGGAGCGCCTCGGAGCGCGCGCGTCGGCTGCTCGTGCCCAGTACGACGGCGGCTGGCCCGTAGTGCTCGGCAAATTCGCGCAAAACGCGTCCGCGTAACGGGAAACGGTTCGCGCACTCTACGGGCTTGCGCACGTGGCGGCTATGATCGCG
>JAIVGO010000128.1 GCA_020201525.1 Actinomycetota bacterium | reverse complement strand
CATCATCTCTGCGCCGGTTGCCAAGGTGCCGAATGCCGCGCTCGTGCGCCGCATCGAGAGACATTCCCACGAAGCCGCGATAGCCGCGCCTGTTTGGCATGAGCTTGTTTATGGGGTGGGGAGGCTGCCGCGTGGCCGTCGACGCGAAGCCTTGACGAGGTACGTCGAGGACGTCGTGGGCTCATCATTCGAGATTCTTGCTTACGACGAAATGGCTGCTACCTGGCACGGTCAAGAGCGGGCGCGGCTGGAGAAATTGGGAATCACGACTCCCTTCATCGACGGGCAGATCGGGGCCATCGCACGGATGAACGAGCTGGTGCTGGTGACGGCGAATTCCAAGGACTTCGTTGCCTTTGGCGGTCTCAGGGTCGAGGATTGGGATCGAACCAGGGGCCGTTGAGAGTCCGGTGCGCGGCGTCTTTCCCGCCTTGTTAGAACCTCCAAACGAACCTTCCGGCAGAGCCGGTAGCGTTTGCGCCTTCCGAGAGAATCGACCAGATTCAAATAGTGCACCTGTACTAGGTGCTGGGAGATCCGTTAGTTCGCTTTTTTGCACCTTTTAGTAGCGCCCAAACCGCAGGAAGTCACCCCGAAATGCCTAATAGGTGTGCCTGAGGGGCCAGACGGCCCGGTAGGGGAGGGGAGAATGAAGAAAGCTCTCGTAGTAGCGCTGGTCCTCGCACTGGGCGCAATGGGTCTGATGCTCCTGGGCGTTGGCCACGCAGCCATCCCAACGGATGGTTCGGTACTGCTTTCGTGCTCCGGCAAGTCGGCCAGTATCGTGAACCAAGATGGTGGTTTTCCGACGGGTAACTTCATTGGAACGTCGGACCCGCGTAACTTCATCAGCAACGGTTGCATCAGCCAGACGGCTGCGCACACGATCATCTCGATCGCTGGCGGCCAGGATGTCGTTGTGACGCTAGAGGCAAACGACGAGGCGACCGAGGCCTTCACCGGTCAACTCAAGGCCACGATGGCTCCGGCTGGCCCCGGCTGTGCATCTCCGGACTTCTCGGCGCAGTTCCTTGCCGGTCTTCCCGGTGCGCAGACGTCCGACCCGCTGACATTGAGCGCCGGATGCACGTACAAGCTGGTCGTGCAGTCGTCGGGTGTCGGTGAGTTCGACGCATACGTGCAGGCAGCGACGGTCACTCCGACCTCCAGCTAGTCGGCACTTACACACACACTCAAAGGAGGACCGGTCCATCGGACCGGTCCTCCGTAGTTTTGCCGCCCAGTGATGCCCGAGAAGGTATCGCGGAGGTGACAGAGAAACACTCTCTCACCAGGACCGGAGGCAGACATGAAGAGACAGTGGGCGCTCGCCATTCTGTTGTGCAGCCCGGCCGGGCTGCTAGGCACGGCGCAGGCAGCAACCGTCCTCGCACAGTGTTCCGGAACGAATCCGTACGTGGACACCCAATACCTGAACATGATCGACGTCCGAAAGCCTTGCTACGGAGGCTTTAGCATTTCGTCCCCGCAACAAGTCACGATCACCGTTTCCGGACGGGGCACGACCTCGTATACGGGGGCTCTCGAGGCACACCTGACGTCGTACAACTGTGCTTCCGCGGGCGCGGATTTTGTGTTGGTCGCCGGATCTGGGGTTCCCAGTGCAACCTCGGGTCCCCTCAGTATCGGGAACGGGACACAGACCTGCGCCTACTCGCTGCGTGTAGATCCGGCCGGCGTGGGGAGCTTCCGCGCGGTCGTCAACACGGTTGCCTAAAAGCAAGAGGCCGGACCACCGTCCGGCCTCTTGTCGGTGAGAACTCTATTCCTCGCCGTGCGCGCCGATGCCGTGCGGGAACTGCTCTTCCGGGGGCAGCTCTTCGCTCACCGCGCCTTCGGTCAGCTCATCGACCGTCTCCACGACCGGCGTCAGGCGCGGCCGCAAGATGATTCCGTCGTACAGCGCGGCAGCGACGATCGCACCGGCGATCGGACCGACGAAGTACACCCAGATGCCCGTCCAGTGTCCGGACACCAGCGCCGGGCCGAACGCGCGCGCCGGGTTCATTGCCGCACCGGTCAGCGGCCCGCCGAACATGGCGTCCATCGCGATCACGAATCCGATGGCGAGCCCGGAGACCTTGTTCCATGCGCCTTCCGGATCGATCGCGACTCCGAACACGACCCAGACGAGGAAGAACGTGAGGATCGCTTCGATCAGCACGGCTTGCCCGTTGGAGATGCCGCGCACCACGCTCGTCGCGCCGAGGTGCGACGGGTCCCACAGCTGCTTCGGCAGCGCCGCCCGCAGCAGCAGAGCGCCGGCGATCCCGCCGAGCAGCTGCGCGATGATGTACATGATCGCAAGGCTCGAGCTGATCTTCTGCGTGACCCACGCACCGATCGTGACGGCCGGGTTCAAGTGGCCACCCGACACATGTCCGGTCGCCGTCACCATCGTCGCGATGACGAGCCCGTACGCCAGCGCCACCGTGACGAGCCCCGATCCCGCCAAGTTGAAGTTGGAGATGATCGCGGCGCCTCCGCCGACGAAAACCACCGCCAGCGGGCCGATGAATTCCGCCAGCGCCTTTTGCCAACGGGTGTACTCCATGCCGAACCGTCCTCTCGATAGACGTCCAGGCACATGGTCTAGGGGCGCCGGGGGTACGTGTCAAGCACGCGGGGCCGCAAGCGCCCGGCTACCATGGGTCGTGTGAACGACTATTACATCACTTGCGTGCGCCTGACCGGCCGCCGCGCCGTCGTCGTCGGCGGCGGTCCTGTCGGCTTCGAGAAGGCCGAAAAGCTGCTCGCGTGCGGCGCGCGGGTCACGCTCATCTCCCCGGCAGCCGTTCCCGGCCTCGAATCGCTGGCCGCTGAGGGCTCGATCGAATGGATCAAGCGTGCCTACGAGACCGGCGACCTCGACGGCGCCTTCATCGTGATCGCGTCCACCGAGAGCACCGAGATCAACACGCGCGTCTTCGCTGACGCCGACGCGCGCAATCTGCTCTGCAACGTGGTCGATGTGCCGGAGCTCTGCAGCTTCATCGTGCCTGCGATCACGCGCCAAGGTCCGCTGGCGATCGCAATCTCGACGGCCGGCGCGTCGCCGGCGCTCGCGAAGCGCATGAAACGTGAAATCGCCGAGCAGTTCGGTGAGCCGTACGCTCGCTTGGCGGAGCTGCTGAACGAAGTCCGCGGCTGGGCGAAAGCGACGCTGCCGACATATGACGAACGCAGGGATTTCTTCGAGGAGATCGTGAACGGTTCGCCCGATCCAGTTGCGCTCCTTCGCGGTGGAGACGAAGACGGCGTGCGCGCTTTGATCACCGGCGCGCAGCGCCGCGCGGAATCGGCCATGGCGTCGTCCCGATAGGATGGCGCCGCTTTGAAAGTACTCGTTGCCTCGGTAGACCCGCGCACGGCGGACTTGGTGCGGATGGCGCTCGGTCCGGCTTTTGTCGTCGCCGAAGCGGCCGACGGTTTGGAGGCGCGGCGCATGGTCGCCGCCGACGCGCCGGCGCTGATGATTGCGGACGAGACGATGGAGCACTACGGTGCATTCGGTCTCTTGCGCGAAATAAGGCAAGGGAGCGCGAACCCACCCAAGATGATCGTCATCTTGGAGCGCGCGCAAGACACGTGGCTCGCCAACTGGTCGGGCGCGGATCGCTGGCTGCTGCGGCCGGTGGATGCATTTGCGCTTGCGGATGCGGCGCGTGAGCTCGTCGGCGGCGCGCCGAAGCGTCCGGCCGGCGTAACCGAGGAGGGAACTGCGTGAAGATTGAAGGACGCTGTCGCAACTGCGGCCGGGACTTTCCGATCGATCTAGTCTTGAGCCCGCCCGAGGCCGCAGGCCGCTGCCCCTTCTGCGGCAAGTCACTCGACCCGGAATACAGCGCGCTGCTCGTCGAAGCGCTCGGCAAGCTGCAAGCGATCGGGTCGCAGATGGAATCGATACTCGATCGCGCACGCGCCGTCGGGGAGAATCTCGAGATCAACGCAGACACGATCGTCGCGCCGATTCGTGACGCGCTGGGAGCGCGTGAGGAGGCGAGCGCGTCTCGACGCGCAACGCGCGAAGCCGCACAGGCGGAGCAGACGGGGGTTCGCTGAGGGTGCCATCTGCCGGCGAGACGCTCCGCGCGCTGGCGGACACGGTGGTGCCGGGGCCGCCGGATGATCCGTCACCCGGCGCCGCGGCCATCGAAGCGGAGCATTTTCTTGTGCACTATCTCGAGTTCGTCGAGCCGGGACTGACCGAGCGCGTCTGCGCGCTGCTCGACCGGCTCGCATCAGATCGCCGCATCGATGTTGGATTTGCATCACTGGCGCGAGGCGACCGGGAATCGATCCTGCGCGAGATGGCCGAGCACGACCTTCAAGAGCGCCGCGACATCGCGTCGTTGCTGACGGCGCTGTCGATTGCTGCCGTGTACGGCGAGTGGAGCGGGCAAGACGCGGAAGGAAACGTCGTGCGGCGGCCGCTCGGATGGGAGCTGAGCGGCTGGACCGGCCCGCGGCCGGGCGTGCGCTCGCTCATGCGCCCCGTCAGCGACTGATGCCGTCGCGCCCGGTCGCGATCAATCTGCCCGACGTGATCGTCGTCGGGTGCGGCGCCGGCGGCGCGGTGGTTGCGAAAGAGCTTGCGGAAGCCGGCCTCGGGGTCGTCGTGTTGGAAGCGGGGCTGTGGCACGACCCGGCGATCGACTTCAACGGGCTCGAGTGGGATATGACGAACGGCATCGACTCCGTTTTTCGGTGGGGGCCTTCGGATCGCACGAAACCGCCGTGGCCGCGCATTCGCGAAGGGCTGGCGTCGATCCCGCACGCGGCGGGCGTCGGCGGGACGACGTTGCTGTCGGGCTGCAACAGCCCGCGAGCGTATCCCGAAGCGGTGAACCGGGAGTGGCCGATCCCGTACGCGGAGCTCGTCCCGTATTACCGCCGCGTGGAAGCAGCGCTGCCCGTCGCGGTCGCCGACGTCGTGACGCGCAAAGACGAGCTGTTCATTCGCGGGTGCGAGGGGTCGTCCTTGCCGTTCGTCGCCGGCCCCGACGTCGTCGGCGCCGGCTGGCGCATGCAGCCGAACGCGATTCTTCCCGTCGCTCGCGTCGCCGAGCCGCTTCAGTACCCGGCCACCGACGGTTGCACGCAATGCGGTGAGTGCCGCGTGGGGTGCCGTCATCCCGCCGGCGCGCCGCTCGAACGAACCGCGAAGCGAAGCACGAACGCGTCGTATGCGCCGCTCGCAACGGCGACCGGCCGCTGCGAGATTCGCACCGGATGCTTTTCGACGTCCGTCATTACCGAGCAAACGCGCGACGGCTTGCGCGCGCGGGGCGTGCGCTACCGCGACGGGCGCGGACACGTGCTCGAACAGGATTGCCGCGTCGTCGTGCTCGCGGGCGGTGCGATCGAGAGCCCGCGGTTGTGGTTCGCATCGGGATTGCCCGCGGTGCCGGCCGCCGGCCGCTACTTGACGACGCACTGGTTCGAATACGTGTCGGGGGAGTTTGATCGTCCCGTCGACATTTCGGCCGGCCAGACCTCGATGGTGCGCGCCGAGTTCCCCGGGCTCGGCCACGTGGAAACCGCCGGGCTGCGGCCGCTCGACTTCGCGCTGTCGTCGTTCGCCGGACGCAGCGGTGTGCGCGGCGGCGGTCCGTGGGCGAGCCGCGGGGGCCTGATCGGGAACGCGCTGAAGCGAAAGATGGACGCGTACGAACGCTCGATGACACTCGTCGCCGGCGTCGACGACGACGCGCTCGCACACAACGGCGTCGGGCTCTCGTCGGAGACATCCGACGAAAACAATCCCGCACCGATCATTCGCTACCGGCCGAACGCCGCGACGGAAGCGCGGCGAGAGGTCCTCGTTCGCAAGGCCGCCGAAATTCTGCTGGCGGCCGGCGCGCGACCGGAGACGGTGCACCGCGCCGACGCGCTGCCGTCGGGCGCGCACGTGCACGGGACTCTGCGCATGGGATCCGATCCGGGGTCGAGCGTTCTGGACGACGCGTGCGAAGCGCACCTCGTCAAGCGCCTGTTTGCGGCCGACACCAGCGTCTTTCCGAACAGTCTCGGCGGCGCGAACCCGCAGCTGACCGCGCAGGCGCTCGCGTCGCGCACGGCCGAAAAGGTCGTCGAGCGGTACTTCGGGTAGAACTTCTACATGGCGATTCTCGTCGGAACGGCGTCGTGGACGGACAAGACTCTTCTGGAGTCCGGATGGTACCCGTCGGACGCGAAGACGGCCGAGGCGCGCCTTGCGTATTACGCGGAACGGTTTCCTCTCGTCGAAGTCGACTCGACGTACTACGGCCTGCCGTCCGAGCGCAACGCGGTCCTATGGGCCGAGCGCACCCCCAAAAACTTCACGTTCAACGTGAAAGCGTTTTCTTTGATGACGGGGCATCCGACGCGCATTGCCGCGTTGCCGAAGGACGTACGAGACGCCGCACCTGAAGATGCGAAGACGGTTCGTCCGGGCGACCTGCCTGCGTCGGTCGTCGACCACGTCTGGGAGATCTTTCGCTCCGCTTTGATGCCGCTGCATTCGGCCGGGAAGCTGGGCTGCATTCTCATGCAATTTCCGGAGTGGTTCTTGCCGAAGGATTCGAACCGCGAGCGCATTCTCGACGCTGCGTCGCGACTTCCGGACTACCGGATCGCCGTCGAGTTTCGCCGCGGCGACTGGCTGCAAGGCGCGGAAGGAGAGCGCACGATCGCGTTCCTCACGAAGCACAAGCTGCCGCTGGTGTGTCTTGATATGCCGCAAGGTTTCGCGTCGTCCGTCGCGCCGGTGACGGCCGTCACGGCGCGCGATCTGGCGATCCTGCGATTGCACGGCCATAACAAGGAGACGTGGAAGAAGCGCGGCATCACCGCCGCGGAGCGCTTCAACTATCTGTATTCGCAGAAGGAGCTTTCGGGGCTTGTACCGCGAGTCCGTGCGCTGGAGGAAAAAGCGCGTGAGACGCACGTCGTCTTCAACAACTGCTACCGCGACAAGGGCGTGATCAACGCGACGCAGCTATCGGGGCTCCTCGGCCTCGAGTGACTACACGTCGGCAGCTTTGACCTTGTCGATGTTGGCCTTTTCGCTGGGGTCCGGCTCGGCGCCGAACCACGCGTCGAGGATTTCCTTCGCCAGGGGTTCGCTCGTTAGACGCAACGACAGCGCGAGCACATTCGCGTCGTTCCATTTGCGCGCGCCGCGTGCTTGCTCCGCATCGGTACACAACGCGGCGCGCACGCCGCGGACCTTGTTCGCCGCCATCGACACGCCGGTTCCAGTCCAGCAGAAAACGAGGCCTTGATCCGCATCCCCGCGCGCGACAGCTTTGCCGATCTCCAAGCCGCAGTCGGCCCATTGCTCGTCGCTGCCGCCGACGGGCCCGAGCACCTTGACGACATCGTGACCCCGCTGTTTCAGGTCGTCGAGCACGGCGTCGGTGACCGCGTTGCGCTCGTCTCCTGCCACGGCGATCTTCATCCTGCCTCAGTATAGTTTCGGCCGTGGGCGACTTTTCGTGGGCGGACGTTCTCGCGCGCTTGCTTCGTCGTGAGGATCTTCCGGTCGATGTTGCGGCCGGTGCGATGACATCGATCATGAGCGGCGAGGCGACGCCGGCCCACGTCGCCGGTTTCTTGATTGCGCTGCGCGCCAAAGGCGAAAGCGTGAACGAGATCGTCGGGCTCGCGCGCACGATGCGCGAGTTTTCCCTGCGCGTCGTCGTCGACGGGCCGGTCGTGGACACCTGCGGTACTGGTGGCGACCGCGCCGGAACGGTGAATATCTCGACGATGGCGGCGCTGGTTGCCGCAGGCGCCGGCGCGCGCGTCGCGAAGCACGGCAATCGCGCGGCGTCGTCGCTGTGTGGGAGCGCCGACTTGCTGGAATCCTTCGGTGTCGCGATCGATCTCGATCCGCAATCCGTTGCCGAATGCATCGAGACGGCCGGGATCGGTTTTTGCTTCGCCCAGACCTTTCATCCGGCGATGCGCTTCGTGGGGCCGGCGCGTCGCGAGCTCGGCGTGCCGACCGTGTTCAACTTTCTCGGGCCGCTCACCAATCCGGCCGGCGCGCAGTATCAGACCGTCGGTGTGTCCGATCCCGTTATGGCACCGAAGATGGCGGAGGCGCTCGACCGGCTGGGAACGTTGCGAGCGTTCGTCTTCCGCGGAGACGACGGCCTCGACGAGCTCACGACGACGACGACGTCGGCCTTGTGGGAGGTGCGCGGGGGCGTCACGCAGCGCACGTTCGATCCGATGGAAGTGGGGATTCAGCACATTGAGCCGGCCGCGCTGGCCGGCGGCGATCCGGTCCACAACCGGGCGATCGCAGAAGCGATGCTCCGGGGAGAGCCGAGCGCGGTGCGCGACGCCGTGTGTGTGAACGCAGGTCTCGCGCTGGTCGCGGCCGGCATCGCGGACGGCTTGGACGACGGATTGGCGCGAGCGCGCGAGTCGATCGACTCCGGGTCCGCGTCGCGGGCGTTGACGGCGCTGGTCGAGACGTCGCAGAAGCTGCGTCCGTAGCGCCCCGCTCCGCCGGGCTACGAGCCCGGGATTTCGACGATCGCGGCTTGGCCTCCGGCCTTCGTGATCGCGTCGTTCATCTGGCCCTGGAACGTCGCGTGTTCATCGCGGGCCCAATCACGAGAACGCTCCAACGATCCGAGCGAGTCTTGGAAATGCGGCATGACGTGACGCGCGAACAGCTCGTAGCTGCGGAACGTTTCTTCCCGGCGCGCCCACTCGTGGCCGATCAGCAAGTACGTGCCGAAGCCGCCGGCTTGCTCTTGCAGCCGCTCGATTTGGGCGATCGCTTCGTCGGGCGTGCCGATGACCGCGACGCCCATCATGATCAGCAAGTCGGCGAGCTGCGCGACGGTTTGCAAGTCCAGTTCCGGCGGCGCCAGCGGTAGCGCGGCGACTTTCGACAAGTACTCGAACCAACGCATGATGCCGAACTCGACGTCTTTCAGCGCTTGCTCTTTCGAATCCGCGATATGCATCGGGCCGACGACGCGCCAGTTCGCGCGGTCGACCGCGACGCCGAACTCCGCGGCGCGATCGGACATGATGCCCCACGTTTCCTTCAGCTTGTCGAACCCCAGCGCGGTCATCGCCGCGAGCGACAACAATCCCACCCCGAAGCGACCGGCCAGCTTCGGACCCGACGGCGAGATGGAACCGGCGACGGCGATCTGGAAGTGCGGCCGTGTGTACGGCTTGATTTGCAGCCGTGCGTCGCGCAGCGTGAACCATTCTGTTTCGCGTGTGACGGGCTCGGGGGACGTTAGCAACTCGATGATCGCTTCGAGCGAATCCTCCATCATCTGGCGCTGGTTCAGCGGATCGATGCCCATCATGTGCGCGTCGGAGGGCAGCGCGCCCGGTCCGCAGCCGAGCATTGCGCGCCCGCGCGTCATGTGGTCCAGCATGACCATGCGATCGGCGACGAGCAGCGGATGGTGATATGGCAGCGACGTCACGCCGGTCCCGAGACGGATGCGCTTCGTACGCTCGGCGGCGGCCGCTATGAAGATCTCCGGCATCGCGATGATTTCCGAGCCGGCGGAATGATGCTCGCCGATCCACGCCTCGTCGAACCCCAGCCGGTCGAGATGAGCGATCAATTCCAAGTCGCGCTCGATCGCGAGCGTCGGGTTCTCGCCCATCATGTGGAACGGTGCAAGAAAGATGCCGAATTTCATGATGGCACACTAGCGACGGCTCGGGCCGAACGAGAAATCAGCGCGTCGCTTCTTTCAACCGTCGTTGCCACACCGCGAGCGTGCGTCCCGCGTTCACCGGCATCGCATACGTGCCGCCGGCCGCGCGAATCACAGGACGATGGCGAGCCAGCCACGAGGCGATGAGGCGCGGCTCGTCGGGGTGATCGTCGGCAGGGACCGGCAACGCTTCGCCGTTCACGGATACGAGCCGGCCGGAAGACACCGTCAGGCGCGCGCCCTTGTAGTCGAAGATCACGTCCCCGCCCTCGATCAGCGCGGCGGCGGTGCGTTGCCGCGCAATCGCCGACACCAGCGAGCCGATGCGGTGCCGGACGCCTGCTGCTTCCTCGTAGCGCTGGACCTCGGACAGGCGCGCCATCTGCCGTTCGAGCGCGTCGAGCGCGAGCGAGGGATCGCCGTCGAACACCGATCCGATCGGCGAGATCGTCGCTTGATACGTCGCCGGATCGATGCGACCTTCGCACGGCGCAGCGCACCGGCCGATCTCGGCGAGCGCACACGCGGCAAAGCGCGTGCGGACGGAGATCCGCTCGCTGCACCGGCGAACCGGCGCCACCGACTCGAGCGCTTCGCGCAGCGTCTCGGCAACCGCGGACGTCAGCGGTCCAATGCCGCCCGGCGTTCTCCCGATCGACAAACGCGGAAACGTTTCCTTGGTGAAGCGAACCCACGCGGTGGGAGCGCGCCCGCGCCCGACGCGATTGTGCGGCGGCCGGTGCGCTCGAATGAGACGAGACTCCAGGACGAGCGACTCCAAATCGCATCGCGTGACGATGTGCTTCACGTCTGCCATCTCGCGCAGCAGCGGACCGATCGAGCGCCGGTCGTCGGCCCCGAAATACGACCGCACACGCGTCCGCAAATCGGTGGCTTTTCCGACGTACAGCACGCGATCGGACGCATCGACGAACAAATAGACGCCCATAGCGCGCGGCAACGCCTTCGTCACGACGCGCTTGCGGGCCTGCGGATGTCCGCCGGCGCTTTGGAACCACAGCAAGTCGTCGATGTGCGTGACGCCCCAGCGACCGGCGAGCTCCAACAGCGAATGCAACACGTCGGTTGTTGCACGCGCGTCGGCCAGTGCGCGGTGGCACGGCTCGAATCGCGAGTGCAACGCGTGCGCAAGCGTCTCGAGGCGCAAATTAGGCACCTCGTCGCGCACGAGGCGCCGCGCGAGCCGCACGGTGCACACGACGTCGTTGTCGAGGATCCCGTAGCCGAGCCGCTGCGACGCGGTGCGCAAGAAGCGGGTATCGAATCCGGCGTTGTGCGCGACCAGGACGGACGATCCTGCGAACTCGAGAAACGACGGCAATGCCTCGTCGATCGTCACGGCGCCCGCGACCATCGCGTCGGTGATGCCGGTCAGCGCGCTGATGAACGGCGGAATCGGCTCCCGCGGATTGACGAGCGTTTGGAACTCGCCGAGGACCTCGCCTCCGCGAACCTTGACGGCGCCGATTTCCGTGATCGAGCACGTCGCCGGAGAGCCGCCGGTCGTCTCGAGGTCGACGACGCAAAACGTCGTCTCGACCAGCGGGGTACCGAGATCGTCGAAGGTCCGCTGGACGGCGTGCATTGGAGCATCGAGCGTACCCGAACATATGTTCGGATATCAAGGACCCACGTGGGCCGTATACTCGGCGAATCGTGCAAATATCGGTTGCGTTCGACTTCCGGTGCGGCTACTCGTACAAGGCCGCACGCTTCCTCCGCGCCCTCGAAAAGGCCGGTGAGGACGTTCAGGTCGACTGGCGGCCGTTCTCCCTGGAGCAGGTGAACGAGGAGCACGGGGAAGGCCTCTGGCTGTGGGAGCACCCGGAGATCGAGACGGGCTCGTTCCTCGGTCTCGCCGCCGCGTTGTGGGTCAAGCAGAAGGCACCCGGCGCCTTCCCCGCGTTTCTGTGGAGGGCCTTTGGGGTGATGCACGACGACGGGCGGAAGATCGATCGCGACACGATCCGTTCTATTGCGAACGAGGCCGGCGCCGACGTCCCGGGGCTCGAGGCGGCGATCGACAACGGCGACGCGCGTGCGCTCGCGGCGAACGAGTACTTCGACTTGCAGCGGCAGGGCGTGTTCGGCACGCCGACGTTTTTCTTTCCCGGACGCGACGGCGTGTACGTTCGCTTGCGCGGGCAATGGAAAGACGATGCGCATCGAAAGCGTGTGTGGAATCAGATTCAAGCGCTCGCCGCCGAAAACATCGTCGGTGAGCTCAAGCGCATTCATCCGACCGATCCGCCGCCGGTCATTGCGAACATCCCCCTATGAACGAGCGCTACCGCTGCGCTGGGTGCGGGAATTTGACGAGGTTCGACGTCGTCGAAAACAAGCGAACGAGGAGCTTCTATCACTTCACGCTCGGCGGAGACGTTGCCGTCGAGGAAGAGGAAACACTCGCGCATACGGTCGAGCGCGTTGTGTGCCGATGGTGCGGCTCGGAGGATCAAATCGAGACGCTGACGTCGGTCGGTCCCGAGGAGTAGCCGTGGAGCCGAAACCGCTCGAGGGAATTCGCATACTCGATCTCACGCGATTGCTGCCGGGCGGATTCTGCACGATGTTGCTGCTCGACTTGGGCGCGGAAGTGTTGAAGGTCGAGGAACCGGGACGAGGGGACTACGTCCGTTGGATGCCGCCGTTTCGGGGTGAGACGAGCTCCGGTCACCTAGCGCTGAATCGCGGGAAGCAGTCGATGACGCTCAACTTGAAGGACCCGCGCGGCGTCGAGGTTCTCGGGAAGCTGTGCGAGACGCACGATGTACTGCTCGAGTCGTTCCGGCCCGGCGTGATGGATCGTCTCGGCGCCGGGTTCGACGTTATGTCGGCGCGCAATCCGTCGCTCGTGTGGTGCGCCATCACCGGCTACGGGCAAGACGGGCCGTACAAAGATCGTGCGGGACACGACGCGAACTACCTCGGGTACGCCGGCGTGACGGATTACAACGGATGGGCCGGTGGCCCGCCGGTGATGATCGGCACGCAGATCGCCGACTTGGGCGGCGGCGCACTGATGGCCGCCATCGGGATTTGCGCCGCCCTGTATGGGCGCACGGCGACCGGACGCGGACGCTTCATCGACATCTCGATGACCGACGGCGCCTTTTCGTGGATGGGCTATCAAGCCGCGAGGTACTTCTTCGCCGGCGAGTTTCCGGTGCGCGGACGGGGACACATTTCCGGCGGTCAGGCGTGCTACCGGCTGTACGAATGCGGCGACGGTGGGTGGATCGCGCTCGGCGCGCTCGAGCCCCAATTCTGGGATGTTTTCTGCACGGAGCTCGGCGTGCCGGAATTTGTTTCGCTGCAAGGCGCCGACCAAGGAGAGCAGGACCGTATGGCGGCGCGCATCACGGAAATGTTGTCGACGGCCGGTCGCGACGAATGGGTGAAGCGCTTCGAGCACCTCGAAGCGTGCGTCGCACCGATCAACACGCTCGAAGAGGCGATCGATGATCCGCACCTCGTTGCGCGCGGCATGGTCACGACGGCGATGACGCCGGACGGTCCCATTCCGACGATCGCCTCGCCGATTCGCCAGCTTCGTGAGAAGCCGGGCCCGATCGGTCCCGCGCCGGGATTCGGTGAGCACACCGACGTGGTGCTGCGCGAAGCCGGATACGACGATGCCGCGATCGCGTCGCTGCGCGCCGACGGCGTTATTTGATCACGGGTTGATGAAGTACGACTGAAATTTCAATCCGAGCCACGGCTTCTTGCCGTAGGACAGGATCTTCCCTTTGAAGACCGGCCCCCACAAGCCGATGCGGCCGAACGAAATGAGAACGAGCGACACCGGATCGGCGAGGATCTTGCAATCCACGGGCCGGACCGGCGTCTCGCCCACGATTGCTTTCCCATCGTCGATCGTGACGTAAAACTTCGCCTTGTTCCGCAAGTTTACTTCGTACGCCGCGTGAACGCCCTTCGTCGTTTGCTCGTTGACGTATCCCGCGTACAGCTGTGCGCCGCCGACGGCGATGATCGCGGCGGTATCGCCGTCGATCGGCCACGGCTTACCGGCGGTCTGCGCGATGTCGTAGGTGTGGATCACGATCTCGCCGAGCATGATTCCGGTCATGCCGGCAACCGTGGGCTGCTGGTTTTCGTACCAGCCCGCGCGTGCTCCGGCGGCCAAGCCTTCGGTCTCTTGCAGGAATGCTTTCGTCGCCTCGGCGATCAAATCGCCGAGCGCCTTGGGATCGGCCTCCGCCACCGTCGCGATCCGTTTCTGATTGATCGCGGCGACCCTTTGCGCAAGGTTCCCGGTCGCCGGCAATTCTTCCAGTGCGCGATTGCCGCTGATCGCGCCGGCATACGCGCGAAGGCTCGTCGTGAAGTGCGCGACACATTCGCGGATCGTCCATTCGGAATTGGGCATGCGGACGTTGGCGTCCGGCACGCCGCGAACGAGCGCGGCGGAGCGCTCACCCCACTGCGCAACCTTGCTGCGTGCATCTGCGAGATCGATCGCCATGAGCACCCCTCTCAGCCCAAGATTTGCACCTGAACGGTACGCGACCGGGCCCGGTTGTCGAAATCGACGAGGACGATCTGCTGCCACGTGCCGAGGACGAGCCGGCCCCCGCTGACGGGAATCGTGACAGAGGGCCCGACGATTGCTGCACGAGCGTGGGCGTGGCCGTTGGAGTCTCCGCCGTGGTTGTGGGCGTAGTGGCCGCCGGCGGGCGCGATCCGGTCGAGGGCAGCCTTCAAGTCTGCGACGGCGCCGGGCTCGAATTCGATCGTCGTTATCGACGCAGTCGATCCGGAGATGGAGACGACCGCCGCTCCGTCGCGAACGCCACCTCTCTGAACCGCTTTTTCCACCTCGCTGGTGATGTCGATCGTGTCGCCATCACCCTTTGTTCGAACCGAGATTTCCTCCACCGCGATCCTCCCCGGGGTTTTTGTCGTACCCCGACGCTAGCATCGGCGGTGGAGGTGAGAGATGGACGAAGAGCAACGGGGCGAGGCCGGCCTGGGGATGGTCATCGACTGCAACGATTGCGTGATGCAGGGGACCGATGGGTGTAACGACTGTGTGGTGTCCTACATCCTCGATCGTCCCGGCGGCGCAGTCGTGTTCGACTCGCAAGAAGAGCGTGCCGTGCGCGCAATGACGCGGGCCGGGTTGCTTCCGTTGCTGAAATGGGAGAAGAAAACGAGCTGAGCAGCGCAATTGCCGCCATGTCGTGAGTGCTTGCGACCCCTGCACTGGTCGGGAAGAATGCCTGACAGATATGTGCAGGCCGGGCAATCCTGCCCACTCCGGGCTGGATCACGGCTTGTAGGGAGGCGCTCTTGATCAAGCTCCGCGTCGTGGGGTACAGCGACGACTTGAAGAATCTCATCCTCACGTCCCGGAAGCAGGGTCGCAAGGGCAGTCACCTCACGCCGATCGACGACAAGATGTTCGACGTCCTCGAAGACGTATGGCGCCTGCGCAAGTCTGCCGAACGCGATGAGAAGAAAGCATCGCGTGCGGCCGAGGTGCCGGCCGAGTCGAAGCTGCCGCCGCGCGAGGTGCAGCGGCAGCTGCGTGCCGGTAAGTCGCCCGAGGAAGTTGCGGAGATGGCCGGCGTCGACATCGGTTGGGTCGAGCGTTTCTATTCGATGGTCCTGCACGAGCGAGCCGGCGTCATCGCCGACGTGCAAAGCATGTGGGTCGACAAGCAGCGTCTCGGCCCGTCCGGCGCACCACTCGGCGAAGCGGTGCTGCACAACTTGCGCAACCGGCACGTGCGGTTGAGTGACGACGACCTCGCCGAAGCGTGGGATGCCACGCGACGCGACGGACAGCCGTGGGTCGTCGCGCTCGAGTTTCCGTTTCGCGGCCGGAAGCAGCGCGCGGTGTGGCGCTACGATCCGCACGCGCGCACGGTGGTCGCCGCGAACCGTCTCGCCGCGGATTTGGGCTGGGTGAAGAACGGAAAGAAGGCGGCCGCTCGACAAGTGGCCGAGCGGACCACACGCGCCGGTAAGAAGTCGGCGCGCAAGGCGCCTCGCAAGGCCCCTCGCAAGGCTGCGCGGCGGGCGGCGAAGAAAGTAGCGCGCCGCCCCGTAAGGAAAGTCACGCGGCGGCCCGCCAAGAAGACGGCGCGCCGCCCCGCCAAGAAGACGGCGCGCCGTCCGGTTGCCAAGAAGAAGGCAGCGCGCCGCGCCACGAGGAAGACGGCATCGCGGCGAGCCGCACCGCGTCGCTCTGCTCGGCGCCGCTAATCTAGCTTGACATGGACGCGCCACCGGGTGGCTTCTTGGTCTTCCTCGACGGCTCCGCGACGAGCGAGCGCGCTCTCGACGTCGCCTTGACGCGCGCCGAGAAAACGGGTGCGGCCGTGACCCTTCTGGCCATTGTTCCGCCGACTCTGTGGCGGGCGAAGCAGGGACAGTTCCAGGTCTCACCCGTCGATCACGACGACGAGTTCGCCCGGTCTCTCATCGCGGACGCCAAAGCCGCGTGTGCCGAACGTGGCGTTACCGTGTTCGACGTTATGCGCTCCGGCCCGCCGGCGCAGATCATTGTCGAGGAAGCGGCGAAAGGATATGAGGTCGTCGTCATCGGTGAGCGCCGCAACCTCGTCGGCGCGCCGACTCTCGTGTCGATCGTCAAGGACCGCTTGCCTACGGCGCTCGAGATCGTCGAGGAAAGCGCGTAAGTGCGCGCCACGGTGTTGATCGCTATTGCCGGCGCTGCCGGAGCGCTCGCGCGGTACGGCTTCGAGAATTCGGTGTCGCGGCGTTTCCACGGCGCGTTCCCTCTCGGCACCTTTGTGGTCAATATCACCGGGGCGTTCCTGCTCGGGTTTCTTTTCACGATCCTCACGGAGCGGTTCCGGATCTCACCGTCGTACCGTTCCGCAATCACGATTGGATTCCTGGGTGCCTACACAACGTTCTCGACGCTCATGCTCGAAACCGTGCGGTTGTGGGAAGACGGCGCATACTTGATCGGGATGGCGAACGTCGTGGGAAGCACGGCCGCCGGAATCATCGCGGTGCTCGCGGGAATCGCTCTGGGAAAGGTCGTGTGAGATGAAGATCGAAGGCGAGGGACGGCTGCTCCGGATCTTCATCGGAGAGTCCGACACGTGGCACGGCAAACCGCTGTATCAAGCGATCGTCGAGCGCGTGCGCGAGGCAGGCCTTGCCGGCGCGACGGTGTTTCGCGGCATCGAGGGATTCGGGGCCGACTCACGCATCCACACGGCGCGGATCTTGCGGCTGAGCGAGGATCTTCCCGTCCTCATAGAAATCGTCGACACACAACAGCGCATCGAAGAGATCATTCCGATTCTCGATGAGATGGTCGGCGAAGGAATGGTCACGCTCGAAAAGGTAGAAGTGATCGCCTACCGGAGCAGTCAGAAGGACGCGTGAGAAGACGACGGCTGATCGTTGCGTGTGCCTTGCTGGGCGGGGCGCTGTGGGTGGTTTCGCCGGCGGCCGGAGCGTCGACGTCGCGTGCCGAGCGGGTAAAGGTCGCCGACTACTTCACGAAGGACGACATCGCTCGCGCTCGCCGGTATCGCGCGCCTGCATACGCATTCTCGTTTCTCGCTCTTGCAGCGCAAATCGCCGCGGTCTTGGTCCTCGGCCTCGCGTGGGGTACGCGCCGCCTCGCATCGCTGGCGGACCGGACGGCAGGGCAGCGCTGGTGGCTGCAAGCGATCGTGCTCGCCCTAGCGGTGTCGTTCATTCTCGCGCTCGTCGATCTGCCGTTCGGGGCTGCGCGCGAGGCGCTCGATCGCGCCTGGGGCTTGTCCACGCGCAATGCCGGTGGGTTTCTGGGGGATTTCGTCAAAGGGTTTGCCTTTCAAGCCGTCTTGGCGGTCATCGTCGCGCTTGCGTTTTTCTGGATCACGCGTACGTTGCCGCGCGGCTGGCCGGTGGCTGCGGCTGGCGCCGCCGTTGTGCTTACGTTCGTCCTTTCGATGCTGTGGCCGCTCGTGTACGAGCCGCTGTTCAACAAGTTCACGCCGGTTGAACCGGAACTGCGTGCGCGCATCGTCGCGATCGGAGAGAAGTCCGGCGTACGGATCGGCTCTGTAGTGATCGCCGACGCGAGCCGCCGCACGACACGCCAAAACGCATATGTCTCCGGCCTCGGATCGACGAAGCGCGTTGTGCTCTACGACACGCTGCTCGACAAGTCGACGCCGAAGGAAGTCGACTTGGTCGTTGCGCACGAGTTCGGTCACGTGAAGCACAACGACGTCGTCAAGGGGACCGCTTTCGGCGCGCTGGGGGCAGTCGCCGGCGTCGTCGTCATGTGGCTGCTCTTGTCGAGCGCGACCGTGAAAAGCTATCTCGGCATCTCGGGAGCTTCGGATGTGCGCGCCCTCCCGTTTCTCGTGATGTTCATCACGGTCGCAGGGTTGCTGACGCTGCCCGTCGGCAATTGGTATTCGCGGCGCATCGAAGCCGATGCAGACCGGCACGCGGTGCACGTGACGCGCGACATCCAGACCGCGGTTCAGGTAGAAGTATCGCTCGCGCGAGACAACAT